>NZ_JBXPBY010000012.1:0-155396 GCF_056930735.1 Acinetobacter sp. B-6 | reverse complement strand
GTCATCGCCAGCTTTTAATTCTTAAAACACCCTCAACTTAGTTGAGGGTGTTTTACTGTTATAAGAAAAGAAAGGAATAGCTATATGCTTCTTTTTTATAAAAATACAAAAAAAAGAGATAAAGACAAAATAAAATATGAAGATGAATTAGATAATCAACTTATTAAACAATTGCATGAATCTACACTGAAGATTAGTGAGCAATGTTTCGGCTACAAAAAATTATGTGTTGGTTTAATTGGAATAGTATTAACAGCTTTATTGAAATTGGGAAGTAGTACTTCTTGGCTAGAAAATAGTATTATAATTTTTGTACTATGTACAGGTTTTTGGATTTGTGATGTGATCGCATACTATTATCAAAAAGTTAATCGGTATAAGATGGCTAAACTTAGTAAAAATATCAAAAGTAGAAATGAAATCAATGATACCGAAATTTTGCAAAAGCAACCTGCTTGGGTTGATTCATTTTTTAATGCATCAATGGGACTATATTATTATATTATGATTATTGTAATATTATTTTCAGGTTTTAATTTGTTTAGGTGTGTCTAAAAGTAATAATGAATATTTTTATTAGTTATACTACTAGGGATGTCTATGTTACAAAGGCTTTCCTAAAAAAAATAGAGACTTTTTTTTCTAATTATGGAAAGGTATATATTGATATTTTGCATAATCAATCTGAAGATAAACAACACTATGTAGAGGAACAACTGAAGAATTCAGATATTCTTTTTATATTAGAAACAAAATCAATTAATCAATCCGATTGGGTAAAGCGAGAACTTTTACTTGCACGACAATTAAATATACCAATTATAAGTTTAAAATTTCATAGCTAAAAGTTAATTCCGAATATCTAGTACTTTTTATAAGTAAAAGAAAACCCCATCATCCTGATGAGGTTTTCTTCGTATTGGTGAGTTAGATATGACTCCTGTCGAATCTCACGTTCCTGATGCTCAGACGTTTTGTTATTGTTATTTTGTCTGGGAAACTTCCTGTTCCCGATAACAATAGAATAGGTGACTTTTGATTGGTCGCATATTCGCTAAGTTCGGCAGGAGTTGTAGGTAAATGCTTACATTGAACGGATTAGAAAATTGCTGTTAACCATTTAAATAAGCATTTACTCGTGGATATTATGCAAAATTCCATGCTGAATGAAAGCATTGGCTAGATAAAAAGTAATGCTTAACTAGGTATTTAGCTTCAATCCAACAAGCTCATGACATCATCTTCAGACAATTTCACTTCATTTTCATGATCAATACTCAGTACAGATTTGGCAAGATCAGCTTTATTTTTCTGTAAGGCTAAAATCTTTTCTTCGATACTTTGGTTGGTAATCAGTTTATAAACAAAGACAGGTTTGTCTTGACCGATTCGCCATGCACGATCTGAAGCTTGATCTTCAGCAGCAGGGTTCCACCATGGATCAAAGTGAATTACAGTGTCCGCAGCAGTCAGGTTTAGTCCAACGCCACCCGCTTTTAAACTGATCAGGAAAACAGGAATTTCTCCTGATTGGAATGCAGTAATCACTTCATCACGTTTTTTGGTTTGTCCTGTCAATTTTACATTTCGAATATTTAATGCTTTTAAATGTTCTTCAATCAGTTGAAGCATGGTTGTGAATTGAGAAAAAATTAAAATCTTGCGTCCTTCTTCAGCCATGCCTTGGACCATTTCTAATAAATGATCCAACTTAGCAGATTCGACATTTTGATTTTTAATTTGATCAAGCTGTAAAAGGCTAGGATGGCAACATACTTGTCGAAGTTTGAGTAAGGCACTCAAGATCTGGATTTGACTACGATGAAAACCTTTGGCTGCAATGAGTTCTCGGATATTCTTTTGCATTGTTGCACGAACAGCCTCGTAGAGTTTAGATTGCTGTTCATTCATGTCAATATTGACTTCAATTGTGGTCTTTTCTGGAAGTTCTTTGGCAACTTCTGTTTTTAAGCGGCGCAACATAAATGGTTTAATACGTGAAACAAGCTTAACTTTTGTTGGAATATCAGCATGCTTTTCAATAGGATTTCGATATTTTTTATTAAATAACTCTTGGCTATAAAGAAAACCAGGCATAAGGAAATGGAATAAAGACCATAATTCACCTAAGTGGTTTTCCATCGGTGTTCCAGTCAAACACAGACGATGTTTAGCCTTAATTTGACGAACTACTTGAGATGCTTTAGCCCGTGGATTTTTGATGTTTTGTGCTTCATCCAGAATCAGTAAATGGTACTGGTGTGGCAATAAAAATTCTTCATCACGACCAATTAATGGGTAGGTACTTAGTACCACATCCGCATTGTTAATATCTTGAAAATATTCCAAGCGATCTTGACCTTGAAGGACTAAAACCTTTAATTCAGGGGTGAATTTTTCAGCTTCTTTACGCCAGTTATGCATTAAAGATGTGGGTGCAATAATCAAGGCTGGGCGTTGTTTCAATCGCCCCGCTTGTTTTTCTATCAGGATATGAGCAAGTGTTTGAGCTGTTTTACCTAAGCCCATGTCATCGGCGAGGATACCGCCATGTTCAGTTTCACGTAAAAACTGTAACCATGCTAAACCTTGCTGTTGATAAGGGCGTAACTCTCCTTGAAAGCCTTCAGGTGTCGCAATTTGATGTTGATAACTACTTTGCAACTTCTCAGCAAATATTTGTAAACGTTCGCTACTTTGCCACGGCATGCCCAAATGATGTTGTAAATCCAAAAATTGTGCAGCATCGTATTGGTCTAATGAGGCAGACTCAGGATGGCGTAAAATTTCTTTCAGATAAATCAAAATAGGTTTGATGTCCTGAACCTTTAACGCCAATTGAGACTGAGCTTCTTTTAAATGAACAATGAGAAAACTTTCATCCTTCATTTGCACAATATAATCATCTTCTAAGAGATGAGGATTATGTTGAATGGCGTAGCCCAATAAGTCGATTAGATTATAAGTTTGACCATGTACATCTTGAATGGTTGCACCAACATTAAACCAATCTTGCTTTTTTTCAGATTCGGTTAAAGATAACTGCAAATTTTGTGTGGCGCGTAAGTTGAATTGGCTATCGGCAGTGTGCTCCACTTTCCAACCGAGAAGTTCAATTTTATTTTCAGGAATCAGTTGATCAATCCATGCTGTAGGATCTGCACAAATAATTGATTTTTCAGTAATGTTATCAAACGCAGGTCTCTTGCTTTTCGGTATTTTGGTGATCCATTGTAGGGATGGAATAGCGTCCATTAAGGTCGCAATATATTGTTTTTCTATGACAAGATCACGTTGTTGTCGTACCGTTTTTTGTTGGACGTTACTGACAAAACATTCATCTGGAAAACCAGCTTTGATTCTTCCAGCTTGGTATTCAAATTCGATTTCTGCAAAAGCATAGTGGTGCATATGACCTAAGCGATCATATTGTGGATGCGTACCAAAGCGTAAAATTGGCGTTGGTTTGCCAGTTAGGATATCTACATTTTGTGTAGATTGAGCTTGTGGAAAATCTTCAAAACATGAATAAGGTTGGATGGCTTGTTGAAATTCAGGCATAAGTTCAACAGGCATCTGAGGCATGTTCAGCAGTTCTTCAATCATTTCACTAGAATATGAAGATTCAAGCGCACCCACTTGGTTTTTGAACAAATCTAAATAGCTTAAAGGGTGAGAATGAATAATATAAATATGTTGTGCATGTTCATCGGTAATTTCTAATTGTTGATCATCAAAAAAATGTGCTTTTAATTTTTCAGTTTGTTGCTCAGGTTTAGATTGCCAATTAAATTCGATTTTATAGTTCTGTTCAGACCAAGTTAATGCGGGTCTTTGTACATCCAGTCCATAACAATCACCACTCAAAATTGCAGTTTTAAGATGTTCCTGATAAATACCCGAAATATCCCATGATGAAGGATAAAAATGGGCATTATTGAAATTTAACTTTGCAAAAAAATAGAGGTGACTAAAGATTTTCTTTTCTTCTGGACTGACTTTTAGGCGTTCATTAAGCACATTGTCATAACTGGTATACAGAGCTGTATCACGAATTTTTCCATCTTTATTATGGCGAGCTTTATATACGCAAAGTTGCAGTTGAGCCGAATTATTTTTGGCTTGAAAAATATATACCAGTTGATGCGGTATTTTTTTTGTGGCTGGCTGAATCTGAGCCAATTGTTGTTTAAATTGATTTAACCAAGCTTTTGCTGTGCCATGTGCAGTTTGATTGGCTGTTGCTGAAGTTTGCTCTGAATGGTTTAAATTTTGTCGACTCAGTGCATTCGACATTTCTTGATCATAAAAATAACGGGCTAATGCTGCCGCATGTTTACAATCATAAGCTACAGGACAACTACAGTCGGTATCGACGATCTGATTTTTTAACGGATTATAAATAACTGCCGTCTCATAATAGTCGGTCCCTTGAACTTGTGCCTCTATCACTAAATTGTCACGGTCAGGATAAATTTCTAGAGATTTAAGATCAATTTTTTTGACATAACTCAAGCTTCGTTGAATAGTTGCCGGGCTAAAACGAGATAAAAATTGATTCAGTGTCGCCATTATTTCTAGAGCTAAAAATTAAAATGAAATTATTAAGAGTGTAACGGATTTTTGAAATGGAAGCTGAAATTAATACATGAGTTTTCAGCAAAATTGACATGTTTTTAATTATAAATTGATCATTTCTGCAACTTTAAATGCTTTAAAATCTGTCAGTATAAGTTTTTAAAAATAATGCTGGGAAGCACATCAAGATGAAACATAACCTAATTTACTATACAGATCAGCATTTTGCCTTTGCAGACTCAGTTCGTAAGTTTGTTCAAAAGGAGTTAATGCCACATATCAATGAGTGGGAAGAAGCTGAAATATTTCCAAAAGAACTTTATCAAAAAGCAGCTGAAATTGGTTTGTTAGGTATAGGTTTTGATGAACGCTATGGTGGAATACCTGAAACAGATGCTTTTCATGTCCTTTTATCTTCCATTGAACTTGCTAAAACTGGTTCAGGCGGTTTGTGCGCTTCTTTATTGTCACATTCAATTGGCGCACCGCCGATCAATCATTTTGCTTCAGACGAAATTAAAGAAACGGTACTGACGCAGATTTTAGCAGGTGAAAAAATCTCTGCTTTAGCCATCACTGAACCATCTGGGGGCTCAGATGTCGCGGCGTTGAAAACCAAAGCACTACGAGATGGTGATGATTATATTGTGAGCGGGGAAAAAACGTTTATTACTTCGGGCATTCGTGCAGATTACTATACGGTCGCTGTACGTACGGATGTAGATGCCAAAGGTCCAAATGGTATTTCTATGTTATTGATTGATGCGCATAGCAAAGGCATTAGCAAGTCAAAATTGGACAAAATGGGGTGGTGGGCTTCAGATACTGCGCATTTACATTTTGACCAAGTCCGTGTTCCAGCACATCATTTATTAGGTGCTGAAAACATGGGGTTTTTGGTGATTATGAATAACTTTAATATGGAGCGTTTTTTTCTTGCTGCAAGTAGTTATGGTTTTGCACTAACTTGCTATGAGGAGGCCTTGGAATGGGCACGAGAACGTAAAACCTTTGGCAAGCGTTTGTTAGATCATCAGGTGGTTCGTCATAAACTTGTGGACATGGCGACTCGTCTTACCACCACACTGGCTTTATTGGAAGATACAGCTTATCGTCTGGGAAAACCTGAAATGCAGGGCAATGAATTGATTGCTCAAATCTGTATGCTAAAAAATGTGGCAACGCAGACCATGCAATTTTGTGCAGACGCAGCTGTACAAACTTTGGGTGGGATGGGGTTTATGCGTGGAACGAAGTCTGAACGTATTTATCGTGATGTTAAAGTGAATATGATTGGTGGAGGCGCAGAAGAAATCATGAAAGATCTCGCCAGTCGTCAATTGGGCTATTAGAATTTGAGTAATTGGTTAAGATAGTATTGTATGGAAAATAAAGTGTTATAAAAATAAACAGGGAACAACAAGAGATGGATCATTTAAATAACCCGATTTACTACACCGCTGAACATCGTGCATTTGCTGATAGTGTGAAGAAGTTCGTGGAAAAAGAAATTAGCCCTTATGTCAATGAATGGGATGAGGCGGGAAGCTTTCCACGAGAACTTTATCAAAAAGCTGCATCCATAGGACTACTGGGTTTAGGGTTTGATGAAGATCATGGCGGAATACCAGACGCAGATGCATTTCATGTGTTCCTTGCAGCAGTTGAAACAGCTAAAGCGGGTTCAGGCGGAGTACATATCTCACTGATGATTCATACCATTGGAACGCCTCCGATCCATTATTTTGCACAGCCTCATATTCGTAACCAAGTGATGCCACAAATTATTGCAGGCGAGAAAATTTCTGCGCTGGCAATCACTGAACCTACTGGTGGTTCAGATGTTGCTGCCTTACAAACTAAAGCGATACGAGATGGTGACTTTTACCTGCTCAGTGGAGAAAAAACCTTTATTACTTCAGGCATGCGAGCTGACTATTACACCGTTGCTGTAAGAACCAATCCAGAAATAAAAGGTGCCAATGGAATTTCGATGCTATTGGTGGATGCGCATAGTGAAGGTATTAGCAAATCTTCGTTAAAGAAAATGGGGTGGTGGGCTTCAGATACTGCCCATTTGCATTTTGATCAGGTCAAAGTACCTGTAGAAAATCTTCTAGGAGAAGAAAACGCAGGTTTTAAAGTAATTATGAAAAACTTTAATATGGAGCGTTTTTGGTTAGCTTCTATGGCATATGGTTATGCGCTGGTATGTTATGAAGAAGCTTTACAGTGGTCGAAAGATCGAAAAACTTTTGGTAAACGCTTGGTTGATCATCAAGTGGTACGTCATAAACTGGTGGATATAGCAACGCGTTTAACCTATACACGTGCACTGTTGGAAGATACAGCTTATCGTATGGGTAAAGCTGAATTACAGGGAAGTGATTTAATCGCACAGATTTGTATGTCGAAGAATGTTGCAACACAATGCATGCAATTTTGTGCAGATGCCGCGGTACAGACGCTTGGTGGAATGGGCTTTATGCGTGGAACGAAGTCTGAGCGAATCTACCGTGAAGTGAAGGTTAATATGATTGGCGGTGGTGCAGAAGAAATCATGAAGGATTTGATCAGTAAGCAGTTGGGGTTTTGATAACTGGCTTTAAATGATAAAAACTTACAACTAAAGGCTTTGATTAAAAAACAACCATGTTATGATATATATCAATGGTTGTTACCAATTGGAGTTGTCTTATGGAAGTTGCAAAAATTTTTCAATCTGGACGTAGTCAGGCAGTTCGGTTACCTAAAGCATTTCGTTTTGAGGGAAAGGAAGTTGTGGTTAAACATTTTGGCAACGGTGTTTTATTATTACCCTTAAAGAATCCTTGGGAAATTATGCAAGAGGCAGTATTGGAATTCGAAGATGATTTCCTACTAGAACGAGAAGAACAAGGTGTCCAAAATAGAGAGGAGTTATTGTGATTTACTTGCTGGATACCAATATCTGTATTTATGTTATCAATAATAAACCAGCACAGGTTTTTGAAAAATTTAAACAATATCAACTAGGTCAATTAGTAATTTCCAGTATTAGTGCTTCGGAGTTGGCTTTTGGGGTAGAAAAGTCTGGATCCCTTCGAAATAAAAATGCTTTGGACAAGTTTTTAGCACCTTTAGATATTCTTCCTTATGATGAAAATGCAATTTGGCATTATGCAAAATTAAGACAAACATTGCATGCTAAAGGACAACCCATTGGTAGCTTAGATATGTTAATCGCAGCACATGCATTAGCCTTAGACACTATTTTAGTGACAAATAATATGAAAGAATTTGAGCGGATTGAAGGACTAAAATTAGAAAATTGGATTTGATTGTTTGTATTCTGAGATCATTATTTTTCTCTGTAAGTTCAATAATATGTCTGTTATGATTCATTATTATCGCGCTAAAATCGAAAGCAGTATATTGCGGATCCGATATAGCTTTTTGTATGCCATACTTGTTTTAAATGTATTGAAAAAGATTTTTGCTTTGTAAACCTAATCTGATGTTTTGAGTTAAATGACTAAAATCTATGAATGCATGGTAAATGTTCTAATTGAAAATTTAACCAATGCTGAATCCCCAATAACAAATCGTCGTTGCATGAATGTCGAGGTTATCTTCTAAAAGCTGAAGAATTGTGTTCCATTGCTGATCTGAATCAAGCGTTTTAGAAGATTCCTCAAACGATTGTAAGATCGTTTCCATCAGTGCAAATTTTTCGTCTTCATTGAGTTCATTTGAAAGATAAGCATCTATAAATTCATCAATACGATTTGGGTCAGCAACCTCATATTCCCAATCTTGCATAAAAGCATCATAGGGTAAATTAAAGCGTTGAGCCAATGCGTGAATTGCCGAAGCGGTAATGTATCGTTGAGAGTATGTTTTAAACATTATTTTTGTCGGTTTTATCATGAAAACAAAACTTATTTTATTTCGAATTTCAAAAAAATAAGAAATTGACGCAGAGAAATCAACCAATATTTATTTCAAAGCCATACTTAAAACGGTTTCAGTCAATTCATCCATTGTCATTTTACCGTTGGGTTTATACCACGTCACTGTCCAAGCAATTGCACCTCCCAATAAGCGACGCCAAATAAAAGCATCATGTTGGACTTTATTGAGTTCACGTAGCTTTTCAATCACAGTCAGCCAAATGTCTTCATAAGCATTGCGAAGTTTAAGCAACTCATCCTGTCTTGATTTAGATAAAGCAAACCATTCATAAACCAGAACAGCCATCGCTGAACCTGTATCGCCGCTAATAGAGATCAGTTCAGCTTTGATTAAGTGTTTCAATTGTTGCTCAGGATCATCTGATATTTTAATCGCATCCAGCAGACGAGCATGATTATAAATAATGGTCTGTTGCATCACATGGGCAAGAATATCATCCTTACTTTTAAAATGATGAAACAAGCTACCTGATTGAATTCCAATAAAATTGGCTAACTCACGCACAGTTGTTTTGGCATAACCTTGTTTGTGAAAAAGATAGGCAGCACCCAGCAATAAACGACCTCTAGGGCTGTCATCAAAACAGGCAATGGGTTGAATATCATTGATTGAATTAGCGATCATCGGATCATTTTTTTCCATAAAGTTAAGCCATTTTTTTATTGTTTGAAATGCGTTTTAACACATTTGCCAATTCAGGATAACATTTTGCACTTTACAAACCAAGCGCTTGCTTGGTAAATTGATGCATAAATTTTATTCAGAACAATCAAAACAAGATAGGTGTGAAAATGGACGATCAGCGTATTGTGAAAATTGGATGTGCCTCAGGTTTCTGGGGCGATACCAATACTGCCGCATTTCAACTGGTACATATGTCTGACATTGATTACCTTGTGTTTGATTACCTTTCTGAAATCACGATGTCAATCATGGCAAAAGCGATGATGGTCAATCCTGAGCATGGCTATGCTTTAGACTTTGTTAGTCGCGTGATGACACCATTACTTAAAAAAATCAGCGATAAAAATATTAAAGTGATCAGCAATGCAGGTGGTGTGAATCCTTTGGCTTGTCGTGATGCTTTACAAAAAGTGATTGATGCTCAAGGCTTAAATTTAAAAATTGCTGTGGTATTGGGAGATGACTTACTCGCTCAACAGACCACTTTAAAAGCACAAAATATTCAAGAAATGTTTAGTGGAGAAAACTTACCCGATCAGCTTGCAAGTTGTAATGCCTATCTCGGTGCAATTCCAATTCGCGATGCTCTTGATCAAGGCGTAGATATTGTGATTACAGGACGGGTGGTGGACTCTGCTGTCGTACTTGCACCCTTATTGCATGAATATCAATGGTCTTTTGATGATTATGACAAACTTGCCCAAGGTGCTTTGGCTGGTCATATCATTGAGTGTGGTGCGCAATGCACAGGGGGGAATTTCACCGATTGGCGTTTGGTCCAAGGTTTTGACAATATGGGATTTCCGATTGTTGAAGTTAAATCCGATGCCTCATTCATTGTAACTAAACCCAAAGGTACAGGGGGGCTGGTTTCGACTGCGACAGTTGCTGAACAAATTGTTTATGAAATCGGTAATCCTCAAGCCTATTTGCTACCCGATGTCACTACGGATTTTAGCCAAGTAAAATTACAACAACTGGAACAGGATCGGGTTTTGGTTATTGGTGCAAAAGGTAGAGCGCCCACTCAGCAATATAAGGTCAGTGCAACTTACCCAGATGGATATCGGGTGTTGGTAAGCTTTTTGATCGCAGGGCGTGAAGCACCAGAAAAAGCTCAGGTGATTGCAGATGCGATCCTTAATAAATGCGAACGTGTTTTAGCTTTACGTTCAGTGCCGCCATTTTCTGAAAAGTCTGTTGAGATATTGGGCACTGAAAGTACTTATGGGGGCAATGCAAAACCTATTCAAAGCCGTGAAGTCGTGGTCAAAATTGCAGTAAAACATATGTTTAAAGAAGCATGTCTGTTTTTTGCTTCGGAAATTGCACAAGCATCTACAGGAATGGCACCTGCACTGGCAGGCATCGTTGGCGGTCGCCCTAAAGCCTCACCCGTGATCAAACTCTTTTCATTCTTAGTGGACAAATCAACACTCAATATAGAAATAGATATTGCTGGACAGCGCCATAAAGTTGAAATTCCATCAGGTTCAAATGAACAGACCTATGATGTATCGCCTGTTGGAGACATTGCCCAATTCTCAGGTCAGGAAATAACGGTTCCTTTGGTTGAAATCGCTCATGCGCGTAGTGGAGACAAGGGTAACCATAGCAATATTGGGGTGATTGCACGTCAACCTGAATATTTGCCTTGGATTCGTGCCAACTTGACTGAAGAAAATGTCAAAGCATATATGCAGCATGTGTTAGACCCAGAAAAATCTCAAGTGATTCGTTATGAAATCCCCGGATTGAATGCGCTGAATTTTATGCTGGAAAATGCACTGGGTGGCGGTGGAATTGCCAGTTTACGTATTGATCCGCAAGGCAAAGCTTTTGCACAACAACTGTTGGATATGCCTGTCAAAATTCCTAAACATTTAAAGCCCGTATAAGTTTCTGGCAAGGTGGAATTCTTTGCCTTGATCAAGCAGAGGCTAAGGAAATAAGCAATCTAAAAGAAAACAAATTGGAAATAAAACAATGCATTATCACTCAATATTTAGATCGGATGCTTTTCAAGATAAAGTCATTATTGTGACAGGTGGTGGCTCTGGTATTGGTCGCTGTACTGCGCATGAGTTGGCATCTTTAGGTGCTCAAGTTGTTATTACTGGGCGGAAAATTGAAAAGCTCAATAAAGTGAGTCAAGAAATCATTGAAGATGGTGGGAAAGTACATCAGATCGTTTGCGATAACCGTGAAGAACAACAAGTCAAAGACATGATTGCTGAAGTGATTGAAAAATTTGGCAAACTTGATGGTCTGGTGAATAACGCAGGTGGGCAATTCCCTTCAAACTTAGAAGGTATTTCAGCCAATGGATTTGATGCCGTGGTACGTAATAACTTGCATGCCACTTTCTACTTAATGAAAGAAGCATATAACCAGTGGATGGCAAAGCATGGTGGCAGTATTGTCAATATGGCAGCCGATATGTGGGGAGGCATGCCGGGGATGGGACACTCAGGTGCAGCCCGTTCTGGTGTGGATAATTTGACCAAAACAGCGGCTGTAGAATGGGGACGTTCAGGTGTTCGAGTGAATTGTGTTGCACCAGGATGGATTATCTCTTCGGGAATGGATAATTATTCAGGTGATTTTGCCAAATTTATTATTCCAAGCTTGGCTGGTAATGTGCCACTCAAACGGATGGGAACAGAGTCCGAAATTTCTTCAGCAATCTGTTATTTGCTCTCAGAAGCGGCAGGTTTTATTTCTGGAGTTACACTCCGTATCGATGGGGCAGCTTCTTTAGGGACGCGTATGTATCCATTGGCGGATGCTGTGAATAGCGAATCATTCAATGGCTTCCATCGTGCTTTTATTCCAGATGTACTCAAAGAACAATTAGGCAATTCATCAAATAACTCAACAATAGGAGAAAATACATGACGGTTCTCCAATCCGAAATTGCAGTTGGCAGTGAGCAATTTGAACAGAATAAACAAGCATTACTGAATCAAATTGCTGAAGTGCGTGCAGTTCAAAATAAGAATATTGAAAAGTCTTATGCTGCCAAAGCTAAATTTGATAAAAAAGGCAAAATTTTACCACATGAGCGTGTTCGTCTAGCCTTAGATGCGGATTCCCCTTTTGTTGAGTTGTGTGGTTTAGTCGGCTACGGCATGCATGATGATAAAGATGGATCTGATGCAGGAGGGGGCATTATTTCAGGGATTGGATTTGTCAGTGGTGTTCGCTGTCTGATTTCTGCAAGCAATAGTGCGATCAAAGGTGGGACGATGTCTCCGATGGGCGTTCAAAAAACCTTACGCCTACAAGCGATTGCTTTCGAACAAAAATTACCGATGCTGACCCTGACCGAAAGTGGCGGTGCAAATCTCAACTACGCGGCTGAAGTATTTACCTATGGTGGAATGACCTTTGCCAATCAAGCCCGACTTTCTGCGGCAGGTCTCCCCCAAGTCTCAGTAGTACATGGCAATGCAACAGCAGGTGGGGCATATCAACCGGGCTTATCTGATTATGTGATTGCTGTGCGCAAACAAACCGAGATGTTGCTTGCAGGTCCTCCTTTGCTTTTGGCCGCTACAGGTGAGGTTGCCACTGCTGAAGAACTTGGTGGTGCGGAAATGCATGCACAGGTTGCTGGAACGGCTGAATTCTTGGCTGAAAATGATGCAGATGGAATTCGTATTGCACGTGATGTATTTGAACATCTCAATTGGAAAGAGCAAACGCAAAAACTCAATTTAAATTATCAAGAGCCACGTTACCCTGCTGAGGAATTGCTCGGCATTATTCCTGCAAATCCCAAACAACCTTTTGATATGAAGGAAGTGATTGCACGGATTGTCGATGATTCTGATTTCTTCGAAGTGAAGCAAGAATATGATGCATTGACCGTGTGCGGTTGGGCAAAAATTGGTGGATTACACATTGGTATTATTACCAATAATGGACCGATTACTCCTCAAGGGGCAACCAAAGCCGCTCAATTCATTCATCTCTGCGAGCAAACCAAGCGTCCTTTACTGTTTTTACATAACACCACAGGTTTTATGGTTGGAACAGATGCAGAACAAAATGGCATCATCAAACATGGTTCGAAGTTGATCCAAGCAGTAGCAAATACGACGGTCCCAAAAATCTCAATTGTTGTTGCGGGGTCATATGGCGCAGGAAATTACGCCATGTGTGGTCGTCCACTGTCACCACAATTTATCTTTGCATGGCCAAACTCACATGTGGCAGTCATGGGTTCTGCTCAAGCAGGTAAGGTGCTACGGATTGTGGCTGAAGGCAAACAGAAAGCTTCAGGCATGGAGCCGAATGAACAGATGTTAGACTTTTTGGAACAAAGTACAGCCGCGAAATTAGAACAACAGTCTACCGCTTTATTCAATACGGCAATGCTTCATGATGATGGAATCATTGATCCAAGAGACACACGCAAAGTATTGATTTTTTTGCTTGAAACTATTTACGAAGCTGAACATCGAAAATTGAATCCAATACGATTTGGAGTGTCAAGGCTTTAAAAATTCCCCATTGTGGAACTCAACATACCTCACCTTTAAAAAGGAACAATGTCCCACCTGATCAAAGAAAGGTTGGGGAAATTAGATTAAGGAAAAACAATGAAATTTACACCAGAACATGAAGCGCTACGCCGTACCACACGCCAGTTTGTTGAGACCGAACTCAATCCAAATATTCCGACATGGGAGACCGAAGGGCGTTTCCCAATTCATGATGTTTTTAAAAAGCTGTCTGACTTGGGGTTATTGGGAATTTGTAAACCTGAAGAAAATGGAGGGTTGGGCTTAGATTATTCATATAACCTTGTTGTGGCTGAAGAACTTGGGCGTGCAGCTTGTGGTGGCGTACCATTGGCGATAGGTGTGCAAACAGATATGGCAACCCCTGCTTTGGCACGTTTTGGAAGCAAAGAATTACGTGATGAATTTTTAACCCCAGCAATCGCAGGTGATTATGTTGCCTCTATAGCAGTATCAGAAGTTCATGCGGGTTCAGATGTTGCGGCAATTAAAACCACTGCTAGAAAAGACGGTGATGATTATGTCATCAATGGCAGTAAAATGTGGATTACGAACTCATTACAAGCAGATTTCTTTTGCTTACTTGCCAACACCTCTGATGACAAACCGCATGTTAACAAATCAATGATTATTGTTCCTGCAAAATCCGCAGGCATCTCATTCTCAGAACCTTTAAATAAGCTAGGCATGCGCTCAACCACCACCGCAGAAGTCTATTTTGACAATGTTCGTGTACCACAGCGTTACTTGGTGGGTGCTGAAGGCATGGGCTTTATGATGCAGATGATGCAATTTCAAGAAGAGCGTATGTGGGCGGCTGCCAATGCCATTGGTGGTTTAGAGAATGTCATTCAGCAAACCATTCAATACACCAAAGAACGTAGCACATTTGGACAACCTTTGATCAACAACCAATATGTACACTTTCGTTTTGCAGAGTTAATGACAGAAGTCGAGGCTTTACGTGCTTTAACCTATCGTGCATGTGAAATTCATATTGATGGTGGCAATGCAACTGAAATAGCGTCTATGGCAAAACTCAAGGCAGGGCGTTTAACCCGTGAAGTGGCTGACAGTTGTTTACAATTTTGGGGTGGCAATGGCTTCATGTGGGATAACCCTGCTTCTCAACTGTATCGAGATGGGCGTTTAGGCTCAATTGGTGGAGGCGCTGATGAAATCATGCTTGGTATTATTTGTAAACTGATGGATATTTTACCGTCTAAGCGTAAATAAATAGGGAGAATATCGATATGACACTTTCAGCATCTCTAGTAGCGCATGTATTTGATTCAATTATAGAACTTGAGCAAGAGGGCAGTATTTTAACTTTATGGCTTAATCGACCTGATAGTCGTAATGCGATGAGTTTGAATATGGTCAAAGCGATTCAGCAGGTATTCCAAGTCATCGAACAAGATTTATCAATTCGTGCGGTCATTTTACGTGGTAAAGGTGGGCATTTTTGTGCAGGTGGTGACATTAAAGATATGGCACAACTGCGTGGCGAGGCAATGAATCTAGGCTCTCATCAACCCTATGTCGATTTTAATCGTCAATTTGGACATATGATTCAACAAGTTGATCAAGCTCCACAAACCGTAGTTGCGGTATTAGAAGGTGCAGTGCTGGGTGGCGGTTTTGGCTTAGCCTGTGTTTCAGATATTGCAATCAGCCTTGCGGATGCCAAATTTGGTTTACCTGAAACTGGTTTAGGTGTGATTCCTGCGCAGATCGCACCTTTTGTAGTCAAGCGTATTGGCTTAACACAAGCACGTCGTTTGGCGCTGTTGGGATCTCGTTTTGAAGGTCATACCGCATTGAAAGTTGGTGTGGTACATGAAGTCGTCGAGAATGAAAAAGCATTGGAAGTGCTATTGATTGAAACCATTCAGCAAATTAAACGGACTGCGCCACAAGCCTCTCGTGTGACCAAAGCATTATTGCATCGAACCTTAAATGAGCCTTTAACGGCACTTTTGGATGATGCTGCACAGCAATTTGCGCAGGCTGTCGGTGGAGAGGAAGGCATGGAAGGGACTATGGCATTTATACAAAAACGGAAACCGAATTGGTTTGATGGATAGCCAAGATATCAGGGTTGATTTTAAGTGAGTGATTTATCATTAACATCCAGATAATCAACGCAATAGAATATAAAAAATAGGAAAAACGAGAATGGCATTTTCAAAAATATTGGTGGCGAATCGTGGTGAAATTGCTGTTCGCGTAATGAAAACAGCAAAAGCAATGGGCTATCAAACAGTCGCTGTGTATTCAGATGCAGATCGTCATGCACGGCATGTACAGCTTGCAGATGAAGCTGTCTATATCGGTGCCTCAAAGGTTTCAGCATCCTATCTTTCTATAGAGAATATTATCGAAGCATGTCAAAAAACAGGAGCAGATGCCGTGCATCCTGGTTATGGTTTTCTTTCTGAAAATACTGACTTTGCCGCAGCATGTGCTAAAAACGATATTACTTTTATCGGACCGCCTGCTTCCGCAATTGAATTGATGGGAAGTAAACGACTTTCAAAGATTGCCATGATTCAGGCAGGTGTGCCTTGTGTGCCTGGTTATGAAGGTGATCAGCAAGATATTGACTACTTAGAACAACAAGCCAATAAAATTGGCTATCCATTGATGGTCAAAGCATCCGCAGGGGGCGGTGGACGAGGCATGCGTCTGGTTCAACAATCAGCCGATATTGTCGAAGCCTTAAAAACAGCACGTTCTGAAGCTGAAAATGCATTTGGTTCAGGTGAGCTCATTCTTGAAAAAGCGGTGATCGCCCCCCGTCATGTTGAAATTCAGGTTTTTGGCGATACACATGGCAATTATGTCTATCTGTTTGAACGCGATTGTTCGATTCAACGCCGTCATCAAAAGGTAGTTGAGGAAGCACCTTGTCCAGTCATGACTGAAAACTTACGCCAACAAATGGGGGAGGCTGCTGTAGCCGCAGCAAAATCTTGTAATTATGTCGGGGCGGGAACAGTCGAATTTTTATTGGATCAATCGGGTGAATTTTACTTCTTGGAAATGAATACACGTTTACAAGTTGAGCATCCTGTAACTGAATTGATTACTGGACTAGATCTCGTGGAATGGCAACTCCGTGTTGCCAATGGAGAAATCCTACCACTTCAGCAATCTGAGTTGAGCTTAACAGGACATGCAATCGAAGTTCGTTTATATGCAGAAGATCCTCGTCAGGATTTTTTACCTCAAACGGGGCGAATATACCGTTGGCAAGCTGCGGAGCTGCCTCATGTACGCATTGATCATGGTTTGCTTGAGCAGGATGAAATTAGTCCTTTTTATGATCCAATGGTGGCGAAAGTCATTGCCTATGGTAAAACCAGACAAGATGCTATTCGGCTGTTGGCGCGTGCTGTAGATGACTGTGTTCTTTTGGGAGTAAACAGCAATAAACAGTTTTTGGTAAATTTGCTTAGACATCCGATCATTGTCAAAGGTGATACCAATACGGCGTTTATTCAAGAGCATTTTCAAACGGATCCAAGTCTACATCCACAAACATTAGCTTTAGAGCATTTGGCTGTCGCAGCAGCACTATTCACCAATGCTGCCAGTCAAAGCAGTTGGAATACAGGGATTGCTTTATCTTTACCGTTGAAATTGAAACATGACGATCAGCATATACAGGTACTGGTAAAACGTGATCAAAACTTAGTGGGTGTTGAAATTTGTGGACAGACCTTTGACATCCACTTGATTGAGCAAAATGCACAACAACTGATTTATGAAACACATTCGGTACGTCGTTTAGTCAACTATGTCTTAGATGGAAATCGATTATATTTAGATGCCGTAAATGGCAATATTGCGGTTGAAAATGTTACTTATGCACCACCAGAAAGTACAGATATTGTTGGGGATGGTAAAATCCGTGCTCCAATGGATGGTGCAATCATCAATATTCTTGTCAATCCTGGAGATACTGTTTCTAAAGGGCAGACTTTATTGATTTTAGAAGCAATGAAAATACAACAGCAGATTAAATCTGATGTGGATGGTGTGGTTGAAGAGGTCGTGGGGCAGGTTGGGCAACAGGTGAAAAAACGACAACTGGTTTTAAATATTCAGGCTTGAGCTATTTTAGGTTGAATGATGTTGGTTTGATATAAAACTTCAATATCGTAGGAGATTGAAGTTTTATTTTTGCAAAGTAATCTCTTTGTTGTTCCCTTGACAGCTTTTCAGTCTGTTGCTATTTTTCGGCAATTCTTATCAACACACAATCCACATGCCCATTGATGATGGCTTTGTTTATCAGCCACCTTTAGACCCACTCGAAATTATTTTTGAAGATGATGATTTTGTCGCTATTCATAAACCTGCAGGTTTATTATCTGTTCCCGGACGTTTAGCTGAACATCATGACAGTGCTTACTTTCGAATATTAGCACTATATCCAAATGCCAAAATCACGCATCGTCTGGATATGGCAACTTCAGGCATTTTGCTTTTTGCTAAGCATCGTGATGCTGAAGTGGCAGCCAGTAAAATGTTTCAAGCAAGAACAGTCAAAAAGAATTACATCGCTTTGGTCCAAGGGGAAATCAATAGTAATGGTCAAGTTGATGTGCCACTCATTACTGATTGGGAGAATCGTCCCCGTCAGATTGTGCATTTTGAATTGGGAAAGCCTGCACAAACTTTGTTTGAATCAGTAAGCTATGATGCTGAAAAAGATATCAGCCGAGTATTACTCACTCCGATTACAGGACGCTCACATCAATTACGCGTACATATGCAGTATATCGGACATCCGATTATCCGAGATAAGTTGTATCATCCTGAACCCTTCAATACTGATTTAAATCGTATGGCGCTACACGCAAGTTATTTATCATTTTTACAGCCGTTTACCAATCAGCTTGTGGAAATCGTCTCTAAGCCAGATTTTTAGCCACATTAAATTAACGTGAATTCGATGCAATTAAATATTCAAATCATTGAAAGATAATAAATTTATGTGGATTTTTTCTGGGTTTTCATCCGATTTTGGATGAGGAGCGGAGCTCCGCAAGGGTTCGCCATACTTGTTTTGGCATGAGGAGCGAAGCTCCGTAAGCGCAACCATCAATATAGCTTCATTTCTCTTGATCAATAAAATGAAGGCGATCAATAGATTGTTTGATGATCTAAAGCTTGCACTGCCACGCTTTAGTGCTAAAGTTTAAATTCTTTTGCGTAAGCGATGCCTCACTTTTCAGAGATGAAAAGTGACAAAAATCTTTCGTTGAGCGAGGGGTACATCCTTTACCCCTGCTCAACATGGCGACATTCATGTCGCCTCACGATAGCAAGACCATCAATGATTCAAAAAGTACAAAATAAATGAACCATCCAAATCACTTGTATGAATAATCAGGCGGTTTGACTGTATCATCTTTCATCAATGATTTTTATCGAACTCAGGTTAAATTAAATTTGACTAAGCTCAAAAAATCAATGAAAAAGCCTGCAAAATTGCAGGCTTCTTTGATCTTATCGCACGATTAAACTTGGTTGTTTACATCATCATTTTTAGTTTCACGAATTGCCAAGAATGCCAAAAGCGAAAGAATAGATGCAGCTGTTAAGTAATAACCAACAGCTTGTAAACCGTACTTGGTCGCAAGCTCTGTTGCGATTAAAGGAGCAAATGATGCACCTAGAATACCCGCCAAGTTAAAAGTTAATGCTGACCCTGTATAACGAACAGAAATCGGAAAGATTTCAGATAAAACAGTCCCAATCGGTCCATATGTCATGCCCATTAGTGCTAAACCTACACATAAGAACAAGAACACAATCACTGTACTACCTGACTCAAGCATACTTGCAAACACTAAACCAAACAGTGCTGAGACAACACATACCCCGATTGAGGTTGCTCTACGTCCAAATTTCTCAGCAAATACAGCCGACAGTGGAATAAAGGCAGCAAAACAAAGGGTCGCAACAAGTTGCATTTCTAAGAATTGTGCACGAGAGTAACCCAGTTGTTTGGTTCCCCAGTTGAGCGCAAATACAGTGGTCAGATAGAACACAACGAAAGTACAAACCGCAGCAATTGTACCAAGGAATAACATTTTATAATGTTTGGTCACAACTTCTTTAAACGGTACGTTTACTTCTTTCTGCTTGTTCAACACTTTTTGGAAAGCAGGAGTTTCATGCAGTTTTAAACGAATATATAAACCGACAATCACCAATGCAGCACTTGCAAGAAATGGAATACGCCAGCCCCATTGCATAAAGTCTGCTTCAGACATTAATGCGCCAAGACCAAGAAAAGAACCTGTTGCAAGAATAAAACCAATCGGCGCACCTAGCTGTGGGAACATCCCATACCAAGCACGTTTGCCTTCAGGCGCATTTTCAGTAGCAAGTAATACAGCACCTGACCATTCACCACCCAGACCTAAACCTTGACCTAAACGGCAGAGAGCAAGTAACAGTGGAGCAGCAATACCAATTTGAGCATAAGTTGGAAGCAGACCAATACACACTGTTGAAATACCCATAGTCAACAAGGCTGCGACCAGTGTTGCTTTACGACCAATACGATCACCTAAGTGACCAAACACAGCAGCACCAATTGGACGTGCAATAAATGCAATGGCAAATGTCGCGAGTGATTGAATGGTTGCCGTCATCGGATCTGTACTTGCTGGAAAGAACAAGTGTGGAAAAATCAGGACTGCGGCAGTGGCATAGATATAAAAATCGAAGAACTCGATTGTTGTGCCGACAAGACTTGCGAAAAGAACGCGAGTTTTTGAATTTGTTTGAATTTCTGGAGTAGCAATAGTTGATGACGCCATGGTGAACCTTACACTTTTAAAAGTAAAACGAGTCTTTAAAGCGTAATCTTTTTAAAAAAGGCGTAATTTCTTAAAAAAACAACGAGATCAACTCAAATCCACTCCATCAGGGTCACTGAATTTTGAGTGTCTATGAATTAAATGACGTAAAGATAGATTGCAAGGAAATGTGATCCTGCACCGATCAGAACAAAGATATGCCAAATAGCATGTGTGTATCTTACGCTTTTTAAGGCATAAAACAATGCGCCTATTGTATATGCTAAACCGCCAATGACCAATAATTTTAATGCTTCTGGTCGTAAAAACTGTTGCATATCATCCATAACAAGCACAGCAAGCCATCCCATAATTAAATAGGCAGCCAAGGAAATTTTTTCAAAACGATGGATGAATATTAACTTGAATAGTGTTCCAATAGCAGCGATCACCCAAAGTGCAATCAGTAAGTAATGAGCTTTAGCTGTTGGAATTGCAATCGCCAAAAATGGTGTATATGTTCCGGCGATTAAATAATAAATCGCCGTATGGTCAAGTTTTTTATACCAATGTCGCTTTTTTTCATCGACAGCAAAGTGGTAAATTGCTGAACTTGAGAATAATAGAATCATACTCAATCCATAAACAACCAACCCAAAAAATTGCCATCCGTGTAGATCATGTCCCTTAATCAGCATAAATACAGTCGCAATTGCAGCCAAAATGGCACCAAATGCATGACTCAAAGCATTGATGCGTTCTTCGTGTGCGGCATAAGTATGAATCATTTGATCATTCGACATTAGATATTATGACCTTAAAAATACACTTGTATAGTAATGCAGTTTTACCTTTAAAGTAAGACGTTTTAAAATAGGTAACTTAATTAATACGAGTTTTGATCATGTCTGATGTCGCGAGTTTATCTGTGCAAGAACAACAGTTTTTTGATAGCGTACAGCAAGCTATTGATAATCAAAATTTAGATCGTTTAATTTTAAGTCAGTATAAAGGTGAATTGACTGATTTGGAGAAAATGACCTTTCGAGTCATCCAATTACAACAAGAGTCTGTTTTGAGTTGTTTATATCGTTATAAAACCAATGATATTACAAAAAACTATCCTTTATCCGATGCTTTAAGCACGATTCAGCAGTTGGCAGAACAGTGTAAACAAGCCAATTTATTTACCGATGAAGCAGAGATACAGCTTAAAAAGAATAAGAAGAAAGCCTTACTCACAGTAAGCAAAAACAAAGCGGGCAAATCCCCTAAAACCGAACAGCAAGCACACGACCGTAGTAAACAGCGTTTTGTCGATCAACAGAGTTATTTCCTACAACCGCTTGGAATTACCGATGCCAATGCACAAGTGATTCCAAGCATGGCACGTAAATGGAAGCAGATTAATAAATTTATTGAAATTTTCTCAGGGGCATTGACCCAGATACTGCCACAAGAACTACGCGACCAGACACAATCTCAAGAACAGCCATTAAAGGTGGTAGATTTTGGTTCAGGCAAGGGGTATTTGACCTTTGCTTTGTATGATTATTTGACTAAACATCATCAAACTGCTGATGTGACGGGGGTAGAGCTGAATGATAAAATGGTGAAGTTCTGCCAAGATGTGGCAAAAGCCTCAGGTTTTGAGCAATTGGACTTTTTCCAAGGGGACGTAAGAACCTATCATCCTTCACATCTGGATGTGATGATTGCCCTACATGCCTGTGATGTTGCAACGGACTTTGCGATTCATACGGGGATTCGTTTAAATGCACAAATGATCATGTGCGCGCCATGCTGCCATAAAGAATTACGACCACAGTTGAAAAGCCCACAAGTTTTACAACCGATGTTGCAGTTTGGTATTCACGCTGGACAACAGGCAGAGATGTTAACAGATACGATTCGTGCTTTATTACTCAAAGCCTATGGCTATGAAACCAAAGTTTTTGAGTTTGTTGCTTTGGAACATACCAGTAAAAATAAAATGATTTTGGCAACGAAACGTAAAGATTTTGTTGAACCAGACCCTGCCGTTCTGGCACAGATTCAAGCCTTGAAAACTATGTATGGCATTCACAAGCAATCCTTGGAATTGTTGCTGAATAATCAATGGGATCAACAAGATATTGGAGAAAAGTGCTGATTAGAGCATAGCTGAGAAGTGGATTGATTTTGTACAGATTGAAACACCTGATACTTTGTATGGGCTAGGCGTAAGTTTATACGCTTAACCCATAGTGACCTGATATTTAGGTACAAGGAAATACCAAGATCAGGTCAAAGTTTACATGCTATTCTTGGTTGGTTTTATTGAGTTCAGCTTCTGTTTCACCTGCTGTTTTTTGAGCAACAGTATCAGGGAAATATTGTGGATTATCCATTTCTGGAATCAATTGTCCGTCTATCTTATGAATCAAGATACTGGTTGCGAATACTTCACGTGGTGCTTTATTGATGAGATCAGTTAAAAAGTCTGTACCTTTCGCAACGGATTTTGCTTCACTGTCTTTACTGTCTCGTACAGGCATTTGAATATTATCAAAATTAATGACCGGAACTTTACAGCTTAATGGAACTTGAAAATTGTCATTATTTTCAATGATCTTGCCGCTTTGTTGACAGCTTTTATATGCAGAGCCTTGCGCTTTTAAGTGACGTTCAAATGCAGGCGCAACAATTTTAAAGTCATCAGCATTGAACTGTTCTTTAAGAATCTCCTTCATTTGTTGAGATGCCGTTAATTGCTTTTCAGCACTTTCATCACTGTTCTTTTTTGCTTCAGCTTCTGAAATACCTGCCATTGCCGCAGCCATTTTTATATTGAGTTGGTCTTGGTGATCTTCTTGAGAAAATAATCCGATCATACTTTGTGTGATCACTTTGACACGATCTAGTTCGGATGCTTTAGCGTAAATACTTTGAGTGGAGAGTAAAATTGCGCTATAAAGAAATACTTTAAATTTTTGATTTAGAAACATAATTATTCTACAGGTTTTGTTAAGTAAGTGATAATGAATACATTGTCAGCATACAGTAGCATAATTTGAAACAATCAATGATCAATTTATTGGGTATTAGGATTTAACAAATGAGTCGATTTGAAATTCAATCAGGACCTTGGAGCCAACTTCAACACGATGCACAATTGATTCGTAGAAAGGTTTTTATTGAAGAACAAAATATCAGTGAAGCGGAAGAATGGGATGATCAAGATGCTGTTTCATTGCATTTTGTCATGTATGAGCAGAATCAACCCATTGCAACTGCGCGGTTATTACAAAATGACAGTATTGGGCGTGTTGCGGTATTAAAAACATACCGTGGTGCAGGGATCGGTAAGCTGCTTATGCAATATATTATTGATGTTGCAAAACAGGAAAGTAGAACTGTACTTAAACTATCTGCGCAAGTCTATGCGACAAAATTTTATGAGAACTTGGGTTTTCAATTACAAGGTGAAACATATCTGGATTGTGGAATCCCACATATCGATATGTACCAAAATTTAAAAAATAGTTGAAATCAAGCAAGAGAATATCATCATCAATGCTCAGTATAAAAACCCCGTTAATACAGTCACTCGTTTTAAGTCAACTCAATCAATGTCAGGTATGGCTGAAAATGGAGGCTTTACAACCTGCTGCTTCTTTTAAACAGCGAAGTATTAGTTATGCATGTCAAAAATATTTTGAGCAAGGCGCTCAGCGATTTGTCAGTTCTTCAGGGGGAAATGCTGGTCTAGCGGTTGCTTATACAGGACGACAACTCGGTGTTCCTGTAACAGTCGTTGTTCCTGAGACTACAGCACAACGCGCTCGAGAATTGATTGCTCAACAAGGTGCTGAAGTGATTGTACATGGTGCTTCATGGGTTGAAGCAAATGCTTTAGCACAGTCTTTAATAGCACAAAATGATGTTTTTATTCACCCTTTTGATGACCCACTGTTATGGGAAGGTATAATCCCAATGATTGATGAAGTGATTGCTGAGGGAGTTATACCTGATGCCGTCGTTTTATCAGTTGGTGGTGGAAGCCTACTTTCCGGTGTGGTTGCTGGTTTAAATAAACATGAGCTAGGGCATGTTCCAGTCTATGCCGTTGAAACACAGGGCACAGCATCTTTAAATGCATCAATGATGGCTAAGCAGCATATTGAGTTGGATTGTGTAAGCGGTATAGCGACCACTTTGGCTGCAAAAAAAGTCTGTCAAAATGCATTTGAACTGAGTCAACAATTTGATGTACACAGTCGAATTGTTTCAGATCAAGAGGCTGTCAATGCATGTCTAAAGTTTGTTGATGATCATCGTCTTTTGGTTGAACCCGCATGTGGCGCAACACTATCTGTACTTTATGATCAAAAAATTCAGTTTAAATTATCTGATCAGGTTTTGGTTATAGTCTGTGGTGGAGCAGGTATCACCTTAGAGACATTACAAGGATTTAATGGATAAACTGATTGAATCAGGCATAAATCTTAGATATTTTTTGAATGGAATATTTTGATTATTGAGTAGACGATAAAATGATACAAGCTGTATTATTTGATTTAGATCAAACACTTTTAGATCGAACTTCTTCACTTGTGCAATTTTTAAATTGGCAACTCAATACATTAACCCTTGTTCCACTGTCACAACAGCAAAACTTTATTCAACGTTTTATTGCTCTCGATGCGAATGGTGCTGTGTGGAAAGACAAAGTTTATGCACAACTCATTCAAGAGTTTCAGATTTCCAAATATACAACACAAGATTTGCTTGCGAGTTATATTCAAGATTTCAACAAGTTTTGTGTGGCTTTTCAAAGTGTTGATTCGGTACTTGATCAATTGGTTAAGGCTAATTTTTCGCTTGGGCTTATTTCCAATGGTCGGAGCCCATTTCAAGAGCGTAATTTTCAGGCATTAGGATTAGAGAAGCTTTTCTCTAGCATTATCGTTTCAGAAGCCGTTGGGTTAAGAAAGCCTGATCCCAAAATTTTCCTGTTGGCGTGTCACCAACTTGAACTTTTGCCTGAGCAATGTATTTTCGTGGGTGATAATGAAGTTGTTGATATTGTGGGGGCAAAATCTGTCGGTATGCAGACCATTTTATTTGACCCAGAACAAAAAGTAATATCGACACAAGCAGATCATCGTGTAAAGTCTTTTCAAGACATACTTAGTATTTTAAAAATAAAATGAACAGATTATATAAGCATGGCATGGTACGACTTCAGGTTTTATTTTTATTTGGAGTCGTATTTCAATTCAGTGTATTTACACATGCCGAAACACAGCAATCAGCACCAGTACCTTATGAGGTGCAGGTGGAAACAAAGCCAAAAATTTATGACCCAGCGACACAGTCGCGGATTCGAGTCTATCGAAAGGGTGCGACAAAAACTTTAATTCAACATTCATTTGATTGTGCAGGAAGAAAAGCTGGGATACGGGATTACTTAAGTGGAAATGGTGCATTATCTGCGCTCAAAGCGTATGCGAGAATCGCCTTTAATATCGAAGAAGGGATGCCACGTAGTGCAATGCAGAAAGAAGCTGAAAGCAATGCGATGCGAACCTACCAACTGATTTCCTATAAAGAGTTTATTTTAAATGCAGATCAACCTGTGAATTTATATGGTTTTGTATTTGGAGCGACTGATTCATCTCGGACGAAAGCACAAGTGATTGATCAATGTGTGGATGCTGTTGCTTCTTTTAGACCTCAGGCTGGGCATGATTACGAAATTTTAGGTCAATATCAAAATAACCAATGCCAATTTCAAGTATTTGATCTCAAAACCAATGCTCAAATCTCAGTTTCTGACAAACTTTATACTTGCCCTGAAAAGTCATGGAAGTTTTGGAAAAAGGACCATTAGATGAAGTGTTTGATTCATATTTTGGGATTGATGTTGACTGTGACTGTTCCTAATTTTACTTGGGCATCTTATGTCAACCACTGCTTATTGAGTGCTAAAGTCTTAGATGTGAAAGCCCCAACAATAGATAACATCAACAATCAATACCAAGATAAGCTTGTTAAAAGTCAATTATTCATCAACATAAAAGTGCTTAAAGCAGAAAAGCATGGAAGAGCGGATAGTGGATGTCAAACATTCGTCAATCAAACCATGAAAACAAAAATTGAACATCCACTTCCAGTGACTTTAAGAAAAGGTCAAATCATTGAGATAGAAAGTATCACCAAAGATGCATTTCCTCGTGAAGGGTATGACACAACATACTTGTTGAAGACAAACTAAACTAAAAAGACTTTATGCTTGTTTGGAAAATCTTTCCCAATCTTCGATGGCTTTGCGACCACAATCCAAGCCAACTTCATAGGTATATTGCAATTTTCGTTTATCCTTGCATAAACGACCAGCTAACATTTTATCGTCAGGTGGACAAACTTCTAAAATACCTTGCTGATTATTTTGACGCATAAAATCGATAGTTGCGTTATAACGTTGGCAACGTTGCTTAAGACTATCTGAAAATCCAGCATATTGATTCATTAAATATTTGGCAAAAAATTGGTCTGCTTTGCTACTGGCTTTGAAATAGCTTTGGGTTCGAGTACGTATAACCAATAAGTTTTTAATATTACTTTGCTGAGCTGCCCATTGCACTGGAAGAGCATCTGCGACACCACCATCAAAATAAGGCTCATCAAAAATATCAACAGCTTTCCTTGTAAGATAGGGAATAGAGCTTGAGGCACGTAACCCGTCAATAATATTGTCTTTCCCTGCACGTAAATATTCGGCATGACCAGATCGAGCATGAGTCAAGACCATGTAAAAATCAGGATTTTGTGCAAATAGCGTGTTTTGATCTAAAGGGTTTTCCTTTTCAACAGTATCCCACATCCACTGCATATCTAATAAATCACCGCCTTTAAAAAAACGACCATAGCGGATAAATTCAGGACGCAGTGAATGGTCGAGGTATAGTTCAATATTGCGACCGTGTTGCTTGGCAAGATAATTAGCAAGATTGGTTGAACCTGATGAAACACCCACAAATAGATCAAATGGATTGAAGTTTTGTTGTAGAAAAGCATCGAGTACGCCACAGGTAAAAGCGCCACGCATACCGCCCCCTTCTACAACAAGGGCATTACGTAAATTAGTCATCATTGATTACTTAACGAGAAGATTCTGTATGGCTATCATTATGAGGCATATTTTTCATTTGTTGATCAGACATTTGCCTATCATGGTTTGAGTGTTCAGATTCTGTGTGTGCTGTTGTATGAGAGCTTACTTTGTTTTGTTGACTCGGCATGTAATCAGGTTCATTACTTACAGCCATATAGAAAAACAATAGGAAAAGACAACTAAAAATCGTAGCAAAAATAACAGCTTTCGATTTCCATAACGGTTTTTTGGGAGTTTTTATATCGTTCATAGGAAAATGCCTAATAGAATGAACTATAGCAATTATTTTATCTCAAAAATTCTATTGATAGTGTAGCTTGAAGAAGAAAGACATAAAATAAATATGACTTTCTAGTTAGAGAAGAATTAACAATGATTAGCGCTAAGCATTAGCCTATGGTAGCTCAACTTTCCATCCTTCAAATCATATCAATTCCTATCATTTTTTTTAACTTATTTCTCAATGTTTATAACATCACCATTCAAATTAAAACTTAAAATATCAAAATAATAATGAGATTTAGTTTCTTTATTTTTATTTAACTTTTCAACAAATAATAAAAAAATGTATTTGAATTTAAGGACTTTAGTGTATGAAATTGTTTCTTTGAATAGAAAAAAAATGATTTTGATTTATAATAAGCTCAACTAAAAATGAATAAATTATTAAAATGAATAGCTTAGTAAATAGTATTTATAAAGTATTGGATCAATTAGGATTAACCGCTCAAAAAAGAGCTTTGCATATTCAGTTTAGCAATCCTGATTTGACCGCCCAAGTGTTCTTGCAACGCATTGATGGACAACATGCCATCAATCAAGGCGTGTCTGCGGAACTGATCTGTCTTGCAACATCTGCAAATATTCAACTCAAACAGTTTATCGGTTGCCAAGCTGCAATCGACCAAGTCACCGACCGCGGACAACTGTTCCGTACCACAGGCATCATTACCGAAGCTGCACAGGGACAAAGTGATGGTGCACTGACGGTCTATAAGCTCAAACTTGAAGATGCGACTTCACTGTGGCATAAACGCCGTAATAGCAGAGTGTTTATGAATAAGTCAGTGATTCAAGTCATTGAAATATTGCATAAAGAATGGCAACAAAGAAGTCCGCTGTTTGCTGCTAGTCTGAGTTTAGATAAAACTGGGCTGACCAAAGACTACGATGTTCGTCCATTGATTATACAGATGAACGAAAGCGACCACGATCTACTTACTCGTTTGATGAGAAGTGAAAATTTAAGCTGGTTGATTGATGAAGCCGAACTCAATGTTGCCAACATTTCAGCACCGATCCAAGCCCAAAAACTACGTTTAATTGATGACAACAGCCAATACACTGCGCTAGAACGCAGAAGCATCCGCTTTCACCGCAGTTCCGCGGTAGAACAGCAAGACACGATTACATCATTTACAGGTATACGTTCACTCCAACCGACTTCAGTACATATTCACCGTTGGCAAGCCGATATTCTTGAAACCGAAGAAGGTGCAGGCAATGTACAAAGCAAACATCAGCACAGTGACCAGTACGACAATGCTAGTCTAGGCTTAGAACAAGTATGGCACTTTAGCCCTGCATGGATACCTGACCTGAATGGGGAAGATGGTGCAACGGCATCAGGCAATAGTCAGATCGAACGCTTTAACCAAAACCTTAGCAACTACTACGATGCCCAAGCCAAACAATTCACGGCAATATCGACGGTACGAGATGCACAAGTCGGCTATTACCTTGAGCTAAAAGGGCATCCTCAAATCGATCAAAAAGATTCTGCCGATCAGCAGTTCTTGATCATCTCCAAAACCTTTTATAACCAAAATAATTTACCCAAAGACCTCAACGAACAAATCACTCGTTTAGTTGAACAAAGCCATTGGCAGCTCAACAGTATCCCCACAAACAACAGTGAAGAACGCCAAGCCAATCAGCTGATCTTACAACGCAGAAACATCAGTACAGCGCCAGAATACAACCCACTCAAACACCGTCCAGTGGCGTATCCACAACGCGCCAAAGTGGTTGGTCCGAGTGGAGAAGAAATCCATGTAGATGAATGGGGACGTATCAAGGTTCGCTTCCTCTTTACCCGCAATGAAGACCATAGCCATGATGGTGGTGCAGGCTCGAATGACAATGATACCGACTCAGCTTGGGTTGATGTATTGACGCCATGGGCAGGTGAAGGTTATGGAGCTCGCTTCCTACCGAGGATTGGGGAGATTGTTGTTATCGACTTCTTTGATGGCAACATTGACAGACCATTTGTAGTAGGTCGAATCCATGAAGCACAACGCAGCCCGAGCAAGTTTGATGACAAAGGCAAGTTGCCCGATACCAAGAAGTTGGCAGGGATTAAAAGTAAGGAATATCAGGGTAGTGGCTATAACCAACTGAGATTTGACGATACCAGCAACCAGATCAGCAGTCAGTTACACAGCAGTCATGGCGCAACTCAACTCAACCTTGGCAACCTCAGTCATCCAAAAGAGACAGATAGTAGTGAAGGGCGAGGAGAAGGCTTTGAGCTAAGAACGGATCAATGGGGTGCGGTACGTGCAGGTCAAGGCTTACTGCTGAGTACGCATGCACAAGATGGGGCATCAGGTAATCATCTAGATACAACCGCAGCCAAAAGTCAGCTAGAAAGTAGCCTGAACAATGCCAAAGCCTTAAGTGAGGTTGCTAAGAACCAACAGACCGATCCTTTAGAAGTCTTGAATGAGTTAAAACAATTCCTGAATCAAATAGAAAAAGGTGAAAAAGATAAAGCCGATGCATTTAAACAAGCCTTGATGGTTTTAGCCTCGCCGAATTCAATTGGCTTGTCGAGCAATGAAGACATTCATATCTCTGCGGATAAACAAATTAGTCATAGTGCAGGGGATAGCATCAATCTGAGTACACAAAAGAATTTCTTGGTGCATGCACAAAACAAGATCAGTGTGTTTGCAGCACAGGAAGGTGCAAGGCTTTATGCTGGAAATGGTAAAGTGGAGATTCAAGCCCAAGGAGATGGTGCGGATTTGATTGCTCGTAAAGGTATTCAAATCATTTCGACTGAAGATGTAATTGAAGTCAAAAGTCTAAAAGAAATTATTCTTACATCTGGCACTTCACAATTAAAAATTAATGGCTCAGGCGTATTTGTGACGACTGGTGGTATGTTTGAGGTTAAGGCTGGACAGCACAGTTTTATTGGTGGAGCAAAAGTAGATTATTCATTGCCTACTTTCTATGAAAATATCTGTAAGCCATGCCTTTTAAATGCCGCAAAGTTTGGAATGGCATTTGTAGATAAATAAAATGAAAAGAGAAATTATTCCATTTAAACAGATACAGCGCTGCATCGAAGATTATCAACATGACTTGAATATGTATTTAATCTTGGATGCCGCACAAGTTTCAGATCAAGCCTTGTCATTTATTCATGAGTTTCAAAATGACTCAAGGATAGAATTCTATTCCTTATTTTCAGGTACCACAGAGGGGAATGCACCTTTTGAAGTCGCACCTGTTCTTTTACTCATCCATGATTTAGATCTTTTCAATGATCAGAGATTTAACTTTATTCATCAAACGTGGAAAGATGAACAGGCGCTCAATATTGTATTGAGCTCATTGGAGCTGACTCAATTTGTTAAGAAAATGAAAAGTTATTTAACGGTTGAGTTTCCTGATGGAACCCAAAAATTATTTAGATGGTTTGACCCAAGAATTATCAAGAAAATTCATAAAATACTGCAAGATGAACAGCTTGATGAATTTTTTCAAGGCATTGAGCGTTGGGTGATTGCAATTCGAAATTATCAGGATGTGCATACGAATCAATTAATGATATTGGAGCATGATTGATGTTTGTACTTAGCCAAGAAAAACTATTTGAACTTGATGTTGAACAAAACAAAGAGTTTTTATACGACTTAGTTTATGAAATTATTAAGGAAAATCCAGTATTAAAGCTGAATGGTCAATTCGATCAGTTATTAGCACCTATCCAGACGCTAGTTGATCAATATCTTGAAAAAGGAATCAACCAAATCAACACACTCAAATATATGGTGAAAAGCCATGTGTATTTGGGAATGGATTATCCAACTGATCCGCAATTTGTTTGGATTGAAAATGAAATGCAGCATCACGATATTGGGGAGCAAGTCACTTATGTCGAGGCTTTCGATAAACTTTTAGAAGACTATAAGAAACGTGTTTTAGGGCAAGATTTCAACTTTTTTTTAACAGCAATAGATCAATTAAAACAAAATCTTAGTCAAATAGATCATCGAGAAAAATTTTCAATTCTTTATCCAGAGAAAACTGAGTTTTTAAAAGAAAAAGGTGTATTTGATTCTCTTCAAGATCATTATTCAAATGATCTTCAATCTTATAGCGCATATGTGCTAGGAAATGAGTTTGATCAAAATGTCTTTATAAAAAATATAACGTATTTGGAGGTGTAAGATGGGTGTGGGTGGCGCAAGTCCGACAGTAGGTACTTCATGTACAACGTGTTTGAAAAAATTTTTAGTACATTTTCGTAGACCTCAAGACTATAGTGGTAACTATGGCTTTGATTGGTTGAGAGATGACTATATTTATGCGAATAAATTTATTGCGGAAGCAAGTAATGCGAAAAAACCTCTTTGTGTTGACGTACAAAAATTAAAAAATGAATATAAAAATGATGTTAAAAATCCAATCTCACCTTATGGACAAGAATACTTTCCTGCTTGGTTAAGTCTATTTTCTTATATTGAGGATTCTAATAGCCCACATATATCAAAGATGACAAAAGATGGAGTAAAATTAGATTTATTTATAGAAGAAATAGAACCTTTAAGTAATGATGGAACAGAATTGATTTTTGAATGTCAAAATAACTTTATTCAACTATCACCTAAACAAATCCCTTTAGTAAATGCACTTAAAAAGAAAGTAAAAGATTCAGATGGAAAAAAACAATACTATCATCTGGCTCGTAGTATTTTAATTAAATGTCAAGGTGGATGGTTAAATGACCATGAGGAAATTAAAGTATTTGCAAAGAAAGGAAGTGTGAAAGTTGAAGTAGGAAAATTAATGCTCTATAAGAATAGCATTGTGAAACATGCAGATATTATATTGATTCCAGTTGTTACTGAATATAGAGGTGGAAAACCAGTTCTACCTGATCGTGTAGATGCTTATGAATATCTGATAAAACGTATAGCATTTAATCAGGCATTGATTCGTGCAGAAATTAAAAGAGAGGCGGTGTTAGACTTAACAAAGTATCAGAATGATCCTTTAGTAAATTTTATTCAAGGAGCAACTAGCAAAACACAAGCTTCTAATTTCGCAAGAGTTTTACGAGAATTATATAATAAGTATGGTCCAATACAGGTTAATGGTGGAATTGATCAAAATGGAAATGGAATATCAAATAGTAAGAAAACATTCGTTTTCTTAACTACAAAGCAGACAGAAGCTGGAGGTGTTTGTACACTTGATGGTCATGTCTGGGGGGATATGGTTATTGTTTTTAAATCAAATTTGAATCATGCACATTCTTATCCACATGAGCTTGGTCATTCATTTTCATTACCTCATACATTTCAAAAGGGAAGTATGGCAAAACACACTTTTTATCGTGGTTCGACTGAAAACTATATGGATTATATGACAGATAGTTTGGGAAATAACAACCCTTTTCATACTGATAAAAAGTCATTTACATTTTTTAAATGGCAGTGGGATATCATGCGCCAAGACAAAAGTATGAATTGATAAAATGATGGAGAATCGTTATGAATATTTATTTTAAGATAAGTTTTTTAATATGCTCTTTTTTTATTTCATCTTGTAGTTCTGGAAATAACTCAGAGAAGAAATTCATTAAAAGAGAAAAATCTGTTTATGTCTTTGAAAATAAGAATGATATAGAGTTAAGTTCTGAAATAAACTACTCAAGGTTTGCTCCAGTAAATCAACTTAAATTAAAAGAGATACCAATCAGTTTAGGTAAAATAATAAATGATATTGAAAAGAAAGGATATAAAAATAGTGATGAATTAATAAATGAAAAACATTTCGAAGTTATTGATTATGGCTTAACTATGAAGAAAATATACTTTTTTAATAGTGGGGGGGATGTGCCAGATTTTTTTTCTGAAATTTATGCAACAAATTCTAAATTTAATCAACTCAAAAGTGTTAGATTGAATTTGAGTATGGGATATAATGGAAATAAATTTGAAGAAATAAATTTGGATACAGAAATTCCTGTGTCTCTGATTTCGTCGTTGGATATTGCTGATGAAGATGAGTCGAGATATATATATCAAACAATTTTGAATAAGCATGTTTTAAATATAAGAAATAATATAAATGAATATTGTAAGTACTTAGTGACAACAAGAATAAATTTTAAAGATTATTGGTTGGAATTAAATACAGAACGTATAAAAAATAATACTTACTTTAATATTTATAAGAGTGAAGATAATCCTAAGAAGTGTGATTTCTAATAAATTTAGTAATTTAAAGAAACAAATTCCTACATTTAATGGAGAATATGAGTTTTGAAAGAGAATTTTTTTTTAACAGTTTTTTTTATTTTGTGTGTGTCTTGTTCTTCTGAAAATAAAGGGGATACTCAATTAGAGGCTCATAGTGTCAATAAAAAGAATATAAATGATCCATGTTTTAATTCAGATTGTACACCAGAGAAATTTAATTCACCTTATTATAAAATTCCATATGAGAAGTTAAAGGATCTTGAATTTTTAAATTATGAAAATTTTGGTACTGTCTTATTAAGCAAAGATGTCTTGAGTAGTGAAATTTTGAAGGGATATAGTTTTAAAGATAAAGATAACTCGAATTATATAGATCTTGAAAATCAAGCTATGTTAACAATTAATCCAAATCCATCAACAGGCAAGGTTAAATCGATAGATTATGAATTTTTAACGTGTTCATCAATTCAATTAATAGATAAAGATAGAATAAAAAAAATTATAAACATTTTTAAAGATACTAAAGTTGATGAAGGTTTTTTTAAATTTGATATTAATAACATTAAGGATGGTTTTTCAACTAATACAATTTACAATGAAGATAAGATTGTTTATGAAATTTCATGTGATATTAAGTCACAGAATGGTCAATTTCATATTTATAGAAAATAAATTTTAAGTGATTTAAAATAATGATTTTTAATAAGGGTAATTACAAGATATATTTAGGGTTGGTTCTAGCTTTTACTGTTGGTTGTGATGGTAAAGTAATAACGAATGATAGTAAAGATATAGATTTGATAAATAAGTTCTGTCTAAATAAAGAACCTAATGTAAATCTGGATATAAACAAGTATTTACCTTCGGAAAGTTCAATGGAAAATCCTGTAAAGAAGAATTTAGGAATAAGTGTAGTGAATTTTTTTGATAAAATTCAAAATGCAAAAGCATTGGATAATATGAATATATATGAAAATCAGGGGTATATTGATATTATTGATGATAACTATGACTCAATAGGCAGGATTATAATAATTCCAGATAGAAAATATGTCAAATATATTAATTTGGAAGTTAGATCTGCTCCTGATATTTTTAAAAAAGAAATTTTAAAGAAAACGATAGTAGATGTGATAAATGTGTTGAATAATCATGGTGATTCAGAGATTGCCTACAATAAGATGTTAGAAGACTTGTTGGTAAATATGAAAAATGGTGTGTTTAATTTAAAAAATGGTATCTATTCAGGTTCTTTTAAAGATAATGAAATTGTATATGAGATTTCAACAATTAATAAAAAATTTATTGCTTCTAAAGTTGCTAATGGTGAAATTAAGGATGTTAATTGTGAAACTAGAAAATACCATGATTATAGTGATATAGAGCTTTCGCTTTTTTCAATATATAGAAAATAATTTATATATTTTATGGTTTTTAGGCAGTGTTTTTATGAATTTTTTAATTTTGATATTAACGATTTTTTTAATAAGCGTATTTACTTTTTTATTTAAGTCGAATAATAATGATTGTAAAGTAAGGAATAGTGAAAATTCAAATGTTGGGAATAGTTACGATGTAAGAGTTGGAAAAAATATTTCTGAATTTGTAGATGAAAATAAATTTTTTTTAAATTATAATCAAAAAGAAATAATTAATAGATATAAGGAATTAAATAGTAATTATATGGTATTAAAGGTTTTAGATAAACTTCCTGTTGAAGTGGGGTTCGCAGATGGTACTGTAGGTAATAATGTGGAAGATAATAAGAATTATATGTCTAATTTAGATGCAAATATAAATATTAAGACAGGTTACATATTCTTTAAAAGCACGAATTATGTACCCTACGATAATGAAATTGAGAATAATATTGCTAAAATGCTAGGTGACCAAGTTTATGTGATCAATGCAAATAAAGTGGATCATAAAAATTTAGATGAAAATATTAAACTTTTTATTAAAAAAATTGAATGCAGTACTTCATCACAAGAAGAAGTAGTAGAGTGGAATATAAATGATATGCATATCATATTAGAAGCATCAGGAAATAAAAATGAAAAACAAAATAGTCTTTTTTTTACAGTTTATTTTACAAAGAAAACGGATAAAAAGTATGAAACATCAATATATTAGTTTTATTTATTTTGTAGTTAATCATGTTTTAATTTGTGTGGTATGTGATGAGGTGAAATATTGATCAAGATAATTCTAACTATCATACTAAGCTTTTCTCTATTACAGGGCTGTTCATCTAAAGAAGTATTAAGTTACCTATGCAAAGTTGATGGTAAAAAAGCCAAACAAGAGAAATATCAAAATATAGAAAAGAATCTGTCTAGAGCTATTAATTTATTTGTTGTGAACAATGATTTGTATTTGGACTATAATTTTAAAAAATATATAACAAGTATAAAGAGATGAACTCAAATTATCTAAAGTTAAAAGTTATAGATCGATTATCTGCTGTACAAGGATTTGATAATGGAGTCGTTCATAATGAAAATTTTGAAGATAATGACCATCATATGTCTACGCTAGAAGTACAAACTACCGGGCAAGGTCCAAACACAAACTTTTACTCCAGTGATAATTTTGTGCCATTTGATGATAATATCCATAAAAATATTAATCAATCAATTACAGACCAAGCTTTTCTAATAGGTATTGCAGCTTTAGACAAGAAAAATATTAATGAATTCATTGAAAGTTTTTTAACCAAAGGGCGCTGTCAAGGTGGAGATAAATATGGAAAAGTTGTTTCTGAAAGAAATTTTAATGGTGTTCATATCATTTTAGAGTCGGAGCCAGAGTGGTTTGTAGGAAAAGGACAAGTCAATAGTTTTGCTTATACTGTTTATTATACCAAGGCGACAGATAAAATTTATGAAAAATCATTGTATTATTAAAATTAAAGCCATATTTTTAATGCTTTTTTCTCTGGCATGCTATGGCTGTAAGAATAATATTGAAGATTCTAAAAAATATTATATTTTTAAGAGTACTACAGAACATCAAGTCGTTCCAGAAATAGATTTCAGTAAAAACTCACCTGTAAATCAACTTAAATTGGAAGAGATTCCTGTTAGTTTTTCTAAAATCGAAAATGCAATCTTAACTTCAGGATACATTGAATCAAATAAAGATGCTTCAATAGTTCATAAACGATATGAAATAGAACCAAACTCATATGGTATAAATAAGATTTTCTTTTATAGTCAAGGTGTTGAACTACCTGAAATTTCTTCTACAGTGTATTCAAATGGAGAAAATTTAAAGTATCAACGTAAGATCGTTATTTATTTGGGTCATGATTTTGACCAATCTACTGGAAAATATAAAAAAATTAATTTGAATCCAGAAGTTCCCATTATTTATGCTAAAGTTTTAGGGCTAAATGAGACAGATTCAAAGAAAGTATATGAAAAACTACTACATGTACATATTGCTGATATAGAGAAAGGAATAAATAAATATGGAGATTTTTTAGTCACAAATAGAATTAAAATTGCTGATTATTGGTTTGAATTCAATACTGAACAAACACATAATAATACTACTTTTTATATTTACAAAACCAATGGTACACCTAGGGTAAATGCGGCTAAATAATTTACTTTTTAATTGTGAAAATTTAAAATGGGTAAAATATTTTTAATTGTTATTCTTGCTTTTTTATTATCTTATGATTTTAATGCGAAACCTAGTATTTACTTAAAAACTATGGGAGAGTATGAGCACAAAATCAATGATCCTTGTTCAAGTGCTGATTGTACACCTAGAGCTTTATCCACACCATATCATCGGATTGTTTTTACTGAAAGAAAAAGAATTGATAAGGTTGTCTTTAAAGATTTTATTGGTGGTTTGGTCTATAAGAAAGTCATAACTGAAAATGATTATAGAAATGTAAATTTTGATGATAATTTTAATTCTTTGACTATTTTAATTAGAAATTCTATTCTAATTGTTAATCCAGATTCAGGCGGTTCAGGTGTTAAATCTATTGAATATAGATTTGAGAATTGTAATCAAATTTCTGATTTTGATAAAAATAATATCAGGAATATTCTAAATTTAATTAATTTTGATAAAACAGATAAAGATTTTTATAATTTTAGCAAGAATGGTGGTGAAATAATGATTAATAATTTTTACGAGAAGGGAGTTGGCTTGGAGGTGAATTGTGATCCAAAGAATAATTCTGGACAAGTAAATATATATCGCAGATAAATATTAATTTTTTTATTTCAAGTGATTTTTTTGGGTTAAGTTTATGAAATATAATATTTTTGTTTGGAGTGGGGTGGTATTTTTAATTAGTACTTCTGTATCGTACTATAGTTATGGAACGAATGTAGATCAGCGTTTTTTTATTTTTGAAGATAAAAATAAATCAGTGTTATCAACAGAAGTAAATTATTCAAGATTTGCACCAGTCAATCAGCTGAATTTGAATGCAATGCCAATAATTTTAGATAAAGTTATAAAAAATATCGAAAAATTCGGATATGTGAATAATGAAGTAGCCAAAAACAGTCGACACTTTGAAGTGATTTCATATGGCGGAACAGTAAAGAAAATCTATTTTTTTGATGGTGTCAGTGATACACCAGAGCTCTTCTCTGAAATTTATGCAGCGAATCCTAAATTCAATAAAATCAAAAGTATTCGATTAAATCTGAGTGCAGGGTATAATGGAAATAGATTTGAAAAAATCAATATAGATACTACTATTCCTATAAGTCTTGTTTCATCATTAAACATAGTTGATGAGAGGAAAGCGAAAAAAGTATATACATCACTGATGAATCAGCATCTTTTAAATATCAAAAACAATGTGAATGTATATTGTAATTTTTTAGTGACGACTAGAGTAAATGTTCAAGATTATTGGTTGGAATTTAATACTGAACGCATAAAAAATAATACCTATTTTAATATTTATCAGAGTAAAGAAGTGCCTGAGAAGTGCGGCTTTTAAAAGTGAATAAGGGCATTAATAAAATTTTGATAATTTTCAAATTTGATCATATAGCACTTAAAATAGTGGGTAGTGTAAGCATCATATGACCCAAGTGATTATTCTGGTCAATTCCATATCTATCGAGAATAAGCTATATTAGCAACACCAGAATAGATAATATATAACATGTCAAATTTACAACAACTTTTTGCTCAAACTCAAGAAAACTACGAATTGATCCCTGATTTCATTGATCAACTTTTAGCATCAGAAATTTATTGTCTAGCGACGCAGGACAAAGACAAGAACGTTGAATTCCGCATTTTGGAAACACCAGAAGGTGATCAAGCCATTCCATTTTTTATTGAACTTGAAACCATCCAAAATGATATTGGTGCTGATGTTGAATATATTGCTTTGAATACACGTCAGTTTTTTGAAATGACCAAAGGGGCAACCTTAGTATTGAACCCAACCTCAGCATTATCAAAAGAATTCCAACCTGAAGAGATCAAAGCTATTTTAGAAATTGATCAAATAGACTCTAATAATTTAAGCATTTAATTTTTCGAGTACTTCATCAATTTTTTTCATACGCTTAATTTCATCCCACAATGCCTTGGCTTCGGGGTAATGCTTAGACATCATTCCAAGCCATTGTTTATAACGCCCAACCATATTCATTTCTTTTTTATAGGTGCCGTTCAAAAAACGAATCTGTAAATTTAATAATTCTGACCATGTAATCAGCGGCTCATCTGTATTTTTACGGATGCATTGTGTTAAGTCTGGTGTCGTGACTGCACCACGCCCAATCATTAGATCTTGGCATCCTGATTCAAGTTGGCATTGCTTGGCATCGGCATTGGTCCAAATTTCACCGTTGGCAATCACATTGATTTTAATGGCTTCACGAATAGGTTGAAGTTGATCCCAAAAAGCAGGTGGCGTATAACCGTCCGCTTTGGTTCGAGCGTGTACTGTAAGCCATGAAGCGCCAGCATCTTCTATGGCATGCGCATTTTCAAGGGTAAAGTTTCGATCCATGTAACCCAAACGCATTTTGGCAGAAACTGGAATGTGTTGTGGAACAGCATCACGTACTGCTTTAACCAACTCATGTACAACCTCAGGCTCATCGAGAAGTACGGAACCTCCTCGATGACGGTTGACTGTTTTTGCAGGACAACCAAAATTCATATCGATGGCAGGTGCGCCAAGCTCGGCAGCACGTACGGCATTGGCAGCCAGCATTTCAGGATTATTTCCTAGAAACTGTACATGTACAGGTGTTCCAGCAGCAGTTTTCCCTTCATTTTTGAGCTCTGGGCAGTAGCTATGGTAAATATGATCAGGTAGGACAGAGTCTGTTACACGGATAAACTCAGTCACGCACCAGTCGAAACTACCGACATGCGTTAAAACATCACGCATGATGGGGTCAGTTAAGCCTTCCATGGGAGCAAGAATGAGTTTCACAGTGGAGTTACCCGATCAGATAAAAACAGCGTTATACGGTTTTTTTAATTAGATGTCTAGTAAATTAATTGAAGTATAAAGAAATAAGTTAATGAAAATTATTTTTTTATAAATTTAAGAAATATTTATTATAAGTAATAAAATATTATAAAAGTAAAGTTTTTTTGAAACCTTTTGTTAAAAAATAATTTTTTTCTAATATTTATACTTAAAAAATTAAATTTTAAAATGTAATTCAATAATAAGAAAGGGAGAGAAATAATTTTAAAAAATAATAGATTTATATAATAAACTGATAAAGGGAAAATATCATGAGGTGTCTAATATATTTGTGTAGCCTTTTATTTTTAACAGGATGTACGAACCTAGTGACTCAAAAAAGAGCGCTGGTTGTAACTGATATAAAGAATCCTAATGTTAAAACGATGAGTATTCCAATAGATATTCGTTTGTCTCGAAGTTTTACAGCTTCAGATGGAAAAATTTATATTTGTGACCAACCTATGCCAGATGTTGCTAGATCAGATTCTTTTGGATCAAAAGGAAATCTTAGTGCAAAGTTGGCTGATTCAGGAGGAGTATTGAAACAAGATATAGGAGGAGAGGGCAACATTAATTCATCAACTGCGGTTTTACAATTGAATGGACGATCTTCTGCCGTATTATTAGCTCGTGATTTAATGTATCAAATATGTCTTAGTGCAGCAAATGGGACTTTTGCTGCTCAGCAAGAACTCTTTAAAGATATTTTAAAGATCGTGGATAAAGTTGCAGATAAGGAGAAAGCAACAGCACAGTCAAATCAGTTAGCGACACAGGCTCTAATTTTGAGACCAGAAATTGTTGAAAATAATAGGAATGCCTTACTTGGAGTGAGTTTAGTTGGTATTGCCAAAACTTATCATAAATGTTCAGTTGATGCGGAAAAAAATAAAGATCAGTCGAATAGTTGTGATAATGAATTGAATAAGGATATTAAACAAAAAATAGAGGGAAAATGAAATGCAAGCAGAAAATTTATCAAATGAACTCTTAGATTATTTAATGACGCCACCTAAAACATTTTTATATTGGCGCATTAAGGATACTTATCTAATAGTTGCTATTATTGAAAAATGGGATGAAACAACAATCACATTAAAAACTGAAGAAGGAATGGTTTCTAAGGAAAAACGTACAGATGTTAAAATAATGGTTCCTTAACGCGTATGCCTTATTTTTATAATAAAAATAAGGCATACTTTATTCTAGTTGTTTATATCATATTTTCAATAAAATTAGCAGGTGATTTAACGATGCAAAATCATTTCTAAAACGAATTTAGAACCGATAAATCCAATTGCCAGTAAGAAGAATCCAATCATGGTAAAGCGAATGGCTTTTTGACCACGCCAACCAAACTTATAGTGACCGATTAACAATGCACCATATACAAACCAAGACACAATACTAAAAACTGTTTTATGGGCTAAGTGTTGGGCAAAGAAATCATCAATAGTAAAGAAACCAAAACATAAGGCTACAGTGAGTAGAACAAAGCCTGTGATTAACATATCAAAAAGTAAAGATTCCATTGCTTGATAGGCGGGAAGGAAATTCACCCAAATACGTTTTTTCTGTTTCTTTTTTAATTCACGATTTTGAAACCAAATCAGTACAGCTTGTATGGTTGCCATGAGTAAAACTGCATAGGCGGATAAGGACAAGATGATATGAATGTCTAATCCTAAAGAGTGCTGTTCGATGAATTGATCGGGTTTGCTAAAACCAAAACCTAAAATCAATCCAAAAGCAGCAACGGGAATCCCAATCAAATTGAGTGAAAGTACAGGTCGATAGGTGCTGTACAACATACTTAAAAGTAACATTAATGCGGAGGTAAACGACATCAAATTAAAGACGTCATAATTAATCCCTAGTGGTGTAAGTATATCGTTATGCAGTACACTTGCATGTAATATCAGCCCTAAACCTGACACGATGCCAATAAACCAAGGGTTTGCAGGACGTTTAGACATTAAGTGCATAAACAAATACCAAAACGAAGAGGTATAGGCAATTAATGCTAAAATCGTATAAACCAAGGGTAGGCTAATCATGTCAAACCTTTTTCAGGATGATGAATATTCATGCTATATGATATAAATTCTATGTGAACTACAGTATCCTATAGCATCTTGAGCATAAATTTTCTATTTTAAGAAAGATTTTTTTGCTACTAGCTATTTTAAGCGGATTTTGCAATGTTTGATACCTTAACAGAACGACTCACGCAGAGTCTCAGAAATGTTACTGGCTCTGGGCAGCTAACCGAAGATAATATTAAAGATACCTTACGTGAAGTGCGTATGGCACTTCTTGAAGCCGATGTTGCTTTGCCTGTAACTCGTGAGTTTATTGCGAAAGTTAAGGAAGAAGCATTGGGACAAGAGGTGATGACCCAGCTTTCACCAGGTCAGGCTTTCGTTAAAATTGTTTATGATGAACTCACCAAAATGATGGGTGAGGCGAATGAAAGCCTAGATTTAGCTGCTAAACCACCAGTTGTGATTCTTTTAGCAGGTTTGCAAGGCGCTGGTAAAACCACCACTGCTGCAAAACTTGGACGTTTCTTAAAAGAACGTCAAAAGAAAAAAGTCGCCATGGTTTCTGCCGACGTTTATCGCCCTGCCGCAATTAAACAGCTTCAAACGGTTGCTGGTGAAGTTGGTGTTGATTTTATTGAGTCAGATGCTGCTGAAGATCCAATTAAAATCGTACAGCGTGCCATCGGGCAAGCCAAAATTAATTTTAACGATGTTTTGATTGTCGATACCGCAGGTCGTTTACATGTCGATGATGACATGATGGACGAGATCAAAGCATTACATGCAGCAGTTGCACCAACAGAAACACTGTTTGTTGTCGATGCAATGACAGGTCAAGATGCTGCAAATACTGCCAAAGCCTTTAATGATGCATTGCCACTTACAGGGGTCATTCTGACTAAAACTGATGGTGATGCACGTGGCGGTGCGGCGCTTTCGGTTCGCGCAATTACAGGTAAGCCGATCAAATTCTTAGGTATGGGTGAAAAACTCGATGCCTTAGAACCATTCCACCCAGAGCGTGTTGCACAACGTATCTTAGGTATGGGTGATGTGCTTTCTCTTGTCGAAGAAGTTGAACGTAAAATCGACAAAGAAAAAGCCGAGAAGATGGCGAAAAAATTGCAGAAAGGCGGAAACTTCAATTTTGAAGATATGCTGATGCAATTTGAACAAATGAACAAAATGGGCGGAATGATGGGCTTCTTAGATAAGTTGCCTGGCATGAGTAATTCAGGGATACAAGACGCGATTGCACAAGCAAACCCTGAAAAACAAGTGAAAAAAATGGAAGCGATTATTCAATCGATGACCATTAAAGAACGTCGCAACCCTGATTTGATGAATCCAAGCCGTAAAAAGCGTATTGCTGCTGGGTGTGGTATGGATGTTGTTGAAGTGAATAAACTGATTAAACAACATGCACAAATGGCGAAAATGATGAAAAAATTTGCCAATCCATCGGGTATGGCAAAAATGATGCGTTCTTTGAGTGGAATGCAAAAGCAATTTGGTGGCGGTGGTGGTATGGGACCGCTATTTGGAAATAATGATAAGAAGTAAGTCTCTATTTCTTTTATAAAAAGCGCCTTAGGGCGCTTTTTTGTTGAATAAAAACAACATACTTCTCTTTATTCTTTAGATATTGTGATACGATTGATTAGGTAAAATTTAAACTACTGATAAGAAAAGATCTATGAAAAGAGTTTTGATCGTACACGGTTATCATGCTTCTTCAGAGGATCATTGGTATCCATGGCTTAAATTACAAATACTTGCGACGGGAAATGAGTGTGAAATTGTTCAATTGGAGCAGGCAGATCATCCTCAATATGAAGTTTGGAAACATAATCTGGTACAACAGATTAAAACACTAAATGAAGATGTGATTATTGTTGCTCATGGTCTAGGTTGTATTGCAAGCTTAGCTTTTCTTTCTAGTGAATTACTTGGAAGAAAATTAGGCGCATTATTTTTAGTGGCTGGGTTTAACCAAAATTTACCGACATTGCCAGAGCTTAATTTATTTTTAAACAGCGCTCGTATTGATGATGCTTTGCTTCGATTAAACATCGTTCATCGTTTTATATTTTTTTCCAACAATGATCCTTTTGTTCCAGCACCATTCAGTATTCAACTCGGGCATTTATTGAATACTCAAATGATTGAAGTGAAAGGTGCAGGGCATTTTAAGGCAACGGATGGTTTTAATACGCTTACGATCCTCTGGGAAAAGCTGGTTATTTTACTCAACTCTGAACCCTAAGCGCAGGCTGTGGGGTGAAATTATTTCATAGATTTTAGAATTATTGATTGGTAGTGAATTGTAAATATAATTCCTCAAGAATGTTTTGAGATTGTACTTCGTCATCAACAAGTTGACCTTGTTGATCCCAAACCCTGCTCTCAACAATGGTATTATCTTCACTTGGGTTAATTCTGAGTTCGGCTGCGATTTTGCCATTTTTATACCAAATTTTTTGAATGATGGTCTGGTCATCAATATAGTTTTCTTCCAATCCAAGTTGCTTATTGGGATAAAAGTTTTCAGCTTTTCCAACAGGCTGTAGGTCTTTATAACTGGCTTTGAAATTGATCGTTCCATTCTCATAATAACCCGTTACATTACCATCAATATACTTTCCATCAAAACTGTTTAGCCCTTGAGGTTCTTTAATCCAAAATGGATCAGATTGTTTTTTGTGGCTGTTTTGATAGAAGTCTTGGACTAAAAAGCGCCCATCTTTGTCTCTGCCTAATAGTTTCCTAAAATAGCCATTTTCTACTGGTTGAAGTGAATAACCTTGATCCATGACTGATGAGCCACATGAGCATTCTTCATCACCTGCATCTGGTGCAAAATAGGCAATAATCGCATCATTGGTTGCAAGAGTTTTAGAAAGGTTTGTTGTGCTTGATGTGGTAGAAAGTTGACTACAGCCAATCATGCTTATGCTGATGAGGCAGGTATTTAACAATACTGGGATTATTTTCATGATGAATTCTCTTTTGGTCTTTTTTAATGCTCTTTTTGAGAGGGTGATATATTTAGATCGAGCATAAATCATTCATCATGAAAATGTATGTAGATTTAATTTGTCTGTCGATCTATATAAGACTGTAAGCCTTTGAGTAACAAGTCTGTTTCAATGCGAGGTTGATACTTCTCAAGGAACTGAGCAAACAGATAAGCATCACCGCCCGTTAAAATCAGCTTTCGAGGTTGTTGTTCAAGCACTTTTTCAATCGTGCTTAATAAACCCAAGAAAATCCCATGATGGACAGCATCTATGGTGTTGCGACCAGGGCTTAACTCTGAAAATGCAGCATCGGGAATTTTAATTCCTTTGGTTTTTTGAATCAAAGAGTCTCGCTGTAAATAGAGATTAGGAAGAATATAACCACCTAAATGTTGAAAACCTTGTGTTAAATCAATGGTTAATGCAGTGCCACAACTAATCACACATAAATCTTCTTCAGCTTTTGCAACTGCTAAAACTTGTAACCATCGATCAATCCCGAGCTGTTCGATATGGTCATAGCCACAACGTAAGCCAGCATATTCAGCATGGACTTTGGCAAAAGTGACTGGAATATCCAGTAACTTCAAAATCTGGATAATACGTTCATTGTTCTTTTTATCTTGAACAGATGAAATGCCGATGCTGTCTAAACTTAAACTACGAAAATGTTGAATTAAACCAAGTAATAAATCCGCAGGAGATTGCAAGTGCAATTCGGCTGCTTGCTCAATGATTTGATCATTTTCAGTGATCCAATATTTTAGCCGGGTATTTCCAATATCTAACCAAAGTGCTTTCATTAACAGAACTCGTATGGGGGATACAATGAGGAGTTGCTTTAGATTGAATCCTCATGCTTTATAAATCAAATGTTTCGATAAGATCAAGCAGACATAAACTTATGACTCCGCTAAACGTAAACGTCCTTGGTATACACTGACTAAGCCTTGAGGTGTCACTAAATTGAGTGCGCCATCGTCCGAAATCCCTTTAAAAATCCCATGGATTGAATTATGGACTTGTTCAAAATGTACCGCTTGATCCATAAACGCAGCATAATGATTGAATCGTGCAGCAAGGTTATAACAACCATGATCAAACCATTGCCCAGCTTGTTGAATCGCCAAATACATTTCAGAAATGATTTGAATGCGGTTCGGGAACTGGAGACCTAATTGCATTACTGAGGTGGCTTGTTGAGTAATCTCTTGCTCAGAAACCGGAAATAGATTGATACCAATTCCAACAATTGCTTGATGCGGCGAGATCGGTTCAACCAAAATACCGCCCCATTTACCTTGAGCACTATAGAGATCATTGGGCCACTTAATTTGTAATCCAGTTAAGCCCTTTAGTGACGGCATTTGTAAGATATTTAAGGCAATTTCTAAGGCTAAACGCCCATCTAAGGGTGTTCGAGTTTCAAGCAATGTGCTTAAATAAATATTGCCGGCTGGGGAAACCCATTCCCGTTGGTGCTGACCTCGCCCTTGAGTCTGAGTTTCACTACAGACCAAAACCGTCTTGACGCCACTAAGCGCAATCTCACGTACATCATCATTGGTTGATGTTGTTGTCTGTTTTAAAAGCAGCACTTCGGGGAGCTGATGTGCTTGTGTAAGCAGTTGTCTAAGATGACGAGTCTCTAAATCCATGTTGAATCTGAGAAGAGTGAAGGAACATTTATGGAGTTAATCATATATTTAGGTATTGGTGCAATCGCTGGATTCGCCGCTGGTTTATTTGGTGTTGGTGGTGGCTTAATTATTGTACCTATTCTTTATGTGGTGTTTACCAAAATGGGCTATGATCCATCGGTCATTATGCACATGGCATTAGGAACTTCGCTGGCGACAATTATTGTTACCTCTATTAGCTCTGTCACTGCACACCATAAAAAGGGCGCAGTGCTTTGGAATGTTTTTAAAAATCTCGCACCAGGTTTAGTACTTGGCTCATTCATTGGTGCTGGAATCGCGGATATTTTATCTGGGCAACATTTACAGCTGATTATCGGTGCCTTTGCACTTTGGGTGGCATTTAAAATGTTTAAAGGGGCAAATGTTCAGGTCGATGAATCTAAACAATTGCCTTCTGCACCTAAACAAATGCTTGCCGGTGGTGGAATTGGGATTGCTTCTGCAATATTTGGTATTGGTGGTGGAAGTCTGACAGTACCTTATTTAAATAAAAATGGTGTGGTCATGCAGAAAGCCGTAGCGACTTCAGCGGCTTGTGGTTTACCGATTGCAATAGCAGGGGCATTAGGTTTTATGTTCTTCGGTGCACAGGAGCAGACTGAGATTAAAAATGCGATTGGTTATGTGCACATCTATGCGTTCATTGGGATTAGTGTGATGAGTTTTATCACGGCTAAATTAGGAGCAAAAGTTGCCCATGCACTTTCACCTGCAATGTTAAAAAAATGTTTTGCATGTCTACTTACACTGGTTGGTCTTTATTTTATTTATCAAGGGATTATGAGGTAAGTTGTTGCTTAATATCCGATCAATAGCACTTCTCCCTTAAGCAAAGTTGACTTAAAATGCATTAAAATTGTCGGACAATGTCATGGTTTATTTTGAATTAAATCAGGTAAAACTAAAATAATGACAATTGACATTGTCCAAGAATAATAAACCGAGATAGGAACGATATGCATTTGGAAGAAGTGGACAGCCTTTCAGAACAAATTGCCAAACATATTAGCGAACAAATCATTAGTGGCGAATTGGTTGAAGGTGAACGTATACAAGAACTACGTATTGCCAAAGAACTGGATGTCAGTCGTGGCTCGGTACGCGAAGCCCTTTTGCTTTTAGAAAGAACGCATCTAATTGAAATTTACCCACGCCGTGGAGCAATCGTATCTGAAATGTCCGCACAACAAGTGCGAGCATTGTTTGATACCAGTGCTTTATTATTGGGACAGATTGTGCAACGGATGAGTGAAACATGGCGCAATCATGAAGCTGAGGCAATTCAACACATGATGAATCATTTGGTTGAACAGGTAAAACAAGGCAATACAGAAAAATTTTATGATGGTATTTTCCAATTTCTCTCTGCTCAGCAAGATATGGTGGGTAATCCATATCTGATGAAGTTTTATCGTGAGCTGTTACCATCACTACGTAGAAGTTATTTTTTAACCTTAAATACTTCAAGACGCGAGCTTCAAGAAGCATTAGAATTACTTAAGTTGGTGATTGATGCAATTTTAATCCGAAAATCACAACAAGCTACTTTATTTATGGAAGATTTTTGTCGACACTTGCGTAATCTCGTGTTGGAATCTCTGACACGGATGAAACAAATTGAACTCGCTTGGGCGCGGAGATCGCGTCGGTAGTAACTAGGACATTATGCGTTTAAGCAGCTTAAAACTTTCAGGCTTCAAATCGTTTGCCGATAGTACAACATTACAATTCAAAGATAACCGTACCGCGGTCGTAGGTCCAAATGGTTGTGGTAAATCCAATGTGATTGATGCCATTCGTTGGGTCATGGGGGAATCCAGTGCACGCCAGTTACGTGGTGGCAGTATGCAGGATGTTATTTTTACTGGAACGGCAAAGCGAAAGCCTGTCGGTATGGCAAGTGTAGAATTACGCTTTGAAAATACCTATGGCAAGCTTGGCGGTGCGTATAATGCTTATACGGAATTAGCCGTTCGTCGTCAGGTCAATCGCGACGGTAAATCTGAATATTTTCTCAATGGAACCAAATGTCGTCGTCGTGATATTACCGATATTTTTCTGGGTACAGGTTTAGGACCGCGTTCATATGCAATCATTGAACAAGGGATGATCAATCGTTTGGTCGATGCCAAACCAGAAGAAATGCGTGTTTTTATTGAGGAAGCTGCGGGTGTTTCTCGTTATCAAGCGCGTCGTCGTGAGACATTGCAACATTTAGAGCACACGACCCAAAATTTAGATCGTCTAGAAGATATCGCCTCAGAACTCAAATCACAATTAAAAACATTAAAGCGCCAGTCTGAAACTGCGGTTCAATATAAGACTCTGGAAACTGAGATTCGTACCCTCAAGATTGAAATTCTTTCATTTCAGTGTGAACGTAGTTCTCGTTTGCAAGAACAATATACGATTGAAATGAACGAACTGGGTGAACATTTCAAATTGGTTCGTTCCGATATGAGTACCTTGGAACATGATCTCACCTCTACCAATGAACTGTTTCAACGTTTAATTCAACAATCGACGCCATTGCAAAATGAATGGCAACAGGCAGAGAAAAAACTGTCTGAGTTGAAAATGACCTTGGAGCAAAAACAAAGTTTGTTTCAACAAAATTCAGAAGCTTTGGGTAGTTTTGAGCAACAAAAAGCGCAAACCAAAGAAAAAATTCAATTGATGGAGTTGCAATTAGAAACGTTGCATAGTCAATTGGATCAACAAGCTGAACAGTTAAAACAATCTGAGTCTGAAACTCAACAAGGGACACAAGCATTTAGTGATTTAAAAGCACAGCAGTTGCAAGCACAACAACACTATGAACAGGTGAAAGTTCAAGTTGAAAAGCAACAGCAGCAAAAAGCTCAGATGCAAGCACAGGTTGAGCAACTTGCCAAAAATGTCGCACGTATTGAGCAGCAAAGAGAAACCTTAAAAACTCAGGCAAGTCAGATCCAAAGCCAATTTCAGACTGAAGATTTAGTACAACTCGAACAAGACAAAGCTGTTGCGCAAGCAAGTATTTTGCAATTAGAGCAGAGTATTGCTGAAACTAAAATGCAATTAGAACAATTGCAAGAACAAATCAACCAGCAAAAAACGCTGATTTCGAGTTTGAAATCTGAATTACACGTTTTGCAGTCAGAACAGAAAAATTTAAATCAGCTCATTGCAAAGCATGCGGTCAAAACAGATATCCATGCAGTGCAATTGATGCAGGTTTTGCAGTTAAATGATCAGGGTAAAGCACATGCCAATTTGATCGAAAAATTCTTAGCCAAGTGGTTATCAGCAGAAGTTTTAGATCAAAGTGCAGATTTTGCTGACAGTTCAGCACGCCAGCTTAAAGCATTACAAGGGTTAGAAAAAATCCAGTTGTCAGGTCTGGTTTGTTTAGCGGACTGGATTGAGTCACCGCAGTATTCATTATGGAATCATGTGGCGATTGCTGAAAATAAGGCGCAAGCACTGACAGTTCAATCACAGCTCAAGACAGGACAAAGTATATTAACCTTGGACGGTTATCATGTCGGTCAAGACTGGATGATTGGTCTGTTCTTTGATGAATCCAGTCAAGCAGCTCAAGGTGCATTAAGCCATCGTATTCGTATTGAAGAAATTGAGCATCAGCTTGCCGATCTACAGCCTAAACTGATAGATGCTGAACATGCTTTGCCTCAACTCAGCCAAAGTTTTGCTGAGTTGCAAAAACATATTCAAATAGATCAAGATGCACTCAAGCAAGAGCAAACGCGAGTACAACAGTTTGATGTACAAATTGCCAAACAGCAAAGCGCCTCGCAAGCATTTGAACTACATAAAGTCCAGCTGAATAATCAGTTGCAACAACTGGATGAGCAACTTGAAGAAGATGCAATGCAAAAAGATGATCTTGAGATCGATATGCATTCGGTCATTCTCAAACTTGAGCAAAATCTTCCAGAATTTAAGGCACTGCAATACAAGTTGGATGAGTTAAATGAGCAAGTAGAAGAACAACAGCAGCAATTACAACTTAAACAGCAGGACTTTGAAACGACCCGTCGTTTGGCTGAGCAAAATAAGCAGCAGATTGAATTATTAGACAAAGATCTGTCTTTTTCTAAAACTCAATATCAACAAATTATTGCTCAAATGGAACAAGCGAAGAAATTTGTTGATCCTATTCAGTTGGAGTTACCAAGCCTAGAGTCGCAATATGCTGAGCAAGCACAGCAAACTGAAAAGTTGCAGAAGACTTGGAGTGAGTGGCAAGTTGAGTTGAACAATATTCAGTCAAAACAACAGCAGCTTACTGAAATGCGTCATTTGCACCAACAAAACGATGAACAATTGCGTAGCAAGCTAGAAGAACGTCGTTTGGCTTGGCAATCGGCAAAATCGGATTTACAGCATTATTCTGATCAATTGAAAGAAATGAATGCTGAAATTAAGCAAGGTGTCTTGATTGATTTGCCTGTACACCAAGAGAAGTTTGAAAAAGCACAACGTCAGTTTGAAAAACTAGGCGCGGTTAACCTTGCAGCTTCAGAAGAATATGAGGAAGTGTCTAAGCGTTTTGAAGATTTAAGCCATCAAATGCAGGACTTGGAAAATACCGTTGGGCAATTAAAAGATGCCATGAAAACAATTGACCAAGAAACCAAAAAACTGTTTATGGGAACTTTTGACCAAGTCAATTCAGAGCTGAAAGTTTTATTCCCTAAAGTTTTTAATGGTGGTGAAGCGAGTTTAAGCCTTGAAGACGATTGGCAGTCTGGCGTAAAGTTAATGGCGCGTCCACCAGGCAAGAAAAACAGTTCTTTGGCATTGTTATCAGGTGGCGAAAAAGCTTTAACAGCACTGGCATTGGTGTTTGCGATTTTCCGGTTAAATCCTGCACCATTCTGTGTTTTGGATGAAGTTGATGCACCTTTAGACGATGCCAATGTAGGACGCTTTTGTAATTTGGTAAAAGAGCTTTCTGATCAAGTGCAATTCATTTACATTACACATAATAAAGTTGCAATGACGATGGCAACCGATTTGCTGGGGGTGACGATGCCTGAACCAGGCACTTCAAAACTCGTCACTGTGAATTTGGAAGAGGCAAGAGAGTACGGTTTAGCCGCGGAGTCGTAGTATGGAAATCACCACAATTATTGGAATTGTTGCTGCCGTAATCATCATTCTGGTTGGTTTGAGAATGATGCTACGAAAGCCAAATGATGCAGCACCTTCTCTTGAGTCTGCGTTACACATCAATGCTGACTGTCAGCAACCTGTGATTCCTCGTCATGTGCGTGATCAGTTACAGATTGCACGTGCTACGCCAGAACAACAACGTGTTGAACCGAATTTAAATGCACTAGACTCCGTTGATGTTGCTGAAGAAAAAGTACAAAAGCTTGATGATGTTGTTCAAGATGCAAATTCAACGCAGTCAACTGAAGTAGATTCAATTAAAGATATTGATCAAAATGATCCAGCAAATGTTGAAGCGCACCAGAAAACTGATCATGCTGAATCTGAAGCATTGAACCGCACTGATTTATATACAAAGACTGACGAGAATTCGTCTGTAGATACCATTGAATCAGACAAAAGTGTTGTAGATAAAGAAAAAGAGTCAGTATTTCAACTCAACGCCAATGTAGAAACTGCTGAAATCAAAGAGTTTGATGAAGAAAGTAGTATTTTGGATGTGCATCTCAATGAACAGCAAAAATACGATGATGAAAGTGTGCTTTCAAAAGCGGAAACGATTATTGCGTTAAATGTATATCCAAACCCACGTAAAGCATTGTCAGGTGATAAGACACTTAAAATGCTTTTGAAGTATGGTTTACGTTTTGGTGAACTTTCTTGTTTTCATCGTTATGAAAACCCGGAGGAAGAAAGCCATTTACTGTTTTCTGTGTTGCGGGTGACAGACAACGGACCTGATGGATTTGATCTTGAAACTTTGTCGACTGAGCAAGTACAAGGATTAGCATTTTTCTTGGCATTGCCACACTCAGATGTGCAGAAAGGTTTTGATACCATGGTCAGTATTGCAGGTTTAATCGCTCGTGAGATTGATGGCACGGTTTATGATGAGAACAACCTTGAGTTTACACCACAGTTGAAAGAGCATTGGCGTCATAAGGCGATTGATTATCGCTCAGGGCATGACGCTTAGCATAAGCGTATATTTACTTTATAATTGGTATTCAAAATTTTAGGCGGAGTTATCCGCCTTTTTAGATGGTGAAATAATTTATGGAAAATAATCCTGTCGTGACGCAAATGCGTCAATTGATTCAGCTCATAGCCAAACATAACCATGCTTATTATGTGATGGATCAACCCAGTATTGAAGACAGTGAATATGATCAGCTATTTCACCAACTCAAAGCATTAGAACAGCAATATCCAGACTTAGTTCAGGCAGATAGTCCTGTGAATAAAGTCGGAGGTAAACCGCTGGCTAAATTTGAAACCATAACTCATACCGTACCAATGTTGTCATTGGGCAATGTGTTTAATCAAGAAGAACTGTTTGCTTTTGCCCGCCGTATTGAGGAACGCTTACCCAACCAGAAAATTCAATATGATGTGGAGTTGAAATTCGATGGATTGGCGATTTCACTTTGGTATGAAAACGGTGTGTTGACTCGTGGTGTAACCCGTGGGGACGGTGAAACAGGCGAAGTGATTACTCAAAATGTCAAAACGATTCGCAATCTACCCAAAGTGTTGTCTTCGGACAAAGTTGCAGTGCCTCGTTTACTAGAAGTTCGTGGCGAAGTGCTGATGCCTAAAGCTGGTTTTGAACGATTGAATGCTGAGAATGAAGCCAAAGGTGAAAAAACATTTGCCAATCCTCGCAATGCCGCAGCAGGAAGTTTGCGACAGCTAGATCCAAATATTGCTGCATCACGACCTTTGGCATTCTATGCGTATGGGATTGCACAGTGCGAACCTAATCATGGGTTAAGCTCGATGTCAGCAAGCCTTGAATGGTTGACTAATTTTGGCTTTGCCGTAGGCGAACGTCATTTTATTTGTGACAGTATTCAGGAAGTTCAAGAAAAATATCAGCAAATCAATCAAGAGCGTCCGAATTTGGCGGTTGAAATTGACGGAATGGTCATTAAGGTGGATGACCTACAACAACAACAAAAGCTTGGTTTTTTAAGTCGAGAGCCACGTTGGGCAACAGCCTATAAATTCCCCGCCGTTGCTGCTTTGACAACAGTTGAAAATATTGATTGGCAAGTGGGGCGAACTGGTACATTAACCCCCGTAGCTCGTTTAAACCCTGTGGCTGTGGGTGGTGTCACCGTTTCAAATGTGACTTTGCATAATATTGGTGAAATCCATCGTTTAGATGTTCGAATTGGCGATACTGTAAGTGTCTATCGCAGTGGTGATGTGATTCCTAAAGTTGAGAAAGTTTGGCTAGAGTTTCGTCCAGACAATGTGGTTGAAGTGCATTTGCCCGAAAACTGTCCTGTATGTTCGTCACCTGTAGTGATGCCCGAAGGTGAGGCTTTAGCTCGATGTTCAGGCGGTTTGTATTGTTCAGCACAGCGTATTGAAGCCATTCGACACTTTGTTTCTCGTAAAGCGATGGACATCGAAGGTCTAGGTGATCGTTGGGTGGAGTCATTACTTCATCTTGATTTATTAAAAGATGTTGCTGATATTTATCACTTACATGAACATCGTGAACAGCTATTGACCATTGAGAAAATGGGCGAAAAATCTGTTCAGAATTTACTGGATGCCATTGAAAACAGTAAGAAAACAACCTTAGCTGCATTTATCTATGCACTTGGAATTCGTGGCGTCGGTGAAACGACAGCGCGTATGCTTGCCAATACATTCCAAACCTTTGATGCAATTCGCCATGCTGATCTCGAAGCCTTGAAAAAGACACCAGATGTGGGTGGAATTACAGCTGAATGGATCGTCGATTTTTTCCAAGCCTCACATAATCTTGAAGTTATTGATCGGTTACTGGCGGCAGGAATTCACTGGGATGCTCCAATAGCACCAACACGTCAGCCTTTAAATGGTGAGAGTTGGGTGATTACTGGAACATTAGCAACGATGGGGCGTGATGATGCGACTCAGATGCTTCAAGCTTTAGGTGCTCGTGTGAGTGGCAGTGTTTCAAGTAAAACCAAATGTGTGGTTGCTGGAGAAAAGGCGGGTTCTAAACTCGAAAAAGCAGAAAAATTGGGCATTCCAGTGTTGGATGAGCAAGCCTTTTTAGCGTTGATGGCTGATTATGGTCAAGCTTAAATATGCTTGAATAAATTCCTAAGCTATTGTAAAGATACATTCTGTGTGTCTTTACAATCATCTTTAGGTCATGAAAATAATAAAACGATATGTTGCTTGCTTTCTACTGTTATTGCCAACAACCTCAGTTTTTGCCGTGAATGATTGTGAGCATACGAGTGGTTTAAAACAGTTGAATGAGCATTTAAATCAATCTATTGAAAATGATTTATACCACTATTGGTATTTGCGAATTAAACATTTTAACGAATTCATGCTTAGATCCTTTAAACAGGATCAACAATCGGTGAATGACTTGATTTGGTCAAAACAATATACACAAGCTCAACTCAAACAAAAACTGATACAAAAAAATCAAAACATCTTCCATGATTTGAATACTCAGTTTGTCAAAATTGCTCAACAACAACAGGCAAAAGAAACAGAATTGGATGATGTTTACCACTATATTGCCAATTATGAAAAGTTATTAGAACCCTATATCGCAATGCAATTAGATAAACAACAAAAGCAACTTTTGATGGTTTATGCTGCTCAGAAAGATCAAACGATCAATGCGCTTTTTCAGTATGACATTCATGAGGACGAATTATTAAAACAACAGATCCAACAAAATTTTCATTTTAAATTTACAGAAATTAAGACGTTAAATCAGGAACATGATCAGGACAAACGAATTTCATATTGCCAAATGAAGCTGATGTTAAATCAGCAAAAAAGTGTGATCTTAGAATATACGATCGGTCAATTTGTTGATGAGCCAGATGTGTTGCTCATGCCAACTGAATTTAAAGTGAATAGGCTGAATGTGGGATATGAAGATATTGGGCATTACTTAATCGTGCAATAATCGGTTTCTTCATAAAGCTTGAAAAAGTAATTTTTGGGAAGATGTTTAAATGTATTTTAGCTTGATCAAGCATGAAACCTTGATCATGAGATAAAAATAAATCTGTAAGACTTTTATTTACAACGCCAAGTTTTACATGAAAAATTTACATCAATTAAGCTAGGCGATGCTTAGCCATAGAAAGCGATTATTCATATTTCATGGATACTTAAAAGTATTGAATACTATTTTGGATGGCGAAGAAGTCTCATATTTTTTATATGATAATCATTCCTATTTATTAGAATTTTCCATTAAAAAAAGTTTTAGATGAAAAATTACAATATTTAACAATAGTGATAGTGTATATAGTAATCATTATCAATTGAAAAATAAATTTTTGAATATGAAAATTTTTTCCCAAACTCTTGTAGTTAATTCTATTGCTGTTGCTCTTTTTGGCGGGGGTACTCTACAAACAGCTTTGGCTGATACGGAGGTTTCAACCTTACCGACAATCAAAGTTGCTGCTGAAAAACAGCAAGAGGAGGCAACTTTTGCCAATGGCGCTTTGAAAAAAAATACCCAGTTAGGACCATTGGGCAACAAGCAAATTATTGATACCCCATTTAGTATTAATAGTTATTCTGAGCAGTTGATTGAAAACCAACAAGCAAATACTGCGGGTGAAGTCTTAAAAAATGATGCCAGTGTAAGAACGACGACCAATCAAGGGCATCTCAATGAAAACTTTAAAATCCGTGGCTTTGATGTCAATCATGAGGATTTAAATTATAACGGCTTTTATGGTGTAGCCCCTTATGGGCGTATGCCAACAGAGTTTTTAGAATCCGTTTCAGTGCTTAAAGGACCAAATGCATTGGTCGCGGGTGTTGCTCCTACAGGAAGTGTGGGGGGCATTATTATTGGTCATTCAAAACGAGCCGATAAAGAATTAACACGTGTTTCAGCTGCATATGAAGACGGAGGATATTACCAATCGGGATTTGATGTATCACGTCGTTTTGGTCAAGAGAAAGAATTTGGACTACGTGTAAATGGTGCTTATGCAGATGGTGAGCATATCATTGATGGTATGAATGATCGTCAAGCACTGGGCTCAATTGCTGCCGATTACACTACAGATAAAGTCAAAATTAACTTAGATGCATATGCGGTAAAAGGAAATCGTAAGGGGGGCTCACCTGCGATGGTTGCGATGGGTGGAAAGGGAAGTGTTAATCAGGTTCTTGCCGCACCAAAAGGTGATTTAAACTATTTCTCAGACTTAAAAGGCAATACCAACAGCCAATTTGTGGGGTTATCTGGTGAATATAAATTTACCCCTGATTTAAAAGTATTTGCGGGTATTGGTTATGTTGAAAAATCATACGATGGGCATCTTTTTGGTACGCGTATGATTGTGAATAATGTCAATGGAAATGCCACATCTCAATATTATCGCGTGGGTTCAAAAGAACATAACACCGCAGCAAACTTTGGCTTTGAGGGGAAGTTTGATACAGGTTCTATTCAACATACATTAGGTTTACGTGCGGATTATTTAACGCGTCAGTATACCCAACATAAAGCAGCAACCAGTTCGAGTTTTACAACGAATTTATACCATCCATCCAATACCGGAAAGATGCCAACAACTTATCCTGAAATTGTGCCTTATGGTGATAATGAGTATGTGAGTTACACCTTAACTGACCAGATTTCAATGCTAGATGATAAGTTGCAACTCATTTTAGGTGCTCGCTATCAAGATATTGATACAAAGAACTTGGTTAAAAAAACATCTTATAATTCAGATAAACTTTCTCCAAGTTTGGGCATTGTGATTAAACCCTTTGGCGAGGATCTGTCTTTTTATGCAAGCTATGTCGAGGGTTTAGCAGAAGGCGTGACGGTCTCTGAGATTACCTATCCGACTGCAACCAATCAGGGAGATACGCTTGCACCATACCAAACTAAACAATATGAATTGGGCGCCAAATATCAATGGGGTTCATGGTTAAACACTGTGGCGTTGTATCAAATTGAAAAGCCCGAGGTATATCAGGACACTATAACAAATAAGGTTAAAGATGATGCTGAGACTCGTTCACGTGGTATCGAATGGTCTTTCTCTGGAAATGTAACAGATGCATTATCTTTAATGGGGAGCTTGGCTTATATCGATGCGGAATACGTGAAATCTGGTAAAACAGCGATTCAGGGAAATAACGTTTATGGTGTTCCTGATTTTACTGCCTCTTTGGGACTTGATTATGCGATTCCTCAAATTGACGGTCTCAATATAAACACGCGTGTGAGTTATGTGAGTGAACAATATTTGAATGAAGAGAACAGCCTAGAACTTCCTGATTATACAATTGTTGATTTAGGTGCACGTTATAAAACTAAACTTGGTGGAGTAAATACCACATTTCTTGCCAATGTTGATAACGTGACCAATAAAAAATATTGGGAAGGGGTTTTTAATTCAAATTACGCTTTGGTGGGTGGTGCTCGAACATATAAAGTTGGTGTAACCTTTGATTTCTAAGCCTAGCTGATTTTGAGCGTGATAAAACAACAAGCCTTTTTCATATATGAAAAAGGCTTGTTGTTTTAAAGAAAACGTGTATGGCTGAAATGTTGGCAGACGCTAAATATATTTTTTCACCACACCATCATCAAGCAATTGTTGAAAATGCTCCACTAAACTGGTCTCAATATCACGATAGTGGATGCCCAATTCTTTGATACTTTTATCTGCATTAAAGAAGATCGGATAGCCCATATTCTTTTCAATAAAGTCACGTGAATAACCAAATACAGGTCCAATAAATTTAAAAGCTTTTTTCGGAACTTGATTGCGGGGGAAAGGAAATTTTTGTCCAAAATTTTGACGTAAAATTTTTCCCATTTCCAAGAGGCTGAGTGAACCACCACTTATAATGTAGCGACCAGAAGCGTGTGGGTTAAACGCGGCTAAAATATGTGCATCAGCTACATCTCGAACATCAACAATACCATTCCACATCGGTGGAACACCAAATAGCGTCATTCCGTTGGCAAATTGTTCGAGGACTTCAACACTGCCTGACTGAGTATTTGCCGTTAGTGATGGTCCAAGCACTAAAGCTGGATTTACACAAATAAGCTCCCAGCGATTTTGTGCTTTTGCCATTTCCCAAGCTTTTCGTTCAGCCATGACTTTAGAGTAAGGATAAGGTTGATGGGTCGTTGAACTGGTTGTGTTCCAATGGGACTCATCAAACTGATTGTGTTCAGTTTTTAATATATCGATTGCATCACCATAGGTTGAAGCAATACTTGACGTCACAATGACACGTTTTACAGAATCTGTTTTATTGACACTATTGAGGACATTTTCTGTTCCTAAAATTGCAGGCTCAATAATATCTTTAATGGCATCTTTATAGTTGGTCACTACAAATGGTGATGCCATATGTAATACAACTTCACAACCTTGCATCGCCTCATCGAAAGAATCTTTTTCAAGCAGATTGGCTTTGAAAAGCTTAAGTGTTCCTGTACTTTGCTGTGCTATTTTTTCAAGATGGGCAAAGCTTTGTTTTTTATTTAAATCCCGTACAGTTGCATGAACGGTATAACCTTGCTCCAATAGCTTTTGAATCACCCAACTCGCAATATAGCCTGTTGCACCTGTGACCAAAATCGGGGCTGAAATATTTCCCTGAACCATTATTTTTTCCTTCTAATTTTTAATATTCAATATCATAAATATTAAGGCGAATGTTGTCTTGAAATATTAGCATTAAAAAAATTAAAAAAGTGATCGCTTGAGTTTAGCGATTAAAATTTAATAGAAAACAAAATCATGATGGCAAATAAGAAGCATTTTTAATGGTTACAAAATAAATCATTGTCATTTTTAGCAATAAATCGCCATCAAAAGTATGGTGAATGATTGCAAGAGGTTATTTTATATATAGAAAATTACTTATTTGAATTGCAAATGCGTATGTTTCTCATTTTAATTTTATAAAAATCATAAACTTACACATTTTGCCTTTTGCAAATTTTATAAAATTTGCCCATACTATTGCAAAAGAATGTGGAGTAATTGAAATGCGTGGCAATCCAGAAGTCGTAGACTATCTAAATATGTTGATCGGTGGCGAACTGGCTGCTCGTGATCAATACCTCATTCATTCTCGTATGTACGAGGATTGGGGCTTAAGCAAAATTTATGAGCGTATCGATCATGAAATGCAAGAAGAAGCTTCACATGCTGATGCTTTAATTCGCCGTGTACTTTTCCTTGAAGGTACACCGAATATGAATCGAGATGATATCGTCACTGGTGAAGATGTGGTGACTTGCTTAAAAGCAGATTTGGCGTTGGAATATCATGTGCGTGAAAAACTTGCACAGGGCGTAAGACTGTGTGAAGAAAAAGGTGACTACGTTACCCGTGATATGCTTCGTCAGCAAATGAATGACACAGAAGAAGACCACACGTATTGGTTAGAAAAACAATTGCGTTTGATCGAATTGATTGGTTTACAAAACTATATTCAGTCGCAAATGTAAGATTTGCTGTATGAGATCAAAAAGCCTTTAGATTTTATCATCTAAAGGCTTTTTTTTAGTGGTGTCGAGCTATTTCAGCACCAAACAAGCTCAATCATTTGTTCGATGTTTAAGTGCTAATTAAATAGCACGCCATCATAGCTAAGGCTTTATACAATTATTTTTTTGAAAATTTTTGGATATCAGCAAGCACTTGATTTGCGTGCGTTTGAGTATTTACACTGCTGTAGTGATACACAATTGAGCCTTGAGGATCAATTAAGAAAGTTTCTCTTTTTGCGATTTTGGTAATTCCGAGATTACGCACAATCCCAAACTGACTCGCCAATTGGTGATTGGTATCCGCAAGAATCGGGAAATTGAGTCCCAATTTTTCTGAAAATTTCTGATGAGATTTTACATCATCCAAACTTACACCAAGCACTACAGCATTATTCTTAATGAATTGTGGATAGAGTGATTTGAATTGATTGGCTTCTTGAGTACAACCAGGTGAATCATCCTTTGGATAGAAGTACAGAACGACCCATTTACCTTTATATTGACTCAGTTCATGCCATTTTGAATTTTGATCTTGTAGTTTAAAACTGGGCGCAGGTTTTCCAACCCATTGTCGTTCTGATTCATAAGAAGAAAAAATTGAATTTTCAGCATGACTGACCCGATTCAACATCAACAGGGTAGAAATAGAAAGTAACCCTATACCTAATATTTTAAGTGATTTCATTGTATATCCTTTGCTGCGTTGAGCCTAAATCCATACTAACAAAGTTTAGCTGTACAGCGCGTGGAGAAATGTTGGCTTTTATTTGAAACGCCTTTATGATTTTTAAAGTTGTATATCATCAAGAGAAAAATATGGACGTCGGTGCAGTACTCATCCAATTGAAAATGGATAAGAAAGATGATGTGAGGGCATGGCAGGAAATATTACATCGTAGACAAGCTGAGGCAATACAGACACTTGTTGCTGAAGGTGTGCATGTAGAATCATGGTTTCATGTGGAACTGGATGGTCTTGACTATTTGATTGCTTATACTCGTGCCGATGATATTTCTAAAGCGCATGAAACATCGAGAAATAGTCAATTTGCAATAGATCAACTCCATCAACAATTTAAAAGTACATGGGCAAAAGTGATTCCTGCAAGCTTATTGGTTGATTTAGATGTTAAGCAACAATAACTAAAAAATTGACATTAATATTTTGATTTTTAGATACTAATTCTGGCGTTGTAATCAGATCTGTTGTTCTATTATTTTAAGCATGCTCTAATCAACGCTTCTGATGATTTTTAACAGTGATTTGAATTGAATCGACGTATTTTGCTGATTACTGGTTGGGGCGGTGGAACAAAGCTGCTCATGGCATTACAACAACGCTTAGAACAGCAAGGTCATGCCGTTGAGCTGATTAATATTTTTAATGCCTTGGATCAACAAGTCTTACAACACTATGTTGAAAAGGCTCAATCCTTTGATGTGATTTGTGGCTGGTCTTTAGGTGGGCAGTTGGCAACCTTGTTGGTCGACCAAATCGAAAAACAATATCAGCAAAAGAAGATATTGATCACACTGGCTTCAAATCCATGTTTTGTCGCAAATGCTGAATGGCAAACGGCTATGCCTCAAACTACATTTCAAAACTTCAAACAATCCTTTGTAGATGATGCAATTGCCACACTGAAAAAATTTGGTTTTATGGTGTGCCAAGGCAGCGAAACCAGCAAAGCAGATTTTGCTAAATTGCAAAGTTTGATTCAGCCACAAAATTTAGAACTATTAAAACAGGGTTTGTTGTGCTTAGAGCAATTAAATCATGTTGAGATCTTAAAAAATTATACTGGAAAGCAATATCACTTGTTTGCAGAGCAAGATTTCTTAGTTAGTCACAAAGTCTTTGAAAATTTCCAGAAATTCAATGCAAAGTTTTTGGATGTTGAACTATTTACAGGTTCACATGGGCTTCCAGTTTTTAATTTTGAATTGGTTTCTGACAAAATCTGCCAATATTTACAAAAAATAGAATAAATCATTGGACGAGTGGTAAATCTCGCAATTTATTTTTATTCCCTGTAGGTTTAACATCGGTACACTGTTTTTGCTGTAACTGCTTTACCTATGGATACTGGAGTAAATGGATGACCGATTTAAACAACCGAGCGAACGAATTGGTCGCAGATGATCTAGGTTTTGATCGTGAACATCTTTGGCATCCTTATACGTCCATGACACAGCCCTTACCAAGTTTTAAAGTCAAAAAGGCGTTTGGTGCAACAATTGAACTTGAAGATGGTCGTCAACTCATCGATGGTATGTCCTCATGGTGGTGTGCGATTCATGGTTATAACCATCCTGAATTAAATCAAGCAGTCACCGATCAACTCCAAAATATGTCACATATTATGTTTGGCGGATTTACCCATGATCCTGCGATACAATTGGGAAAGTTGTTGCTTGAAATCACTCCGCCAAGTCTCGACAAAATTTTCTTTGCAGATTCCGGTTCTGTTGCAGTTGAAGTCGCATTAAAAATGGCAGTGCAATATTGGTCTGCTCAAGGCAACGCGCTAAAAACCAATTTTGTCACCCCCCGCTCTGGTTATCATGGTGATACATGGAACGCGATGTCTGTCTGTGATCCCGTAACAGGTATGCATCAAATTTTTGGATCAAGTTTACCCAACCGTTTTTTTGTCCCTGCACCCAAAGTTGGTTTTTATGAAGAATGGGATCAACAAGATATAGCGGCACTTGAAGAAACTTTGGCAGTACATCATGCCAGTATTGCAGGTTTGATTCTTGAGCCGATTGTACAAGGTGCGGGAGGGATGCGTTTTTATCATCCTGAATATTTACGTCAAGCCAAATTGCTCTGTGAGCAATATGATGTTTTATTAATTTTTGATGAAATTGCAACTGGCTTTGGACGCACAGGAAAATTATTTGCATGGGAGCATGCGCAAGTCGAACCTGACATCATGTGTATAGGTAAAGGTTTGACGGGTGGATATATGACCCTTTCAGCGACGATTACCTCAAAGCAGGTGGCTGAAACGATTAGTCAGGGAGAGGCGGGGGTATTTATGCATGGTCCTACTTTTATGGCAAATCCTTTAGCTTGTGCTGTGGCGGTAAAAAGCACTGAATTACTCATCAATCAAGATTGGCAAAACAATATTCAGCGTATCGAAACTCAGCTTAATCGCCATTTGACACCATTACAATCATTCAAGCATGTTGCTGATGTCCGTGTATTGGGAGCAATCGGTGTGGTTGAACTCACCGTTAATGTAGATATGAAAACCTTACAACAAGAATTTGTACGTCGTGGTATTTGGGTTCGTCCGTTTGGTAAATTGGTTTATGTGATGCCGCCTTATGTGATTAAGGACAGTGAGCTGGATATTTTACTTACACAGTTGGTTGAAGTTGTCAGCGGTATGGAGCAAAACATATGAGTGCAACCAATAGATTGCTGGACCACTATGCCAAACAATTGGATGAGCTAAAGCAACAAGGAAACTTTCGACAATTTAGTTCAAATACACAGCAAGGTCGTGAGATATATATCCATGATCAGCGAATGCTAAATTTCGCTTCAAATGACTATTTAGGTTTGGCTTCTGACCTTGAACTAAGAACGCAATTCTTTGATGAAACGCCAAATGCTCAGCGCCGAATGAGCTCTTCATCTTCACGCTTGTTGACGGGGAATTTTCCAGAATATGAATTGCTAGAAGAAAGTTTAACTCAAGCTTTTAACGGTCGTGCTGCGTTGCTGTTTAACAGTGGCTATCATATGAATATTGGTATTCTGCCTGCTCTTGCTGATAATAAGACACTGATTCTTGCTGATAAATTAATTCATGCCAGCATGATTGATGGCATCCGTTTGTCATCCGCAAAATATGTGCGCTATCGACATAATGATCTCGAACATTTGGCTCAATTGTTGCTTAAATATCATGATGATGAGGCTTTTGAGCGGATTATTGTGGTGACTGAATCCATTTTTAGTATGGATGGTGATGAAACAGATTTAACAAAATTGGTTGAGATTAAAAAGCAGTTTTGCAAAGTCATGTTATATGTAGATGAAGCACATGCAATCGGTGTTCGAGGTGAGCACGGTTTGGGTTCTGCTGAGCAATATCAAGTGATCGAAGAGATTGATTTTTTAGTTGGAACTTTCGGTAAGGCAATTGCATCAGTTGGTGGCTATTTAATTTGTCACCCAGTCATTCGAGCGTTTCTGATTAATTCGATGCGTCCTTTGATTTTTAGTACGGCTCAACCCCCAGTTTGTATGGCATGGACAAATTTTATCTTTCAGAAAGTTTTAGGTTTAAATCAATTGCGCCAAGATTTATACAATACCAGTGGGTACTTACAACAGGCTGTACAAGCGAAGGGCTTTGATTGTCCATCTACTTCTCATATTGTTCCCGTGATTATTGGCGACTCAAGCCAAACAGTGATGAAGGCAAAAACTTTACAAGAAGCAGGGTTTTACATTATGCCTGTACGTCCACCGACTGTTCCACAACACGGTTCTAGGTTACGTATTTCTTTAACTGCTCAAATATCTCGAGCTGATTTAGATCAGCTGATTCCCCTATTGTAAGCAGAACGTATTGTGAGCTGAATGTGAAATCTCTAAAACTTGATACGTCACAGATTGCGTTGCGTTTTGCGCAGGCAGGGCAGAGCTATCCAGAACAAGCAATCGTGCAAAGAAAAATTGCTCAGCATTTGTCTGATTTAATCACCCAATATGGTGTTGGTCAGTATGACAAAGTATTTGAAATTGGTTGTGGCTCAGGAAATCTAACTCAGCTTTTAATACAAAAATTCAATATCAAAGATTTGATTTTGAATGATCTTTATGAAGATGTTCAGCAGCATTTTAACTTTAATGTAATAAGTAACCCTCAGGTAAACTGGTTAATTGGAGATATTGAACAACTTGAGTTTCCACAAAACTTGAACTTGGTTGCTTCAAGCTCTGCCCTACAGTGGATAAATGATTTAGATGCGATTTTTAAACAGGCGTTTCATCATTTAACCGCACAAGCCGAACTGTGTTTTTCGAGTTTTGGTCAGCACAATTTGCGAGAAATTAAAAGCTTAACAGGGCAGGGATTGAGCTATTTATCTATCGAGGACTTACAGGCTAAATTGCAGAAAAATGGTTTTGAAATTTTGCATTTATCTGAGCAGATTGAACAGTTGACTTTTACCCATCCCAAACAAGTTTTACAACATTTAAAAGCCACAGGTGTAACCGCAACGGCTTCTTCATTCCGTTGGACAAAGCAAAGCCTTATGGATTTTTATCAAAATTATCAACAGTTTTCTTATGTTGATGAGGCAGGAGTACATCAGTATCGCCTGACTTATCACCCTATTTATTGTATCGCGCGGAGAATGTCATGACTGGATCAGTTTACTTTATTAGTGGAATAGATACGGGGATTGGCAAGACCTACACGACAGGATATTTAGCAAAATTGTGGAATGCGCAAGGGCGTAAAACTATTACTCAAAAGTTGATTCAGACTGGTAATACAGATATATCAGAAGATATTCAACAACATCGAGAAATTATGGGCATGGGCTGGTTTCCAGAAGATGAAACCAAACTGACCATGCCAGAAATTTTTACTTATCCTGCATCACCACATTTGGCAACACAAATAGATGAACGTGAAATCGACTTCCAAAAAATTGAATCTGCCACAGATCAACTTGCACAAAACTATGAAGCTGTTTTATTGGAAGGTGCCGGTGGTTTGATGGTGCCACTCACTACAGAGTTGCTGACGATTGATTATATCGCTCAGAAAAAACTACCAGTGATTTTAGTGAGTTCTGGTCGTTTAGGGAGTATTAATCATACGATTTTAAGTTTAGAAGCATTGAAGAGTCGTGATTTAGAGTTGTATGCGCTTGCCTATAACTTAAATGATGAATCTCAGGATGAACTAATTTCAAAAGATACCGCAGAATATTTAAAAGCCTATTTAGGGAAACATTTTCCGAACAGTATCTGGATCGATATTCCAGTAATCTCATGATAAAGCACGGTATCAAGTGCTTGATGCTGTATAAAAATACTTTGCTTTCGAGATAGGTTTTAACTTGAAAGCGCTTAAACAGAGAGGATGCTGCTGATGAGTTTTAAAATTCAAATCGAATTATTGAATGAGTCTGAACGCTCTTCTTTAGATTTTGAAAGTAATGCGTCCACTCAAATTTTAAATAGCTTTGATCAAATTGATTGGTCGAAACAAGCTGTTTGGGGGATGTTAGAGCAACATCAAGGCGAGTTTCCCTTTTTTCAGGTTGAGCAGATACAGAGTGGGCGTAAGTTTGGTGGTCTTTTGATTGCCTACAGTCACGATCAATATAATTTTAATGTGCATGCAGAACTGTATCAAAAACAGCAAAAGTCACATCTTTTTGGTTTATTTAAATCTGAAAGCATGCCAAGCTTTGATAACGATGATGTGCCTTTTGAGGTATTTCGTGACTGTTTGGAAAAGTTTTTGCGTGGCAATGATTCCGAAATTGAACGACTACTCAAGATAAAATATAAAAGCTATGGTCATACAGATGCATTTAGTCGATAAATGATTGAACATTAAATTGTAATGAGGAAATTAATTAAAGATATGTTTCTGTTTGATAATAAAGAATATTTAAAAATTTTCCTAATCGCTTCTTATCGTCGTTACATTCAGCATAAAGTCATAACAAATTAGTCTTTTTAAAAAATCAAAAGTCATTTATATTTCATATCAGTAGCGTAATTTATATCCAATAAGCGCTGTGTAATAAAATAAACTGAAAACAATCAAGAGGTGAGCCATGTCAGGATGGTATGAAATTAGTCAAGCAAAAGATGGTCAATATCGCTTTGTATTGAAAGCAGGAAATGGAGAAATTATTCTTACCAGTGAATTGTATAAAGCAAAGGCTTCAGCACAGAACGGTATTGCTTCTGTACAAAAAAATAGCCCCGATGATGCTCGTTATGATCGCCTTGAAGCCAAAAATGGTAAACCCTACTTCAATTTAAAAGCCGCAAATCATCAAATCATTGGAACGAGCCAATTTTATTCGGGTGATGCAGCGCGCGATAATGGGATTGAATCTGTAAAGAAAAATGGTCCTTCTGAGAAAATTAAAGATTTAACTGAACAAGCAGAATAGACTGTTAAAATTTTCTAAAAAAGCATGTGATTTACATGCTTTTTTTATGGCAATATTAAGTTGATTAAAAATACCATTATTTATCAAAATTGATCAATTTAATGAAATTATTTAAATAATTTTTAATTAAATTGTTAAGTTTAAAATTACAATTTTGACATAAATCTGGAGACACATTCTAAAAAGATAGAATATAAAAATATCGAGAGTGTTATATTTACTAGCTTTGCATTTACTTTTAAATCTTAATTGAGTTTTTATCATAAATTTATATGACTATTTTTAAGCATTTTTAAAATTTAAATATGTTATGGTCAATTTATTATCAAATTAAGTTCACTGTATCGGTTTGGTATTATTGAGTTTTAATAAATAATTTGCGATTAGGGTATTTGACCATTTAATCAAATACTTTTCGGAAAATATGTGAATTAAATTGAGTATTTTTAAATATTGCTAATGTAATGAAGAATTATATCCATGGAGTTGGGTGAGTGTATCTAGATTATAGGAGATATTCCATAAAATAATCATATTGGAATAATCACAAGAGATAGGTTTGATTTAGATTCAGCAGTCACTTAAATAAACACTAATATAATTCACATAATATTTATTAAGTGTTAAATTGGTCACAAATAAGTGAGGTTTCTCGATGAAAATAGAAATCGCTGGTAATTCACAAATTGCTGCTGAGGTTATTTCCCAAATTCAAATATGGGATGCTGCTGTTGTTGGTAACAGTCTTGAACACCTCTTAGATCAATGTGCACAAGATGTCAGTCTGTTTGACGTCAGTACTCAAATGGATGGTATTCACGCCTATAAACAGGAATGGGAAAAGTTTAGCCCTTATTTTAGCGAGAATATAAAAATTGTTCGACGTAATATGAAAATATATGCCTCAAACGATTTGGCGATACTGCATTGTCATTCTAAAGTGGAAAATACGGCACTGAAAGATAAGTTACAAATGCCTTGGTGTCGAACCACATTATGCCTTCAAAAGAAAGAAGGGCAATGGTTGGTGGTACATCAACATATCTCAATGCCAATAGATATGATGACTGGCAAAGCCATTATGTTAAAAGACAAGGCAAAATTGAGATTAGTGGTATAAATTAATCTTTATAACTGATGTAACGCAGTAACTCTAAAATTAAATTTTAGAGCTAGATGAATATGGATACGCGAAAACGTCATCCGCAATTGCTTGAGGCAGGACTCCTTCTAATAAGTAAAGTTTCTGCGAAACTTTGAATATTTTGATGATAGTGAACGAGTTCTGCGGTGAGCAGCGATGTCGCTGCGCAAGATGGTTGCCCTTGCGGAGCTTTGCTCCTCATGCCAAAACAAAAGTACCTTGAGCCGAAGGCTATTCCATAAATTTAAACTTTGGATGTAAGACTCCGTCGTGTAAATTTAGCTTTTTCTTTTTCACCTTCTTAATTTAAATCAAGTGCGTAACATCAGTTTATAAAATAAAAGCTCTTTCAAGGGCGTTTATTTAAATTCAATAGCAATCATATGAAGTGGCAAAAAAGATTTTTCAGTGCTTGTTGGTTTGCTACTTGAATCACAGATCGACTTTTGAAAAAATCATGAAAATAATCTCAAAATGTGAAAAATAATGCCAAATTCATTGTTTGCAAAATATGGTTGGTTAAAACCCTTAGCTCCTCGTAATCCTCATGAGCCACATCGAGTGGCAACATCTTTAGAATTGTTGTTTGATTTGATTTTTGTGGTGGCAATCGCAACAGCAGGGCAGCAATTACATCATAGTATTATTGAAAACCATTTATCACATGGTTTATTGCTTTATTTCATGGTGTTTTTTGCACTGTGGTGGGCATGGATGAATTTTAGCTGGTTTGCCTCGGCTTATGACAATGATGATGTGTTTTATCGCATCATGACTTTTGTACAAATCATCGGTTCTTTGGTTATGGCAGCTGGCATTCCGAGTGCTTTTCAGCAGCAAGATTTTGATGTGATTATTATCGGCTACGTCATTATGCGCCTTGGATTGGTAACACAATGGTTTCGGGTTGCGAAAAATGATCCAGAGCGTAAGCAAACAGCTTTGAGATATGCTTTTGGTATTATCCTTGTGCAGATTGGTTGGTTACTTTTTCATTTTTCGCCGATTAATTTTACCCTATATCTATTTGTGCTTTTGGTGATTGCAGAACTCAGTGTCCCTATCTTTGCCGAAGCACATAATATGACACCTTGGCATCCGCATCATATTTCAGAGCGATATGCATTGCTCACCATCATTGTGTTAGGTGAGTCGATCATAGGATGTTTTGCTGCAATTTCTGATGCTTTAAATAATCAGCTGTTAAGCCAAGAGTTGATCTTTTTAACCATTGGTGGCTTATTGATCATGTTTACCATGTGGTGGGCGTATTTTGATCACGATGTTGCTGAAAGATTGAATAGTCGTAAACGTGCATTCTCATGGGGGTATGGTCATTTTTTTATTTTCGTGAGTATTGCTGCATTGGGTGCCGGCTTGGCTGCTGCCGTTGATGTTGTGACCCATAAAGCTGAAATTTCTGCTGAGATCGTGACATATTTTATTGCAATTTCTTTAATTGTATATAGCGCTAGCCTGTGGTTATTACAGGATATTCATCATTTGTCTGGTATAAAGAAATGGTTTTATCCAATAACCGCTGTCATTGTGCTGTGTATTCCTATGATATTGCATCAAACGGGCTATGCTGTGTTTGTGATCGCCATCATTTATGCATTACGTCTTATTTTTTCAAAATGTTATTTAGCAAGATAAGCAGAGTCTTATGATCAGGGTGGAGTAAATGGGGTTTCATGATTTTTACCGAATGAGTTCACATGCTGTTATTTTCAACGAACAACAGCAAGTCCTCTTATTAAAGGCAACTTATGCAGGTTGTGCATGGGGTTTACCTGGTGGAGGATTGGATCAAGGTGAAACAGTACATGAAACGTTACGCCGTGAATGCCAAGAGGAATTGGGTTGTGATGTGAAGATTGAATATCTATCTGGTATTTATTATCACCCTACCGTTAATTCCCATGCTTTTATTTTTAAATGTACTTTGCCAAGTGATCAACAGATTCATTTAAGTGAAGAGCATTCTGAATACCAATGGTTTGATTTTGATCGGCTTTCCCCTGTACAAAAAATTCGGGTAGAAGATTGTTTTAACTTTGATGGTCAGGTCATCAGCCGGTCATTTTAAGGTGATGTCTCTTTTTCGGAAGCAATAAAAAACAGGTCATCAAGACCTGTTTTTTATTCTCAGTTCATTACCTTATTTATCTGGTAGGGCATAAGCGACAATAGAGTCACCCATCTTGGTCCCAAATGAACCATGTCCACCTGCCATGATCACAACATATTGTTTGCCGTTGCTTTCATAGGTCATTGGGGTTGCTTGTCCACCTGCAGGCAAACGACCTTTCCATAATTCATCACCATTGGTGACATTAATGGCACGAATATAATCGTCTTGCGTTGCGCCAATGAACATAACATTACCAGCTGTTGAAATAGAGCCACCTAACATTGGTACACCCATTTTGAACGGTGGTAATGGAATCCCTGGCATACTGTCACGGATGGTACCGATACGACGTTTCCATGCGACATCATGTGTTTTTAAATCGACACCAGCAACATAGCCCCATGCAGGTTGTTTACATGGTAAGCCGAATGGTGAAAGGAAAGCACTGATTTCAACACCATAAGGAACACCATACATCGGTTGAACACCTGCTTCGGTACCTGCACCTTTTGCTGTTTGCTTACGGTTAGGGTCAGCTGGAATCAATTTACTGACAAATGGCAGTCCAATTGGGTTCATCACAGCAATTTGACGATCCGGGTTCAGTGATAAACCGCCCCATTCAAATACACCTAAATTACCTGGGAAAACGAGCGTGCCATTTTCTGAAGGTGGTGTATAAATGCCATCATAATTTAAACGATGGAATGAGACACGACAGATTAATTGGTCAAACATGGTTGCGCCCCACATTTGTTTATCTGTCAATTTATCTTTAGGCGCTAAGTTGAAGTCTGAGAATGGTTGAGTTGGGGAGTAGAATTCACCTTTGGTTTGTGGACCACGTTTTACAGTTTGTGGCACTGGACGTTCATTAATCGGAACGATAGCTTGACCATTACGACGGTCTAAAACAAAGGCATTTCCTGTTTTGGTCAATACATAGATGGCAGGAACAGTTTGTCCTGTTTTATCTTTAATATCAGCCAAGGTTGGTTGAGACGGTACATCCATATCCCATAAATCATGGTGAGTGGTTTGGAAGTTCCAGACCAATTTACCTGTCGTTGCATTCAACGCTAACATTGAGTTGGCATAACGCTCATGCAGTTTAGTACGGTTACCGCCCCAGATATCAGGTGTACCTACACCAGTGGGTACATAAACAATATCGAGTTTCGCATCATAGGCGAGTGGTGCCCATGCATTTGGTGAATTGTTGACATATTTTTGACCAGGACCTGGAATCTGGTTTGGATCTTCAGCACCTGTGTCAAATACCCAAAGCAAAGCACCTGTATTCACGTCATAACCACGAATCACACCAGAGGGTTCTTGCGTAGAATAGTTATCGGTTGTTGAACCACCAATGATAATGGTTGTACCCGTAACCACTGGTGGTGATGTTGGAATATAGCCGCCTGGATAAGGGAATGGCATATCTTTTTGCAAATCAACTTCACCGTTATGACCAAAGTCAGAACATGCTTTACCTGTATCAGCATTTACGGCAACGATACGACCATCGTTTACAGGTAAAATGACTTTACGTGGGCATTCTGTTGAAGATGATTTTTTTGCTTGCAGGCTTGTTGCAAAACCTACAGTGTTATTTGCATCGTAGTAAGAAACACCACGACAGGTTAAGTGTTGGAAAGTATTATCTGATTTAAGTTTTGGATCAAATACCCACTTTTCTTTACCTGTAGAGGGATCAAGAGAAACCAATTTTTGGTGGGTCGTACACAAATACATGTTATTGCCGATTTTAATCGGAGTAACCTGATTGGTTGTTTCACCAGAGTCATTCTCGGTTTTTGACTCGCCTGTATGATAAGTCCATGCAACTTGCAGGTCTTTCACGTTGTCCGAGTTAATTTGGTTTAATGGAGAATAACGCAAACCTGATTGAGTGCGCCCATATGCAGGCCAATCCGCATCAGCGATTCCATCAATTGGAGCAGGGGTTGGTTGTTTTGCGGATAATGTCCCACGAATTTCTTGTGGATCATTAAAGATCGAATATGCCATCACGGCAATCGTGATTGCCAAAGTACCAGAAAGTACAATTTTAGCGCCTTTGGCATTGAAACCACGGGTAACTGCTGGAATAAGTAACCATAAACCAAACACGCCTAAGATGTCTAAACGTGGTGCAAGCGCGAAAAAGTCAGAGCCGACTTCCCAAAGCCCCCAGACCACAGTACCGAGTACTAGAGCAGCGTAGACATATAAAGCAGAGCTGCTTAATTTACGTAATAAAATTGCTGTTGCAATGAACAGTATGCCGGCAATGATGTAGTACCAAGACCCACCAAGTGCTGCAAGCCATATGCCACCAATAAGGAGGACCAGACCAAAAACAACTGCAATCGCAATGGTAAATGTTCTAAATCCTGAAGATGGAGTATGCATGTTGACCACCTATCTATTTAATTAATTTTGAATGCTTGATCATTCCCATAAGGTTTGATGAAGCAGAGAACTTAAAAATTTAGACTTTAAATATTTTCATGCCTTGGGAGAATATATGAGTAGGCATCAAAATATTTATCGTCTTCAAACTAAAATGCAGTTTGCAATTTAATGCCGCCAACCCAAGCATTTTCGCCATTTTTATATGCACCGACATGGCGGATATACTGTACATTTGGACGAATTGTGAGCCAGTTGGTGGCATGTACACCATAATAAACTTCGGTGTTATATTCTTCGTCTTGTTGACGAGTTTGAATGTCATTGACATCAGAATTGATGCTAATCCGTGAAAAGCCGATGGCGATATCATCTTGAGGGCGTGCATCAAATGGACCTTTATAGACCAGTCCAATATTTTGCATATTGTCTACCGTATTGGTGGTTGAGTCATGCAAGGTTAAATTCACAAAACCCGTCAAACCACGGTTTACATCCCCTTGATGTGTGGTGAGTTGTTGTTTTGCAACGACCCATCCACCTTGCTTATGATCGGTTTGGTTTGGTTTTTTGATGGTTTGCGCATCGACTGTGCTATAGTAATAGCCCAAACGATATTCGCCGGGTAAATTGGCTGTGCTGAGTTTAGGTTGCCAAACTACTTCTGCTGGAATAATTGCGCCATGAGAACCATCTGTGCTGAGGTTGAAACCTTTGCCACGCTTTAAGTTCTCAGGATTATATTCATAAGCGCCAAGTTGCGCATAAAGTTCAGGGTTGAGATTGTATTTCGCTCGAATTGCCCATTGACTGACAGGCCAGTTGTACCATTGATCACCAACCCAGTTCCCCACTTGAGAGCCGCAGAGTGCGAGGTTTTGAAAATCACAGTCAAAACTGTTAAAATCTTCGCCTTCGCCAAAACGACCCACTTTAATATCTAATTTTTGATCAAAGAATTTTTTCTTGATCCAGAAATCAGTAAGGCGCCAAGTTTGACCTCGTCCCCAAACTTCTTGGGTCGAGCTGAGTTGTCCAGCAAGCGCGTCTGAGGTTTGTGAAAGTGAGCGACCATTACGTTCAGTGATGGTGATTTGAGCTTCTGTATCTTTCCAACCCAACACTTTCTCTAAGTCGATATGGGTACCCAATGCAAATTGATCTGCATACTCTGTACCGTGGCTTGAATGATTTTTTGAATCCAGTAATGTGGCTAATTCGCCAGTATAACCAAAACTGAAGTCATAACCTTTTTGTTGCAACTCGGTTCGCTTACCGTTCCAGTCGCCAAGCATCCACGGACTTTGTGGATCAAATGCATCAGCTGCCTGTGTACTTTGAAAAGAACAACATAAAGACAATAGGCTGATTGCCCCATAAAAGTAACCTTTAGATTTATTCATATTTGGTGACCTTGATAACACTTTGTAACTAATTATTTATGATACTCTCATATTTGTATAAAAATCTATTAATTTTGACTTTTAATTGTAATTTATGTAAATAGTTTATCGTATGATGATAATTCTTTGTAAATACATAATTAAAATAAGGGTATCTTTTAGGTTAATTTATTCTATTGTTTTTGTTGGACTAAATTTATTTGTATAGTGCTTGAAATGATTATGAAACGTAGGGGGTGAGGATTTTAGAGGCATTAAGAAGCAGGAATAATGAAGCATCATCAGAACACCTGTGTAATTGATTAGTATCAAGATTACACAGGATGCTCTGCTTACAATTCATACAAATTGTAAATAAAATGACCAATTTGTAATTTTATTTAACTTAAAAGATGTTGTAGTGAGTGTGTTGCTACCAATTTCCTTCGCCGAGTTGCTGACCAATATATTGATAACGCATTTGTGATCTTGAAAATTTTATTGGACATGCTAACTGGGGTTCGGTTTGATCTGCATTGGCTTTTAATGGAACATTGATCACCCAACCGCGTTCTTTGGAAATTTTGGAGTTTAGGGCTTCATCCAAACTTAAAACTGGCTCGACACAAACATCCAGTTGGCTAAATAAATCGTTCCATGTTGCAAGTGTTTGAGTTTTAATCTTTTCTCGAATTGCTTGTTTGACCATTTGGCGGTCTTCAGGGTCAAAAGAAGTACCTTTTTCTAATAGAATTGGCAGTTCGAGCGCTGTTGCTAAACCTGTCATAAATTGTGGTTCTAAACTACCGATCGATAAGTAACGATCATCGGCAGTTGCATAATAATCATAGAAAGTACCGCCATTCAGTTGCTCTAACTCACGCTGTTGATGTTGCCCACCTGCCAAACTGGCTGCGGCAGCCATATTGTTGAGCCCAACCACACAGTCTGTCATAGAAATATCAATGTACTGTCCAAGTCCACTATTTTGACGTTCGACCACAGCCGCAAGAATCCCAATCACCGCATGTAATGAACCACCTGCGACGTCGGCGATCTGAATTCCCATCGGTGGTGGTCCACTGTCTTGACGACCACAATGCCCCGCGATTCCAGACAGTGCAATATAGTTAATATCATGTCCTGCCTTATCTTTATATGTGCCGGATTGCCCATAACCTGTAATCGAGCAGTAAATCAGACGAGGATTAATTTCAGACAAGGTTTGATAGTCTAAACCCAAACGTTGCATTACTCCGGGACGGAATTGCTCAACCACAATATCGTATTCAGAAATTTTTTCCTTGACCTGCGCTATACTGGCAGGATCTTTTAAATCTAAGGTGACAGATTGTTTGTTTCGATTCAGATAACTATGTGATGTTGCTTGTCCATTTGCATAGGGAGGAAACAAACGAACCAGATCTGGACGAGTAGGTGACTCGATATGGATCACTTCTGCACCTAAGTCGGCAAGATACAAAGTTGCGAATGGACCGGGTAATAAAGTCGAAAAATCGAGTACTTTCAATCCCTTTAAAGCGCTTGTCATAATTGTTTTTACCAATATAGTGTTGATTTTACATCCATAATAGAAATATAAAATTAACAAAACAATGTCATGTTCAGCCATTTACCTTGATCATTTCGGCAATTTATGATGTAAAAAGGTGATCTGCACTGTTGTAAATCGCCAATAAAACATTTTTTAGCGTCATTTAGGTCAATTGTTAGTGAACATCAAAGAGAGTGAAGGATTTACCATGAGTCGTGATACGATCAGTATCCATTTTGTGAATGCAGCCTTAACCGGTGTAAAACGTTTAGGAATGGACGTTGATACTTTACTTTCACATGTTGGCATAGAAGCAGAATTACTGCGTCAGCCTAAAGCACGTATTTCACCAGAGCAATATACTCGCTTCGTGAAAATGTTGTGGATGGTTACCCAAGATGAACATGTTGGATTTGATATTCAACCACGTCGTCTAGGCTCTTTTGCCATTATGTGCCAATTGATCATCCATGCTAAAACACTGGGTGACGCTTTAGAACTATCCTCCCAATTCTATAAATTATTTGGTGATGAATGGTCTGTAGCAGTTGAACGAGATAAACATGAAGCGCGTTTGGTGCCTTTGATTCCAAAAACCATGGACCCTGACCACTTCATTACTGAAAGTATGCTGATGATTTGGCATGGTTTGGCATCTTGGTTAATTGAACGTCGTATTCCTCTGGAGCGTGTACATTTTGGCTACCCACGCCCAAATCATGCAGATGAATATGATGCATTATTCTTTGCACCTGTCATGCAGTTCGACATGCCTCGTACAGAAATTACCTTTGCTGCCGACTATTTGGATCTGCCGATTCGTCAGGATGAGGCGAGTTTAGAAGAATTTTTAAAAGCTGCACCTGCACAACTTTTGGTGAAATTTAAAAACACCAATTCGTTGACATCACGTATCCGTGAAGTGTTGAAGAGTCAGATCGGCGAGGAAATGCCGACCTTGAATGATGTAGCATCCATGTTGTATTTATCCCCACAAACTTTGCGCCGTCGTTTAGCAGCTGAAGGTAAAAGCTATCAAGGTGTTAAAGATGCATTACGCCGTGATGCTGCTATTCATTTGTTATTAAATCCAGATTTAACCCTTGAAGATGTGGCTCAACAAGTTGGTTTTAGTGAAACCAGTACCTTCCACCGTGCATTTAAAAAATGGACTGGGGTTACGCCGGGGCTCTATCGCCAATTACATGGTTATCACTGATGACAACATGATGAAATCAAAAACTATTTTCTGATTATCCTCCGCCCAAGTTTGACTTGGGCTTTTTTATGTCTAAGCATTTTGTCGATGCATTTTCTGATATATGATGGAATGGGTTTAAACGATAGGGCATTAAAAAGATGATTAAGCTCGGGCAGTTTGATGAGATACAAGTACAAAACTTGCTTCGCATTCATTTAGCAGGCATGCATGAGAACTCACCAATTGAAAATAGTTTTGCTTTAGACCTTTCCGCATTACAACAGCCACAGATCAGTTTTTATACCCTTTGGGATCAAGATGAGCTTTTGGCATGTGGCGCTATTCAAGAACTCTCGCCAATTCATGCCGAAATCAAATCCATGCGGACTCATCCTCAACATTTAGGTAAAGGCGCAGCAACTACAGTTTTAAAACATCTTTTGCATATTGCGCAGTTAAGAAAATATCAAAAATTGAGTCTTGAAACAGGAACACATTCCTCTTTTGATCCAGCAATTCATTTGTATAAAAAGTTTGGATTTATCAAAGGTGATGCTTTCTCAAGCTATCAAGCCACCGAATTTAATCAGTTCTATCATTTAGACTTGTCTGTTACATCGCTCATTGCATGATATTCTGTAAAGCGGAGATGTATGTCAATTTCAAACTTTTTAAGTGGGGAGTTTGATCATACTTAACGCTAAATGTATGGCTAGATCAATAAATGACATGTTTAATTAGAACAATTGAAACTTTAGATATTCCACGCTTAATTGAAATTGAAAAATCGGCAACGCAAGCTTTTTTGAATATTCCTGCACTTGCTTGGTTAGCAGACAGCTCAATTTTATCTGTAGATGACCACATGCAGTTGATTTCAAAAGCGTATGGCTTTGTTTCGGTAAATCTTGATAATCAAGCCACTGGATTTTTATATGCCGAAAAACAAAACCAAGATTTATATATTATTGAATTGGATGTGGATGGGACATTGCAAAAGCAAGGAATTGGACGGCAATTACTAGAATACATTATCGATTTTGCTCGGAAGCATGATTTTTCAAATCTGACATTAACGACATTTAATAATGTGATTTGGAATCGCCCATTTTATGAGAAGTTAGGTTTTCAAAAGCTGGATGACGATCATTTACCAGATTATCTCCAAAAAAAAATTCAACATGAGGTTGAATGCGGTTTTCTTCGAGAAAGCCGTTGTGCGATGACATTGGATGTTTTATCCATTTAAAATGAATACAGTATGAATGTTAATTTGTTTACTGATAATTCTTGATTAAATATTTAGGACTCAAGATTTGGTGTAGAACAGTATGTGGATGTTGATGAGAACAATCTCAGCTTATCGTTTTATTGACATTATTTTAGGTATTTTTACCACTTTAGAAGATGCCGAAAAGGCTAGAATACAGTATATGACATACCGCAAAGATCATGATCCTTGGCATGATCAAGCTTATCTTGAGTCATCTTTAGCTGATGATCTCCGTATCATTGCTGTGGATGGTAATTTCCGAAATGGGGAAATTGTTTTTGAAATTAGTGAATATATTGAGGGTTTTGGGCAAATTGTAAGGGCTTTAAAAGCAATTACGCTCACACAAGCTGAAGCGATTGCATGTATTCAACGATTAGAAGCTGTTGAACATGAATTTCCTCAATTTGCGGAAATAGACTACTTAAAAATAGGGACATTACATTCAGATTTAAGTGAAGATCAACCCATCAGCTATCCAAGGAATGAAACTGATTTAGCCCAGACAGGGAAAAGAAAATTCAGTGATATTCTCGATATCGATTTTGTTTAGCAACATGATTTTAATGCTTATATGAGTTTTAGTAGGTAATGAGCAATGTTTTGTGCTGATATATGGGCATTTAAATCTCTTTAATTTGCCACTTTTTTCAATTGACAAAAAATATCAAGCGACTATTCCGTTCTCGTCATTGATCTCTCGACTTTATAAAGTACACTCGAAGCACATAACAATCTAGAAGTCATAAGAAGGAACAGCTATGAGCGAGGCTTACATCATTGATGCCATTCGCACACCACGCGGAAAAGGAAAGAAAGATGGATCACTCTATGAAGTGAAGCCAATCACTTTATTAACAACATTACTCAATGAATTGAAAGATCGCCACCAATTGGATACTTCCAAAGTTGATGACATTGTATTGGGTTGTGTGACGCCAATTGCAGATCAAGGTGGTGATATCGCAAAAACTGCTGCGATTGCAGCAGGTTGGGACAATGATGTTGCAGGTGTACAAATCAACCGCTTCTGTGCATCAGGTTTGGAAGCAGTGAATATGGCTGCTCAAAAAGTCCGTTCTGGTTGGGAAGATGTTGTGGTTGCGGGTGGCGTAGAGTCGATGTCTCGTATTCCAATGGGCTCAGATGGTGGACCTTGGGCGCTTGATCCTGAGACCAATTTAAAATCACATTTTGTTCCTCAAGGGATTGGTGCTGATTTAATTGCAACACTAGATGGTTATAGCCGTTCGGATGTCGATGAGTTTGCTGCGAATTCGCAACGTAAAGCAGCGGCGGCGCAAGCAGCAGGTTATTTTGATCAATCTGTTGTGGCGGTAAAAGACAAAGCAGGGGTGATGATTCTTGAAAAAGATGAATTTATTAAGCCACTCACTACAGCGGAAGGCTTGGCAAAGCTGAATCCAAGTTTTGAAATGATGGGCAGCATGGGCTTTGATGCGATTGCTTTACAGCAATATCCAGAAGCACAGAAAATTAACCATGTACATCATGCAGGAAATTCATCAGGAATTGTGGATGGTGCGGCTGTGGTGTTATTGGCATCTGAAAAAGCAGTAAAAGAACAAGGTTTAAAACCTCGTGCCAAAGTGTTGGCGACTGCTTTAGTTGGAACAGATCCTACCATTATGCTGACTGGTCCAGCACCTGCTGCGCGTAAGGCATTGGCAAAAGCGGGTCTGACCATTGATGATATTGATCTATTTGAAGTGAATGAAGCTTTTGCATCGGTTGTGATGCGCTTTATGTCTGAACTTAAAGTTCCTGCTGAAAAAGTCAATGTCAATGGCGGTGCAATCGCCATGGGGCACCCTTTGGGCGCAACAGGTGCAATGATTTTAGGTACATTGTTGGATGAATTAGAACGTCAAGGGAAAAAGCGTGGTTTAGCAACCTTGTGTGTGGGTGGTGGCATGGGTATTGCGACCATTATTGAGTTGGTTTAAGGAGAAGAATAATGAGCGCAATTCAATATGAAAAAAATGCAGATGGCATTGTCATTCTAACAATGGATTCTCCAAACCAATCTGCCAACACCATGAATGCTGATTTCCGTGTGGCTTTAGAAAATGTTGTTTCAAAACTTAAATCTGAAACTGACCTCAAAGGTGTGATTTATCGTTCTGCAAAAAAGACATTCTTTGCTGGCGGTGATCTGGATGAACTCATTGAAGCAACACCAGAGCATGCGACTGAATTCTTTAACATGACTGCAAAACTCAAAGATGATCTACGTGCAATTGATACTTTGGGAGTACCTGTCGTTGCTGCGATTAACGGAACTGCTTTAGGCGGTGGTTGGGAAATTGCGTTAAGTTGTCATTATCGTATTGCTCTAAACGATCCTAAAATCAAATTAGGTCTGCCTGAGGTGACGCTTGGCTTATTACCTGGCGGTGGTGGTGTTGTTCGTATGGTACGACTACTCGGATTGCAAAACGCTTTTCCATTTCTGATGGAAGGTAAGCAATTTGGGGTGGATAAAGCAAAGTCTCTCGGTTTAGTCAATGAGCTTGCTGAGAATGAGCAAGACATGCTCGACAAAGCCATTGCTTGGATTAAGGCGAATCCGAAATCACAACAGCCTTATGATGTAAAAGGCTATAAGATTCCTGGGGGAGATCCAAAAACACCGGCTGTTGCGCAAATTCTTGCTATTGCACCTGCAATGTTAAGAGACAAAACCAAAGGATGCTACCCTGCACCAGAAGCAATCATGGCTGCCGCAGTAGAAGGGGCACAAGTTGATGTAGATACAGCTTTCCGTATTGAAAATCGTTATTTCACTTACCTTGCAACAGGGCAAGTGGCGAAAAATATGATCGGTACATTCTGGCATGGTTTAAATGCAATCAAAGCTGGCGCAAGTCGCCCTAAAGATATTGCAAAATGGCAGGCGACCAAAGTTGGTGTGTTAGGTGCAGGCATGATGGGTGCAGGTATTGCCTATTCAACAGCGATCAAAGGAATACAAGTTGTTCTGAAAGATGTATCTGTTGAAAATGCTGAAAAAGGCAAAGCATATAGCCAAAAACTTTTGGATAAGCGTGTCTCACAGGGGCGTATGACGGCTGAAAAACGTGATCAAGTTTTAAGTTTGATTACAGCAACCGCTTCTGCAGAAGATTTAAAAGGCTGTGATTTGATTATCGAAGCTGTTTTTGAAAATCAAGATTTGAAAGCCAAAGTGACTCAAGAAGCTGAACAGTTCTTGGTTGATGGTGGTGTGATGGCTTCAAATACTTCAACATTGCCGATTACGGGTTTAGCCAAAGCTTCTAAAGATGATACTCATTTTATCGGTCTGCATTTCTTTAGCCCAGTCGATAAAATGCAATTGGTGGAAATCATCAAAGGTAAGAATACTTCTGCTGAAACTTTAGCAAAAGCCTATGACTATGTGCAGCAAATTGGTAAAACGCCTATTGTTGTCAATGATAGTCGTGGTTTCTTTACCAGTCGTGTCTTTGGCACATTTGTACAAGAGGGTTTGCGTCTATTGCATGAAGGTGTCCATCCAGCACGCATTGAAATGGCTGCATTGAAAGCAGGTATGCCAGTGGGTCCACTTGCCATTCAGGATGAAGTTGCATTAACGCTTTCTGAACATGTGGCGAAGGAAACCCGTAAAGCACTGCAAGCAGAAGGTAAAGATTTACCACTTTCAGGTGCAGATGATGTGATTGAAACCATGATTCATACCTTTGAGCGTAAGGGTAAAGCAGCAGGTGCAGGTTTTTATGAATACCCAGAAGGTGGGAAGAAGCATTTATGGGAGGGTCTAAGCCACTGGAAGAAAGATGTAGTTATTTCTGAGCAAGAAATGATAGATCGCTTCCTGTTTGTTCAGGCATTGGACACTTTACGTTGCTATGAAGAAAATGTTTTGGAATCAGTAATTGATGCCAATATTGGTTCGATTTTTGGAATAGGTTTTGCGCCGTGGACAGGAGGTGCGATCCAATTCCTCAACCAATATGGTCTGGAAAAAGCATTGGCTCGCGCAAACGCATTAGAAGCAAAGTATGGTGAGCGTTTTAAAGCACCACAGAAATTGATAGACCAGATTCCAGTAGGGAAAATTATCTGATCAATTGATCTCGTTGAAAAATAGGGCAATTGCCCTATTTTTTTATTATCTTATTTTGATTAAATACTATACATTTGTGACACTTTTCTTCAATATAATGCGCGAAACCATTTTTACGATTTGCGATCAATCAGATTGCTATATGTGGAAAAATAGCAATAATCAAAATATCGACTAAAGTCTAATATTTCCCTTATACAAAAGGATTGGGAATTCACATGGATTTAATACAAAGCAACGGTCAGCCACGTTATGGGCGCTTTAAAGAAGTGCCCAGCAAAATTAATGTTCATGATTATGTCTATAAAACACCCTATGGAAAAACATTAACAGGTTGGCGCAAGCATTTAAAATATAAAAAGTTTAAATTTTGTGGTATTCAGCATGAACAATATTCAATTGGGATTGCAATAGCAGATATTGGTTGGGCTGGACACGGTTTCATCTATATATATGATCATACTAATCAAGAGGTTTTAGAGTGGAATGCCAATACCATTTTAGGACGTGGTACTTCACTTGATGAACAACCTCTATATAGCCAAAGCCATTTTAGTAAGTCGCCGTTTGAATTCGAAATGCAACATGCCAATGGGGTGCGTTATATTCGTGCAACCCGTCATGGTGAGGAGCAGTTAAAAGCACGAATATTTTGTGCTGGTACTGAACCTTTAAGCCTATGTAGTCCTAATGGCATCAATGGCTGGACCTATACTCAAAAGAAAACAACATTGGCTGTGGAGGGGTTTTTTGTTGATAAGCATAAAGAATTGATTCATTTCAATGATCAATCACTGGCTTCTTTAGATGATACCTGTGGCTTTTTAAGACCTGAAACGGCTTGGTTTTGGCTTTCTTGTAATTTTTGGGATCAGCAAGGTCAACGTATTGGTTTAAACCTTGCATCAGGTGTAAATGAAAGTTTTGGTAATGAAAACTGCCTTTGGGTCAATGGTGTACTCTATGCAGTTGCGGATGTATTGTTTGAAAAAATAGATACCAATGTATGGTCAGTACGTTCCCTAGATCAGAAACTCAATCTTCACATAGAAACGGGTTGGCGTAGATTTGAGAATTTAAACCTACGTTTGGTGGGGAGTCAATTTAGCCAATGGCAATCACGCATCAGTGGTAGCATCGAATCAGAAACAGGTGAAACCATTCAGCTTAATCAAGAATATGGTTTGCTTGAACAGCATTATGCAAAATGGTAAGACTTCGTTTCGGAATTAAAATATTGGATTGAGCGTTCAGGACAAAAAAAGCAACATAAGAAGGGTTTGGATAAAATCTTATGTTGCCGAAAAAGAAATTGATCAGCTAGGGGGGGTAATTATTTCAATGTCTTATTGAGCTGCTTGCCAAAACGCTTCACCCGCTTCAATTGGATCATTGGTTTCAGCCAAAGTATCTACCCAGACTTGATATTGTCGGATCACAGGGTGCTGACTCGGATGAAAATCGGCTTTAAACCAATCTAGGTATTGCTGACGCATGGCAGATAATTTTCCAGACTTACCAAAGAACCAAGGAATACCTTTGAGTGCAAATTTGGCGCGTTGTAAGCGGCTAAAGCCGTCATGTTTTAACATCACATTGGCACGATAAAAAGTGAAACCAAACATTTGTAATGTTACAAAAGCCAGCGCGAATTTACGCAGATTCTCTGACACTTCGCCCACTTCTTTCATCACATCAAAAGCCACATCACGATGCTCCATTTCTTCAATTGAGTGCCAAGCAAAGAGTGCGCGTACAAAGGGATGTACATCAGCTAAAGTTTCTTTATGACTATAAAAAGTTTCTGCCATAAGTGCGGTGAGGTGTTCTGCTGCAGCTGTCATGGCAATGTTGTATTGCTTAGAGCGATGTTTGAGGATGTACTCAAAATGTTCACCCATAAACTGAACAAACTGATCTACAGGCATACCTTGGCGTTGCATTTCCTGATTCATTTTGTCATGGGCTAGACCGTGTTGTGCTTCTTGCTTAATGAAATCTGTTACGCGTTGTTGTAAATCTGGATCGGTGATTTTATCGCGAAGTGCTCGTACACTTTGGATGAAATAGCGTTCACCGACAGGAAAAGTCAGGCTAAGTGCATCAAACATACGTGTTCGGAAAGGGTCGTTGTCGAACCAAAAACGTGGAACTTCATTTAATCTAAAATCTAGATTGGTTCGGACTACAGGATCAACTTGGTGTTGTACATATGCATTCATTATTTTATTCTCACATTTACCCATCAACAAAGGTGTAGCATAAGCAGACTTATAAACCTGCTTGCCAAAATGCTTCACCTGCTTGAATTGGATCATTGGTGGCAGCCATGGTGTCGACCCAAACTTGATATTGGCGAATCACTGGATGTTGGCTAGGGTGGAAATCTTTTTTAAACCAATCCAAATATTCACTTCTCATTGCTGAAAGAATACCTTGCTTTCCAAAGAACCAGGGTAAGCCTTGAGCCGCCATCTTGATTCGTTCTAGACGGCTGAAACCATCATGCTTCAACATGATATTGGCTCGGTACAGCGTGAAGTTGAACATCATGATTGTGGTAAACGCCAAAGCGAAACGGCGTAAATGATCTGGAACTTCCCCCACTTGTTGCATCACATCAAAGGCCACATCTCGATGTTCCATTTCCTCAATAGAGTGCCATGCTAACAAAGCGCGAACATAAGGATGTGCTTCAGCTAAAGTTGCTTTATGACGATAAAAAGTTTCTGCCATAAGTGCGGTTAAGTGTTCCGCTGCAGCTGTCATAGCGATGTTGTACTGTGGAGAACGTTGGCTGAGTTCAAATTTAAATATTTTCTGTAGAAGCTGAATAAAACGATCAACAGGCATTCCTTGGTCTTTCATGACTTGGTTCATTTTGTCATGTGCCATGCCATGTTGAGCCTCTTGACGAATAAAGTCAGCAACCCGTTGTTGTAAATCTGGATCAGTGATTTTATTGCGAAATAAACGAACACTTTCAATAAAGTAGCGCTCTCCATCTGGAAAGGTTAGGCTCAAAGCATCAAATAAACGTGTACGGAATGGATCTCCGCCAAACCAAAAGCGAGGAACGTCTTCAAGCTTGAAATCGAGCTTGGTGCGAACGACTGGGTCCACCTGATATTTAACTAATGCATTCATTTTGTTTTACTTGCATTGCTTTCGATGATTTCAGTATGTCGGGAAATTGCAGCTTTGTTTTGACAGATATTGCCAATTTTTATACATTTTATGACAGAATGAAAATTTAGAATGTCAAATTGGTTGATATGTAGAATTGAAAGAGTGCAAGGATATGCAAGAGCTTCAGATTCCGAACGGCTATTTCCATCTCTGGCAGATGTACTTGGCTGAACGAAACGTGGATGTTACCACGCTTGATTTTTTGCAAGCAGATGAAAAACAACATTTGCTAAGTATCCTGTCATTACCTATTGATAAACAATCGGCTTATTTATTCTTTCACCAATTGATTGAAAAAACCAAACAGGCTTTCGATTGCCCACAAATTGTTTTTGAAATGGCGGAATATGTTCGACCAGAACATTTTGGAGTGCTGGGTTATATGGCATCCCGAAGTACTACCGTTGCCGAGGCATTACAAAATATTATGCGCTTTAGTCGCTTGGTGATTGATGGGGATGAAGTAATTCCCATGCAGATGCAACAAAAAGGGCAGTATGTTCATTTAATTTGGCCATTTCACCATGATAAATATATTTTAATTAATGAATTTACCAATGCGCTGATGATGCATCTTGCACGGAAAATCGTACCCCCAAATCAATTTCCCCTACAAGCAGTATACTTTGCACACGCCCCACAGATGGCACTCTATCATTATCAAAAGTTCTATGCTTGCGAGGTGCTATTCAATCAACCTCACTATAGTTTTGTATTGCGTATGGAAGGCTTGGAACTGAAGATACAACAAGCTGACCCATCTTTGATGCAGCTCTTAGTCAAGCAGGCAGAAGAAGCGATCGCAGCGAAACCTCGCTATAAAACCATTGCCCAGCAATTGCATATTATCGTTGCGGAGTATTTAAAACTCAAAGAACAAGCACCAAAGATTGAGGATGTTGCACAGGAACTGCATATTTCGACACGTACTTTACAACGGCAACTCAGTGACTTAGGCACTTCTTTTAAAAAAATTGTTGAAAGTGAACGGATGAAACGATGTGAATTTTTACTGAGTGGTGACATACAACTTTCTGAAATTGCAATGCGTTTAGGTTATTCGGATCAGTCCGCTTTAGCCCGAGCCTATAAAGCATATAGTGGTCAAACGTTGTTAGAAAAAAAGCAAGATTTAAAGAATAAATCTTGAGTTACGGTCAAGTTATTAGGAATAATTCACACTTGTTAATATTTCTTACATTTTAGTTTTTTTAAATTTAATTTTTGTGTTAGCTTATCAATGTTGCTAAATTTATGTTTTAAATTTACTCACCATAACAATCACATTTAATATCAATAGTTATGATTTAAAACTTTCTCAAACACATTAATAATAAAATTTTATTTTAATTTTATAGTGTTGGAGCTTTATATCTAGAAAATCTATTGTCTTTCAAATAACTTTAAGGATTTGAAAATGACTAGTCCAAAATTTTTATATGAATTACCTTTTGAACAATTGCAGCAAATGTCACAAGAAGATATTCAGCAAACATTAAAAGCAGAACAGCTATATTTTAAACATAGACCCAAAGCGACTTATTATATTGCGGTAAATGGATCTAAAACTAAAAATGGTGGATTAGTTAAAGCCAGTGCTTTGCAATGTAAAATCGGTGGGCTGGCGGTAGCCTTAGTGGGTGATGAAGTCCTTTATGCCGATGGAACAATATCCAAAATTGTTTCAGGTACAGGCAAAGCTTCTCTTATAGAAGGAAAGTCTATTGCATTAGTAGGTAGTCATTTAGACAATGGTGATGAAATTATTGATAGTCCTAATCAATCTGTTGCTTTTCATATTTTTAAAGGTGAAAAGGCTCCTGAAGGTTTCTTAAATCTAGAGGAGGGTATTCAACATGGCTAAAGGTTTTGCAATTCATAACTCTATGACGAATCACGGTGGAATTATTCAAGCAACACAACAGAGAACATCTCAAATGGGAAATTTTTTTCTACGTGCAGGAGATGGTCATTTTTGCCCAAAGTATAAATGTTGGTCGACAATACAAGCCAGTCATAATCATATCATTATGGATGGTAAACCAGTTGCCTATGTTGATGATATATTGAGTTGTGGAGCTAAAATTTTACCGAAACAAGATCATGTTGTAGGCACAAGTCAGGGAGAGAACTATAGAAGTTCAACAATTTTTAACGTAAAGCCTATTTTGCAACAAAATCTAACTAATAGTTTTGTCGCAGATAAAGAAGAAAATAAAGATAAAACATGTTTTTGCACAAAAGATATTACAGAAGAATTTTTACAACAAGTCCTTCCAAAGGATGTGCTAACAAGGGGACTATTTTATCGCTCTGTCTATCCTAAAGTTAAAGGAATGGATATTCAAAAATTTCTTGTATTGTTAAATACAGCAATGAAAACTTTTGAAATCAATACATGCTTGAGAAAGGCTCACTTTTTAGCCCAAATTTCTTGTGAAGGTGATCACTTTAAGACTACTGAAGAATATAAAAATAGAGATGGATCAATCCCTGATAATTGGAAAAATTACAAAGGTGGGGCAGCCTATCATGGTAGAGGATTAATACAATTAACTCATAATACTAACTATGAAAAATATGGTTCTGCAGTTGGTCAAAAATTCGTTCCTGATAAAATAGATCTCATTGCATCAGAACCTGAACATGTTGTGAATTCTGCTGCATGGTATTGGAAGAGTGGATCTCCTTGGGGAAATGCTAATATTTATGCTGATAATGACGACGTCCATTACGTTACTATGCTTGTTAATGGGGGATTTAATGATTATTGCGGAAGAAAAAATAATTTATTGAAACTAATACAAACGATGGGCATAAAAGAACATTGTATTAAAATAAAAGCTAGTAAACAGATCATTGGGATGTACGATTTTAAAAATAGTAAATTGAATACAAGCAAAGTTGGTAAAAATATATGGATTGGCTATCATACCAACAAGAAGAAACTTTCGAATGTTAGTTGCGAGTCATTGTAAGATAAGAACTTATGAAAAATATATTGATTATAGGATTATTTTTATTATCGAATACTGCTTATGCATTGACGGATAATGTAATAAAATTAATCACTGAGCCAAGCTTTAATAAAAGTTTATGTGATTCAATTTCTAAATTAAAAGTTCAAGAAATAAGTAAGGAAGAAGTGGATAGATTTAAAATTGATAATGGCGATTATGTGACTATTCGATTGAATGGAAACAAAAAAGCTAGCTGCTATTCTTTTAAATATTATCCAGAAACATCCTCATTCATAGATTTATCATTAAAGAATGATACTTTATCAATATTAGAAATGGTCGGTTCAACAATCAATGGAAACTGGTTAAAAAAAACATACCAAATCAATGTTAAAGATAAACTCTTGATAAAGAAGCAAGCAAAAGCAATATCTTTTTCCATCGATGAAAAGGGAAAAATTCAAAAAGATGTAAGCGATTGGTAGTTATTGTATTTAGTTCCATAAGGGTAATTGCTATGAATAGCAAAATTCATATTATTTGTTGATAGTTTTAACTAAAATAAGTTCATATTTTATAGTTTTATTTAGGAAAATTGAAAACGTCATATTCGTCTAAATCATCAAAATTGAAGCAAACTTTGGTGAAAATAAAGACTGCTAATCCTAGGGCTATGAGGAGTATTGATTTTGATAAAATGTTTACGAAAACGTGCTAATTTGAACAATAGAGACGACAGCTTTAAAATCTAGAAGATACTCAATTATTTTAAACATAGAGATCAATTTAATAATCTCTATGTTTGAGTTAATCTTTAATAATTATACAAATTCGACTTTATTTATCACGCAGCTTTAATTTTGGAAATCTAAATGCGATAGCCAAAACTGCAAATATTGCCAATACCCAGCAGTAATAAATGGAGCTGATGAGTTCCACAGGTGAAAGTTTAGCAATTGAACATGCGAGTAGAAGTTGTGCACCATAGGGAATAATGCCTTGGATCACACATGAAAAAATATCCATGAATGCAGCAGCACGTTTGGGGTCTACACCATATTCTTTGGCAACTTCTCGTGCCATATCACCAGATAAGATAATTGCCACAGTATTGTTGGCAACGAATAAATTCGAGAAAATCACCAAAAAGCTAATACCAATTTCACCTGCACGTTGTCGACCAATATTAAATCGTCGGGTTGCAGAATAAATCCGTTGAATTAACCACTCTAAACCACCTTCCTTTTGCATAATGGCAGAAAGTCCACCTAAAAACATGGAAAGTAGCGCAACCTCAAACATTCCCACAAATCCGTCATAAATTGCGTTATTTAATTTGAGTAAATCCAATTCAGGCTTTGCAACCAGACCGATTAAGACAGAAAGGACAATACCAATCGTCAACACAGCAAGCACGTGCAAGCGGGTAAAAGCCAAAAAGAAAACAGCCAAATAAGGCACAATCAACCATAAGTTATAGCTTTTATACTCAATGAGTTGAGATTGGTGACTGGTCAAAAAATAAATCATGATGGTGATGATTGCAGCCGGTAGAGCAATCCAAATGTTGACCCGAAATTTGTCGCGTAGCTCTACATTTAAACTTCTCGTTGCCGCAATGGTGGTATCTGAAATCATCGATAGATTATCACCAAACATTGCACCACTAACCACTGCACCTATGGCATAAATGGGCTGAATCGCTGTGGCTTGGGAGAATCCAAAGGCAATCGGAGCACAAGCTGCAATTGTGCCCATTGATGTGCCCATTGCAGTTGCAATAAAAGCTGAAATCACAAACAGCATGGGCAAGACAAATGTCGGTGGAATGATGGATAAACCAAATTGAACAGTTGAATCCACACTTCCAATGCTACTGGTCACACTTGCAAATGCGCCAGCCAACATGAAAACCATAAACATGAGGATCAAATTTGGATGGCTTGCACCATTTAAAAATGCTTCAATTGCTGAGTTTATTTTTCCTTTATACAGCAAAATTGCCAATATAATCGCAGGCAACGCTGCGATCGGGGCTTTGACTTGATAAAAAGCAAATTCAGTACCAATGATGGTATGGTAAATACCGCTGCCTAAAAAAATGGCTAAAAATACAATAAGTGGTAATAGCGCAAGCGCACTGGCTTGCACTTTAGCCTGTGGGAGTGTGGTCATAAGAGGAGATAAAAAATCAGAATCCCGCGTAGTATAAACAGCTTTTGCAATTTCTGAAAAATGATTGTGTATCTTCTAGAAGTGCTTTTTTTGCCCTATAGTTATGATTTATTTTTATTTTTTAAAAAATATGTGGGATTTTCATTATATTAAAAATAGGTAACTTTGATCATTGTCCTCATTTTGAAAATAGCGCTAAATGTACATATGGGTTGTTTTATTATTTGTCATATAAAACAAGATACGTTTGAGCGACTATGTGACTCTATCCTTTGAGTAAAAAATAGCGTTACAATGCAGTGTCTTGTATTTATACATTTGGATGATGGAAGATAATAAGTCAATGAATTTTAAATTCATCTCAGTTGTCTGATCATCTAAAAACTCCTCAAGTTTGAACAATTCAAGGAATGTACAATCCTATGTCACGTTTAGCCACTCGTTTTGCACAACTTAAATCTCAACAGCGTAAGGCTTTGGTTTCTTATGTGATGGCGGGCGATCCACAACCTCATGTAACGGTACCATTGTTGCATCAGATGGTTGAAGCAGGCGTAGATGTTGTAGAACTTGGATTACCATTTTCCGACCCGATGGCAGATGGTCCTGTAATCGCACTTGCAGCAGAGCGTGCTCTGGCTGCTGGAACCAACACACTTGATGCTTTGAATATGGTCAAAGCGTTTCGTCAAAAAGACACCACTACACCTGTTGTTTTAATGGGATATTTAAATCCTGTTGAAGTCATTGGATATGAAAAGTTTGTGGCTTATGCCCATGAATGTGGCGTAGATGGCGTGTTGCTTGTGGACTTACCTCCAGAAGAAGCAAAAACATTAGATGACGTATTGCAAAAATACGATATGGATCAGATCTTTTTGCTCGCACCAACCTCTACTGAACAGCGTATTCAACATGTAGTAAATCAAGCCCGTGGTTTTATTTACTATGTGTCTCTAAAAGGTGTCACTGGTGCTGCAACATTGGACACAACTGAAGTCGCAACACGTATCCAAAAAATTAAAACCTTTACCGATATTCCTGTTGGTGTAGGTTTTGGAATCAGTGATGCTGCTTCTGCTAAAGCTGTTGGTCAAGTTGCAGATGCTGTGATTGTTGGAAGTGCTTTTGTCAAACCTTTTGCAAATCTTGCACCAGAACAAGCTGTTGAAGCAGCAGTGAATAAAGTCAAGGAGCTTCGAGCGGCGCTCGATGAGTTAGTATGAATCAAGAAGTGAAATCAGGGAAAATCCTCAGCGCAATTACGCCGTGGACAGATCGTAAAGTTCCAGGCATTGATGTGCCTGATCAACAACAAACACTCAAAGCGACGTTTACTGAACCAACCATTGAGTGCCCTGAATGTCATGCACTCGTGACTCGTACAGCGATGTCTTTTAATGCTTATGTTTGTCCGTCATGTGATGAACATTTGAAAATGAAAGCACGTGATCGTTTGAACTGGTTCTTTGATCAGGTTAACAATGAACTTGGTCAAGAGTTTGTTGCAAAAGATCCGCTACATTTTGTCGACAGTAGACCTTATCCAGCGCGTTTAAAAGAAGCGCAGGATAAAACAGGTGAAACTGAAGCGCTGGTCGCCATGCAAGGGCAGTTGAAAAATATTTCAATGGTGGCTTGTGCTTTTGAATTCGACTTTATGGCTGGATCAATGGGTACTGTTGTGGGCGATCGCTTTGTACAGGCTGCTGAAAAAGCCATTAAAGACAAACAGCCATTAATCTGTTTTGCAGCTTCTGGCGGTGCACGTATGCAAGAAGGCATGTTGTCGCTTATGCAAATGGCACGTACTTCAGCCGCAGTTCAAAAAATGAAAGATGCACATCTACCTTATATTGTGGTGTTGACACATCCTGTTTATGGAGGTGTTACTGCGTCTTTGGCGATGTTAGGCGATGTTCAAATTGCTGAGCCTAAAGCGATGATTGGCTTTGCTGGTAAGCGAGTTATCGAACAAACCGTACGTGAGAAACTTGAAGAACCGTTCCAACGTGCGGAATTTTTGCTTGATCATGGGGTGGTCGATCAAATTGTTCATCGTCATGCATTACGTGATACTGTATATCGTATTGTAGCGAAACTGATGAACTTGCCTTGAACAACGAAACAGCACCTTTAAATACTGATAAATTACAAACATGGCTCGATTATTGGAGCCATGTTCACGTTACAGGAATTGATTTAGGCTTAGAGCGAGTCATTCCTGTAGCTGAACAACTCGAAATCATGCGCCCCTCAGCAAAAGTGATCACTGTTGCTGGCACTAATGGTAAAGGATCAACCACAACCACCCTCGCTGCCATATTCAATGCGCAAGGTTTGAATGTAGGTCTATATCAATCCCCACATATTTACAGATTCAATGAACGTGTCAAATTGGCTGGTCAGGAAGTTGATGATCAAACTCTGATTGATGCTTTTGTTCAAGTTGATCAAGCACGTCGTATCTGCAATTTATCATTATCCTTTTTTGAAGCAACCACACTGGCAGCATTTGTTATTTTTAAACAGAAACAATGCGATGTTTGGGTGTTAGAAGTAGGGTTAGGTGGACGTTTAGATGTGGTCAATGTGATTGACCCAGATCTCGCTGTGATTACCAATATTGGTTTAGATCATACCGACTGGTTGGGCGATACGATTGAAAAAATTGCTTTTGAAAAAGCAGGAATTATTCGTCCAAATATTCCTATCGTCTTTGGTGGCTTACAAACAATACCACAAGCGATTCAGGATAAAGCACAACAATCTAATGCTCAGTTATATGCTGTAGATCGTGATTATTTTTATCAGCTATCTGAAGATGGTCAGACTTGGAACTTTTCAAGTTCAGGTACGACTTTGAAATTTCCAGCAGGGCAGCTTGCTTTAGAAAATATTTCTACTGCTGTCGCCGCAGTTTTACTCAGTGATTTAAATGTTTCGCAACAGGCAATTGCTCAGGGAATCAAAAAGGCACAATTGGCTGGTCGTTTTGAAATTAGAAAAATACAAGATAAAACAGTCATCTTTGATGCGGGACATAATCCGCATGGTGTTGAATTTTTGTTAAAGCAATTGCGAAAATTCTTAGAATACAATAAACAGTACACAGAAGTTGTCTCTATTTTTTCAATGTTGTCTGACAAAGATATAGATTCTGTGGTCAAGTTGTTGAAAAATACTGTCTTAAAGTGGAAAATTGCTCCATTAACTGTGCCTCGTGCAGCATCAATGGAACAGTTGCACACTGCATTGCAGAATGAGACAGTTGAACAGTTTGATTGTGTACAAGCCGCATTTCAATCAGCGCTTGCAGAAACCAATAATAATCAGCTGATTTTGGTGTGTGGTTCGTTCCATACCTTAGAAGCGGTCTGGGAGTATTTAGAAGAATGTCAATGAATAACAAACAACGCTGGATGGGCGGTGTTGTTTTATTAAGTGGTGGTGTTCTATTGGCGGCATTGCTTCTAAAAGGTAAAGAAGAAATCCACCAAAGACAGGCTGAAACACAACCTACAAGTCAAACTCAGCCAAACAAAACTACGCCTGCAGGCGAGGCTGTACAATTGCAACCATTGACTGTGGATGTTGCAACAGAAAAACGTCTGTTGGAAGAACAAAAGCGTGCTCGTGAAAAAGCTGTGGCTGAACAAGAAGCCAAGGCTGCTGAGTTTTTACGTATGCAACAACAGGCAGAGGCTGATGCTGCACGTAAAGCTGCTGAAGAATATGCTGCTGCAAATGCAAGACGTGGTGCAGCAGCGGCAGCTCAAGAGGGTGCAGATATTCCTCCTGAGCTAGTACAAGATGAAAAAGCCAAAGCGCAGCAGAAAGCAACTGAACAGAAACAGCTTGAGCAACAAAATGCACAGTTAAAACAGAAAGCCGAAGCTGAAAAAAAGCTCGCTGAGCAGAAGCGACAAGCTACCGCAGAAGCAGAGCGTAAAGCAGTTGAAGAGAAAAAACGTAAGCTAGAAGAACAACAAAAAGCTGACGAGAAACGCAAAATAGAAGCTGAAAAGAAAGCTGCTGCTGAGAAAAAACAAGCTGAAGAGAAAAAAGCAGAAGCTGAGAAAAAGCGTAAAGCTGAAGAAGCTAAAAAGAAAGTCGAGGCAGAAAAAGCACGCGATCTACTGGAAAATGGTGATAAACAATGGATGGTACAAGTTGCACTTGCAGCCAATGAAGCTAATGCAGATGCAGTCGCTGCAAAGCTCCGTGCCAAAGGGTATAAAGTCACCAAAAGCCCAACCTCGAAAGGTATTCGTATCATGGTTGGACCATCTAAAGATCGAGAGTCTGCTGATGCATCACGTAAAAAGATCAATGCTGATGCAAGTTTAGGCATGAAATCCGCTTGGGTAATCGAATGGGTTCCTTTGGATCGCCGTTAAGAGCTGATGTTTAGTGCTATAGATTAGGTCGCTAAAGATGGATTCGTGAGACGCTCACGAATCCATCTTATATTTTCAGGGGTAAAAAGTTTTTCAATATTGCTCCAAATTGGATGAAAACCATAACCACCATGTTTCATTTCTTTTAATGCATCATCGACTGACCAATTCTCAAAAATAATACGATACATGGCAACACTTGCACCCGTACGATCTGAGCCGTGATAACAGTGAATAAGAACCTTTTGCTGCTTTTTCTCAGCTGTTTGAATCGTTTTCATGACTTGAAGTAAATCATCACGATCGATTGCCCAAGTGTTGATTGGAATATGTACCAATTGAAAATCTTGTTGTGCCAAAACAGTTTTATCTCTATCACGGCTCCTTAGATTGATGATCACAGCAATATCATGCTCTTTTAAGGCAGTAATAATCTCTGTGCTGGGCTGTTCACTACGGAAAACGCTGTCACTGATACGATAAAAATTATGCTGTTTATTCACCACAGTGCCCCATTGCTGTGGGCGTTGGTGATCAGGAAGTGCTGATGTCGTCATGCAGCCCACAAACTGTAAACTTAAGCTGACTAAGACGGTAGAGGCGAGTAATTTCAATTTCATAATTATTTTACAAAGTAGCGGTCAAGTTCAACGGGATCATGCGCACAAATTATTTCGATGCGTGGTTCATTGTGTGCCAAACGTTGGATTTCAGAAAGTGTTTTTAAGCGAGCTGTATTATTCTCTGCAAATAAACGTTCCAGCTTATCCAGGAGCGGAAGTTTATGATTTGGATCTAATTCCAAATGGCTGTAATAGGCATCACCACAGAAGAATACCCATCCATTGTGTTGTTTAATCGCAATACCACAGTGTCCGGTGGTATGTCCCAGTAATGGAATCAATAAAATTTCATCATTAAACATATGAAAACCTTGAACCTTGTGAAAATTAAACCAAGATTCTCCATTCTTGGGCTCAAGAAAGTTCCAGTGACGATGATTTTTAAATTGTTGTGGGCGATAACGTAATTTATTCATCATCGAGAGTTTCTGAGCTGCATTATATTCACTGGATAGAATATGAATCGTGGCTTGAGGAAAGTCTGAAATTCCTCCAGCATGATCCAAGTCTAAATGACTGACTAAAATATGTTTCACATCAGAAGGCTGAAAGCCGAGTTGTTGAATCTGTGCAACTGCGGTTAATGTAAAATCAAATTGAATTGCACTCATCTTTGAGAATAATCGACCCAGACGGGTTTGTGGGTGAAGATAATCTTGAGTACCAAAACCAGTATCAATTAGGACCAATCCCTTATCCGTTTCAACCAAAAGACAATGACAGACCATTTTGGCATGTAAGCCCTTTTGCCCATAAATTGGTGCACAGATTGGACACATCGTTCCACAATGTAGATGATGAATGTTGTATATCATAATGACACTTTGTTTTTAGGATTGTGCTTTGTTTATAAACTGAATTAGCAAAAATACCAATCTAAAATAATCATAAACTACTCAAATCTCAACCTTCGAAGCGCATTTCAAAAGAGAAATCTTCAATTGGATCAATAATCACAACAAGGGCTTTGTTTGAAAATCAAAATTTTTATGCGCTGTATCTTCATAAATTAAGAGTTGAATTTAAGATTTTTTAAATAATTTTTTGATGATGGGGTAGGGTTGTATACAACTTTGTAACGAAGTTCGCATTTATTTTAAAATCAGATATATCTTTTTGAATAAATTATGTTTGTAATATTTTGTTTTTATTAATTTTTATGTAAATTTAAAAATAATTTATAACGTCTATAGTAAATTTAATTAATTGATTAAATTTACTTAAGTTGGTGTTTTGTGTTGTTTAATAAGTGTTATTATTTAAAATTTCTTAATATATGTGGGATGGAAGATGTTGAAAAGAACTGTATTTACCACGTTATTGTGTTTCCCTTTTGTTGTTTTTGCGGCGGATGTAGATAAAACAATTAACCAAATTAATAAGGTTAAGGGTGTGAGTTTAGGCATGGGGGTAGTTGGGCGTACTGGAATGTATGTAGGAGAAAAAACAGAAGTTATCCTTGTTCCTGTTATTGCATATGAAAGTGATCGTTTTTTTGTTCGTGGTTTGTATGCAGGTGCTCATCTATATCAAAATCAGGTGGTTAAATTTAGTGCGATTGCAAATGCCAGTATGATGATTTTAGACGTTGATAAACTCAGTACAAGAAAATTAGCAGAAAAAAATCTAAACAAATCTCAATTAGACGATCGAGATTTAAGTGTTGATTTAGGTTTTGAAGGGCTTATTCATTCACCTTATGGCCAACTTTCTTTACAAGCTGTCAATGATGTTGGTGGAGCGAGTAAAGGTGCGGAGTTGCGTTTAAAATATGAATATTTTTGGAGTCTTACCCCAGAGCTCACCATTATTCCAAATGTTGGTGTAAATTGGCTCTCTGATAAGCGAGCAAATTATTACTATGGTGTATTGGATAGTGAAGTTGCTCGAGGTGTTACATCTTACAAACCAAATCAATTGTTTGTCCCGCAAGTTTCGCTAGGTGCAATCTATAATATTACAAAGAACATTAGTTTGAGTGGTGCAGTCAAGCAAGAGTTCTTACCCAATAAAGCCCAAAATGGACCTTTAATAAATGAAAAAACAACAACTATCTTTTATACGGGATTAACCTATAATTTTTGATAATCACATGATTAATATTAGAGGGATTAATGTTATTCATGTGACTTCGAGAAAGAGATCGCTTTAAAACTTAAATGTCCAGCGCTTATTCAAAAGCGCTGACATCGCCCACACCACGACGAACAATTTCTGGATTTACTCCAGAGAGATCGACAATACTGGTGGTGGTTAAAGTTCCCAAACCACTGTCAATAAATACATCAATGCGTTTTTCCAATAATTGTTCAATATCGTAGGGATCATCCATTGGTGCATCTTGACCGGGTAAGATCAAGGTACTTGTCAGTAAGGGTTCTCCCAACTCTTTTAACAGCATTTGACAGACAGGATTACTTGGAACACGTAGACCAATGGTTTTTTTCTTTGGATGCATTAAGCGACGCGGTACTTCACTGGTTGCAGGTAAAATATACGTGGTGACTGCAGGTGTATTGGCTTTAAGTAGTCGATACATTGCATTGTCTACTTTGGCATAAGTGGCGATATCTGATAAGTCAGCACAAATAATGGCGTATTGATGTTTGGCACCTAAGCCACGAATCTGAGCAATACGTTCCATGGCATTTTTATTTCCAATCTGACAGCCTATGGCATAAGCCGCATCTGTTGGATAGACCACAACATCACCTGCTCGAATTCTTTCTACAGCTTGACTAATTAAACGTGGTTGAGGATTGTCAGGATGTACTCTTAAATGCAGCATATTTATTCTCCTGATTTATTATCTATTGGTATATGGTATTGAAAATAAATGGTTAAGAACACCATTATTTGTAATTTTATTTGAACTTATTCATATTTTAATAATATTAGAACGATGGCTCAGGTATTTTAGCTTTTGAATATGACATTCACTAAAATCTATGTCGATCTAGTGCGAATGAGTGGACTCTGATTGCAATTATATCGCCAGCTATAGAATCAAGATGGCGAAATGAGTAGGTAAAGATGTTTGAGTTAACTTATTTTGATTAACCGTCTAAATCATTTCGGTTGAACTCAGTGCTTTGTAATGTTTTGCCACCTCGAGTGTATGCACAAATACATTCAATAAAGTGTTTTGCATCGCGAGGAAGTTTAGTTTCACCTGAAAAAAAGTGTTGAACCTGAGCATAAACATGATCTTTAAATCTAGCACCATCACCCCCTTCTCCAGTGAGATTATCCAGTGAGACTCGAAACTTTCGTCCAAATGCTTTAGAAAATAGCCATTCTATGGCTTGAGGTTTGATTTCGACTTGTTCAAACAAGGCTTGTTGCTCAGCTGTACGTCCATCTGGCGCATACCAATAGCCTAAATCAGGTAACAATCGACGTTGTTCACCTGCAATGGTCCAATGACTAATTTCATGTAAAGCACTATTAAAAAATCCATGTGCAAATTGAATACGTGCAGGCTGGTCTTTTGTTGCAGGAAAATATTCAGGTTCAAAATCACCACGAACAAGTATTACATTTAGGTGGGAAAACCAACGATTAAAGTGTAAGATAAGCCAATCTACTTGCTGGGCTTCTGTTTGCAAATTCTCCCATTGGGAGCGTTGCACATCGGTCACTTCCAATGTGTTTTCAGAGGTTAAGCGGGTGTTAAATTGTAATGAAGTAGTGACTTCAGGTTGCGGCTGCAACTGATGCATGGCTTGTATTACTCAAGAGATCTGTCTAAATAAGTACAAAATTGTATCTTAATCTTTGACAGAGTACCTATGAATTTGTAGAATTGCCGCCTTAATTATGTCAGCAAATACCTTTCCGGCACAGATAGAGCCGTTTAAATGGGCTGAACAAGGCTTTACATGGTCAGGTACACTGCCATTGTCTCGCTTTGTTCGTATTTCCCGTGAAGCTGTTGGATCAATTGATGATCAATTGATCAATATAGACTGTAAGCTATCAATGGATGCGTATCATCGTATCGTATGGTTGGATGGTCATGTAGATACTAAAGTTCCAATGGAGTGTCAGCGTTGTCTGGATTCTGTTGAAATTCCTCTGGTTTCTGATTTCCATTTGGCTTTAATAGATGATGAGTCACTGATAGAGCGCTTGGATGAGGATGCTGATTTCATCGTATTAGGTGAAAGTGAAGCAACAACCAAGGGAGATTATTTAACCAATACTCCTGCAACTGTTGATTTACTCGCGCTTTTAGAAGATGAATTGTTATTGTTGATGCCTTTGTCTCCTAAGCATGACGCTTGTGAACATAAGCATCAGCCAGCCGTTCAGGACATTGTTGAAGAAAAACGGGATAACCCGTTTGATGTTTTGGCAAGTTTGAAGGGTAAACTTAACTAAATTTTGTGTTATACTGTTAAGTTAAGACAACCGAATTTGTTCTGATCCATTTTTTCGATTTGTAAGGAGCCATCATGGCCGTTCAGCAAAACCGTAAAAGTCGCTCTCGCCGTGACATGCGCCGTTCACATGACGCTTTAACCGAGAATGCATTAACTGTAGACCAAACTTCAGGTGAAACTCACCGTCGTCACCACGTGACTAAAGATGGTTTCTACCGTGGTCGTCAATTATTCGCTAAAGCAGCTGATGCTGAATAATTGTTGACGCATTAGGCGTAAGCTTAGTGAAAAAATGGGAGCGAAAGCTCCCTTTTTTTGTTTTGTATAAGCGTATTTTTTGTTGTATTTCGCAATTAAATAAATTTTTTTTTTCTGTAAAATTGCCGCATCGGAAACGATCAAGATTAAATAAGGGACTTTTTATATGTCTGCCAAACGACTCGAACAAGCAGCTCAAGCAACAAAAACTGCATTTTTGTTTCCAGGTCAAGGGTCACAAAAAGTAGGTATGCTTGCTGAACTTGCAGAACAGTTTAGTGGTGTACAAGAAACCTTTGCTGAAGCTTCAGATGCCATTGGTTTTGATTTATGGCACATTGCGCAAAGTGGTGAGGGTTTAGATCAAACTGAAAACACTCAACCTGTACTATTAACAGCCAGTATTGCGCTTTGGCGTGTATGGTTGGATCTTGGTGGTGTTGCACCAAAGTATCTTGCAGGTCATTCATTGGGGGAATACAGCGCCTTGGTTGCTGCAAATGCAATGACATTAGCTGATGCAGTTAAATTGGTCAATCTACGTGGTCAGTTGATGCAATCTGCAGTACCTCAAGGGCAAGGCGCAATGGCTGCGATTCTCGGTTTGGAGGATGCAAAAGTCATTGAACTGTGTGAACAAGCCAATGTGCAAGGGCGTGGCTCAGTTGAAGCGGCAAACTATAATGCACAAGGTCAAGTTGTGATTGCAGGGGATAAGACGTTGGTTGAAGCGGTTATGGTTGCGGCAAAAGAGAATGGTGGCAAAGCGATTGCTTTACCAGTATCCGTACCATCTCATTGTTCGTTGATGAAACCTGCTGCTGAACGGTTTGCAGAAGCTTTGGAACAAACTGCCATTGAGCTTCCAAGTATTCCTGTAATACAAAATGTCAATGCTGAAATTGCCACAGATACCACACAGTTACGTCAGGCGTTAACAGCGCAATTGTACCAATCTGTACAGTGGACCAAAACCATGCAATTCATACAAGATCAAGGTATCCAGTATGTTGCAGAGTGCGGACCTGGTAATGTACTGGCAAATTTGGCAAAACGTTTACCTAATATTGAAAAAGCATTTCCACTTGATACGCAAGCACGTATGGAAGATGCACTGAATGCTATCTTAGTGGCTGAAGGGAAAATTGCATGACACAAGAACGTAAAGTTGCATTAGTGACAGGCGCAAGCAGAGGAATTGGTGCTGCCATCGCTCAACAATTAATTCAAGATGGTTATTTTGTTGTCGGTACAGCAACATCTGAAGCAGGTGCAGAAAAACTTTCTGTGACTTTTGCAGAGCAAGGTGTAGGCGCAGTACTTGATGTACGCGACGGTACAGCCATTGATGCATTGGTATCTGACATTGAACAAAAATATGGTTCAGTGATGATATTGGTCAATAACGCAGGGATTACCAAAGATAATTTATTATTGCGTATGTCTGAAGATGATTGGGACGATATTCTCAACATTCATCTCAAGGCTGTTTTCCGTTTGTCTAAACGTGTATTGAAAGGTATGACCAAAGCTCGCTTTGGACGTATTATCAATATTAGTTCTGTGGTTGCTCATTTTGCTAATCCAGGTCAAGCCAATTATTCAGCGGCAAAAGCAGGTATTGAAGCGTTTAGCCGTAGCCTTGCAAAAGAGATGGGTAGCCGTCAAATTACAGTGAACTGCATTGCTCCAGGTTTTATTGCGACTGAAATGACTGAGCAGTTAAGCGAAGACATTCGTAAAAAAATGAGTGATCAAGTTGCCTTAAACCGCTTTGGTCAACCACAAGACATTGCGGATGCTGTGAGTTTCTTGGCTTCTGACAAAGCTAGTTACATTACAGGCACAGTATTACACGTAAATGGTGGTTTATACATGGCGTAATGCGATGTATAAACTTTGAAAAAAGTAAATATTCAATTAAACTATCAGGCAATTAAAAGCCGCCACAAGCAATGAGGAGAATTCCTGTGAGCGATATCGAACAACGCATTAAACAAGCTGTTGCAGAACAATTAGGTATTAAAGCTGAAGAAATCAAAAACGAAGCATCTTTCATGGATGATTTGGGTGCGGATTCTTTAGACCTAGTAGAACTTGTTATGTCTTTCGAAAATGACTTCGACATCACTATTCCTGATGAAGATTCTAACGAAATCACGACTGTTCAATCAGCAATCGACTATGTAACTAAAAAACTTGGTTAATGTGTTGATTGTATAACACGTCGTTGTTATGCGTAAAAACCACCGTAAAGGTGGTTTTTTTATTGCTGGATATTTTTAAAGATGAAATCAAGCTTAATCACCTAAACAAAATATTTGATCATGCTGAAATAATTCTAAAATCAAAAAAATAGTGGTTACATACGGTTACTTTTCTGTCACTAATGACTACGCATTTCGCTGTGTTTTTTCGCTATAAAAATAGAGTTTATAATTTTTTATAAAAGTTCACAGTAAAAACAAGTTCCAAATAAAATATGGAGAACATAAATGGGTCTTTTTGATTTCGTAAAAGGTATCGGTAAAAAAAATACAGCGCCTGCTGAGCCCCAAGCTGCACCAGCAACACCAGCAGAACCTTCTGCACAAGAAGTTGCGAACAAACTCCTTGGACTCGTGAAGAGTTTGGGTCTGTCTATTGACGGTTTATCGGTGAGTTATAATTCTCAAACAGACTTAGCTACTGTTCGTGGACAAGTACACAGCCAAGCAGATAAAGAGAAAATTGTTCTTGCGATTGGTAATGTTGATCATGTTGCTCAAGTGGATGATCAAATGACTGTTGCTACACCAGAGCCAGAAAGTAAATTCTATACGGTGAAGTCAGGTGATAATTTGTCAAAAATTTCAAAAGAATTTTATGGTGATCCAAATCAATACAATAAAATTTTTGAAGCAAACCGCCCATTACTGAAAAATGCAGATGATATTTTTCCTGGACAAGTTTTGCGTATTCCAGCTTAAATGCTGTCGATAGAATTAAAGGCACTTCGGTGCCTTTTTTTGATTTTAGATTCAGTCTGGTTTTAATAAGGAGTGTCTTGGACTTGAATAGAAAAATGGCATAAAAAAGATCACATATAAAATGTGATCTTTTGAAAGAGTAGTTAGTTTAAATAAATGACGTAGTTGCGGGTTATTTTATTTGTTCGGTTGTGGTGTAAGACGTAAATAAGGTTTAACCGCCGTATAGCCTTTTGGGAAGCGCTCTTTCAACTCCGCTTCATCTTTGAGTGAAGGCACAATGACAACATCCTCACCATCTTGCCAGTTGGCGGGTGTTGCTACTTTATAGTTGTCTGTCAGTTGTAATGAGTCAATCACCCGCAAAATTTCATGGAAATTACGCCCAGTTGATGCTGGGTAGGTAATAATGAGGCGTACTTTTTTATTGGGATCAATAATAATTAAAGAACGAACGGTTAAAGTTTCACTGGCATTGGGATGGATAAAATCATAAAGCGTTGAAACTTTACGATCTTTGTCTGCAAGTATCGGAAAGTTCACCTGAGTATTTTGTGTTTCGTTGATGTCGTTAATCCATCCGCGGTGTGATTCAACATCATCTACTGAGAGGGCAATAGCTTTTACGCCACGTTTTTCAAATTCACTTTTTAACTTTGCAGTATAGCCAAGTTCAGTAGTACATACAGGTGTGTAGTCTGCTGGGTGCGAAAACAGAATTCCCCAACTCTCGCCCAAATAATCATAGAAGTGAATGGGTCCTTCACTGGATTCTTGGGTGAAATCTGGTGCAATGTCACCTAGTCGTAGCGTCATGATAAAAACCTCAAAATTAAAAAATCATCTGTTATTTAGCTCGTCCAAAATACTATTGCGCAGTTTTTTTATAATTAAAAATAGTGTTTTTTTATTTCTTTATGAAAAAAACAGATATGTTGGTGTGTTGATGTGAAAAAAACACAGAATTGCGCACGACCTCGCTGTAAATATCGGTTAAATTTGCTACATTAAGGCGCTTTAACTCATGCGTACCCAACTGGTCGTCAGATTTTTTTGATTGGATTTGTGCAAAACCCTTGTACTTCAAATTTCTAACACCATAATATCGTCTGAGAAAAATTTATTTTACAAGATTTAGAGAGTTTATATGTTGGCAAGTCTGATCGGAGGAATCTTCGGTACTAAAAACGAGCGCGAACTAAAACGTATGCGTAAAATTGTCGATAAGATCAATGCGCTCGAGCCGACGATATCTGCACTCAGCGATGCAGACTTATCTGCAAAAACTGAAGAATTCAAACAAAGATATAAGAATGGTGAAAGCCTAGATAAATTAATGCCAGAAGCATTTGCCGTATGTCGTGAAGCAGCAAAGCGTGTTATGGGTATGCGTCATTATGATGTGCAGCTCATTGGTGGTATTACTTTGCACGAAGGTAAAATTGCTGAGATGCGTACAGGTGAAGGTAAAACCCTGATGGGAACTTTGGCTGTTTATCTCAATGCAATAAGTGAGCAAGGCGTTCACGTTATTACGGTTAACGATTATTTGGCACAACGTGATGCTGAATTAAACCGTCCGCTTTATGAGTTCTTAGGTTTAACGGTTGGCGTGATTTATTCAATGCAATCACCAATCGAAAAAGCTGAAGCTTATCGTTCAGATATTACTTATGGTACTAATAACGAATTTGGTTTCGATTATCTTCGCGATAACATGGTTTTCTCTATGGCAGAGAAAAAGCAACGTGGTTTAGTTTATGCGATTATTGATGAGGTCGATTCGATCTTGATTGATGAAGCGCGTACTCCGTTGATTATTTCTGGTCAAAGTGATGACTCATCACAATTGTATGTCGCAATCAATAGTATTCCACCTAAGCTTCATGCACAGAAAGAAGAAAAAGTTGCAGATGGTGGGCATTTCTGGATTGATGAAAAACAACGCCAAGTGGAAATGACTGAAGTCGGTTATGAAACTGTTGAAGATGAATTGATCAAAATGGGCTTGTTGGCTGAAGGCGAAAGCTTGTATTCACCATCAAATCTTAACCTTGTTCATCATGTCTCAGCAGCAATTCGCGCGCATTTCTTGTATCAACGCAATGTTCACTACATCGTACATGATGGTGAAGTGATTATTGTTGATGAAAATACAGGTCGTACCATGCCGGGACGCCGTTGGTCAGAAGGTCTACATCAAGCAGTTGAAGCAAAAGAAGGCTTGGATGTTCAACCTGAAAACCAAACTTTAGCGACAACAACTTTCCAGAACTATTTCCGTTTATACAAAAAGCTTTCAGGTATGACAGGTACTGCTGATACTGAAGCTGCGGAAATGAAAGAAATTTACGGCTTGGATGTTGTACTTATTCCAACGCATCGTCCAATGATTCGTAATGACCAGAACGATTTAATTTATTTAAACCGTAATGGTAAATACAACGCGATTATTGAAGAGATTCAAAAAATCCATGAAGCTGGTGTTGCTCCAATCCTGATCGGTACTGCAACGATTGAAGCTTCTGAAATTTTATCGGATAAGCTTAAAGAAGCGGGCATTGCGCATGAAGTGCTGAATGCTAAACAGCATGAACGTGAAGCTGATATTATTGCACAAGCAGGTTCACCACGTGCTGTTACGATTGCGACAAACATGGCAGGTCGTGGTACAGATATTTTGCTTGGTGGTAACTGGAAAGCTAAATTAGCCAAAATTGAACAACCTACTGCTGAAGATGAAGCACGTCTAAAAGCAGAATGGGAACACAATAATGAAATGGTGTTGAGTTCAGGTGGTTTACATATCATCGGTTCTGAACGTCATGAATCTCGTCGTATTGATAATCAGTTGCGTGGTCGTTCTGGTCGCCAAGGTGACCCTGGTGTTTCACGTTTCTTCTTGTCTTTAGAAGATGATTTGATGCGTATTTTCGCAGGTGATCGTGTTGTTGCAATGATGCGTGCAATGGGTTTACAAGAAAACGAAGCTATTGAACATAAGATGGTTTCTCGTTCGATTGAAAATGCGCAGCGTAAAGTTGAAGCACGAAACTTTGATATTCGTAAAAATTTATTGAAATATGATGACGTCAATAATGAGCAACGTAAGATTATTTACTCTCAACGAGATGAGATTTTAGAAGAGAGTTCACTTCAAGATTATATTGAAGAAATGCATCGCGAAGTTGTAAAAGGTTTGATTGAGACTTATATTCCACCAGAATCCATCCATGATCAATGGGATATTGATGGTCTGGAAAATGCATTAAAAGAAGATTTAGGTATTGATCTTCCTGTTAATCGTTGGTTGGAAGAAGACCGCCGTCTTGATGAAGAAGCTTTGGTTGAGCGTATTTCTGATGAGATTGTTGAACGTTATCGTGGTCGTCGTGAGCAAATGGGTGCTGAAACAGCAGCGACTTTAGAACGTCACTTCATGTTGGGTTCATTAGATCGTCATTGGAAGGATCATTTGGCTGCGATGGATTATCTACGTCAAGGCATTCACTTACGTGGTTATGCACAAAAGAATCCTGAGCAAGAATACAAGAAAGAAGCATTTAACTTATTCGTTAATATGTTAGGTGTAATTAAGTCAGATGTGGTGACTGATATTTCTCGTGTTCATATTCCAACACCTGAAGAGCTTGCTGAAATGGAAGCTCAACAACAAGCACAAGCAGATGCAATGCGCTTGAACTTTGCTCATGATGAAGTAGATGGTTTAAGTGGTAATGTGACCAATGATATCGTTGATGCACAATTTGCAAATGACGATGTGGTTGAGCCACCAGAAAGTCGCAATGCACCATGCCCATGTGGTTCTGGACTGAAATATAAGCAGTGCCACGGTAAAATTAATTAAACCGACTGAAAATTCAATAAAAAAGCAGAACAATTGTTCTGCTTTTTTTACAAGTTATTACGGTGAGTTAATTTTGATTGCAGGAAATATAATAAAATGGTATTAAGTTGCTCAATTGAATAGATATTCGGAAAGACAATGAAAAAACTATTACAACCTTTATTTGTTGCAACTTTAGCCCTTCCAGTATTGGCATTTGCAGATACAGCACCACAAACCACCACTGTAGAAAAAGTACAAGCAGCGACAGGTGCGGTAACAGCGCAAGCAGAAGTTAAAAACGAAACAACCACAGTGATTAGCCCACGTACGGGTATTCGTTATACGTTGGGGAATACGGGTGGACGTCCAATTATTCTCAAAACAGCAGCAATTGCGGCAGTGACACCTGCGACAGTAAATCGAGTTGTTGCATCAAATCCAGCACTTTCAGCATCTAGTCAAGAAAAAGTGAAACAAGCGTTATTGGCTGTGGATACCACAGCTCCAGCGCAACAATAACAAGCGATAGCAAGTATGAAGCCAGTAAATTTACTGGCTTTTTTATTTTATATTCAAATGAATAAACATTTCTTATAGTAAAAATAAATAAGCTTTTTAATAAGCTCGATTTTTAGCGAGAATTCTAATAAGCTGTGGTTCTTATTTAACTCATATGGACATTTAAAAATGGCTGTTGGTGACGTGTCTATGCCACATATGCATGTGGTGCAAGGTGTAAAAATTGGCTCTGCTGAGGCGTATGTCCGTTATCCAAATCGACGAGATTTAGTTATTTTTGAATTTTCACAAGGTACCAATGTTGCTGGGGTATTTACCCAAAATGCATTTTGTGCAGCACCTGTTCATGTCTCTAAAGCGCATTTGGCACAGGCGAATCCTCGTTACCTCGTGATTAATACAGGTAATGCCAATGCGGGTACGGGAAAATTAGGTATGCAAAATGCTCAATTGACCTGCTTAAAGCTTGCTGAATTGGCACAAGTAGAGGCTTTTGAAGTCCTGCCATTTTCTACAGGTGTTATTGGTGAACAATTACCAATTGAGCGCCTAACTCAAGGATTACAACCTGCTTTAACGAGTTTGAAGGGGGATGCTTGGAACGATGCCGCAACTGGAATCATGACCACGGATACCACACCTAAAGGTGCTTCAGAGCAATTTGAGCTGGATGGTATTACTTATACCATGACCGGCATTTCTAAAGGTGCAGGTATGATTCGTCCAAATATGGCAACCATGTTGAGCTTTGTAGCAACAGATATGCCTATTGCACGAACACTTGTACAAAAGATGCTGAAAGTTAGTGCAGACCAATCATTTAACCGTATTACGGTGGATGGTGATACATCAACCAATGATTCATGTATTTTTGCAGCAACTGGATGTGCTGGTGGTGTAGAAATCACTACAGAAGATGATGTCCGCTATACGGTAGTGCTTGAGGTTTTATCCCGTGTAATGAAGCGTTTGGCGCAACTGATCATTCGTGATGGCGAGGGAGCAACCAAATTTATTACTGTGGCGGTTGAGGGTGGTCATAATACACAAGAGTGCTGTGATATTGCATATAGTATTGCGCATTCACCACTTGTAAAAACGGCAATTTTTGCATCTGATCCAAACTGGGGACGTATCCTTGCAGCAATTGGTTATGCAGGTGTGAAAGATCTAGATGTTGAAAAAATTCAAGTTTGGTTGGATGACGTACAGATTTGTAAAGATGGTGGTGCTGCAGAAGATTATACTGAAGAAGCAGGCGCGCGTGTGATGTCACAAACTGAGATGACTATCCGTGTAGATCTTGGGCGAGGACCAGCCAAAGATACCGTCTATACCTGTGATTTATCCTATGACTATGTAAAAATTAATGCAGACTATCGCTCTTAAACATTGATATTTGAATTGAGCCTCATTCGTGAGGCTTTTTTATAACAAAACATTTTTCGAGGTGAATTTGTGTGCAGTAAAAAGTACAATAAATTCACACAGGTATACCGCTAGCATGATGCCAGCGACAAGGGATGAGAAGACCTCTTATGAATGATGCGAATAATTTAATTGCCAACGAAGCAAAATCGATTGTGCAAGCGCATTTAGATCGTTTGGGTGAGCCAAAGGACAATCGTTTAAGTCCAGAGCTGAAACAACAAAAGTTTGATCAAATCAAGGCTGAACTGGAAAAGCAAAATGCCGTTTTAGTGGCGCATTATTACTGTGATCCAGAAGTGCAAGAACTTGCAGAAGCGACTGGGGGATGTGTTTCAGACTCTTTAGAAATGGCACGCTTTGGTCGAGATCATGAGGCATCCACACTGGTTGTCGCTGGTGTTAAATTTATGGGAGAAACTTCAAAGATTCTTTCCCCTGAAAAAAGAGTATTAATGCCAACACTAGAAGCGACTTGTTCACTGGATTTAGGTTGCCCAGTAGATGAGTTCACAGCATTTTGTGATGCACATCCTGAGCACACGGTTGTGGTTTATGCCAACACATCGGCAGCAGTTAAAGCACGTGCAGATTGGGTTGTGACTTCAAGTTGTGCTGTTGAAATTATTGAACATTTAGATAGTCTGGGTGAAAAAATTATTTGGGCACCAGATCAACATTTAGGACGCTATATTCAAAAGAAAACGGGCGCTGATATGTTGTTGTGGGATGGTGCTTGTATCGTGCATGAGGAGTTCCGTGCGCGTGGTATCGAAAAGATGAAAGCCTTGTATCCAAATGCTGCTGTTTTGGTGCATCCTGAGTCACCTGAGTCGGTGATTGATATCGCAGATGCTGTAGGCAGTACTTCACAATTAATCAAAGCAGCGCAGACACTACCGCAAGATACCTTGATTGTGGCTACAGATCGTGGCATTTTCTATAAAATGCAACAAGCCGTACCTCATAAAACATTAATTGAAGCACCAACAGCAGGTGAAGGAGCCACATGTCGTTCTTGTGCACATTGTCCTTGGATGGCAATGAATGAACTCGATGGAATCTTGGCAGTTTTACAAAATGCTGATCAAGAAATATTTATTGATCCAGCCTTAGCAGAGCGTGCAAAATTGCCATTAGATCGTATGTTGAACTTCAGTGCGCAATTGAAACGTTAAAAATTGTATAAAAAACACCTGAAATGCTTGATTAATATACATTTGACTTGTTTTTTTAACTTTTTTTCAAGATAGGTGTTGACGTCTTGTGGCGTCACGCCTAGAATGCACACCGTACCGCACGATGTGCGATACACTAAAGCTGAGATGAACGGAGCATAGCACAGCCTGGTAGTGCACCTGGTTTGGGACCAGGGGGTCGTAGGTTCGAATCCTACTGCTCCGACCAATTCTTCAAGGCAAGGTAACGGTGATATCAGTATCATTGGTCATGCGCCTGTAGCTCAGTTGGATAGAGCATCCGCCTTCTAAGCGGATGGTCACAGGTTCGAATCCTGTCAGGCGCACCATATGTTGCTTGATATTGTAGAGCCTAAAACTTAATGTGACGGTGGATGTAGCTCAGTTGGTAGAGCCCCGGATTGTGATTCCGGTTGTCGTGGGTTCGAGCCCCATCATTCACCCCAATTCCTTAAGTTCGTTGTAAATTCGGAGCATAGCACAGCCTGGTAGTGCACCTGGTTTGGGACCAGGGGGTCGTAGGTTCGAATCCTACTGCTCCGACCATTTATTTGATTTTAATAACAAAATATTCAATTTTTTACCTTCACTATATTCACTACTGTTTTTATAAATGTTTTTTAATTTATTTATGTGAGTGAATTAGCCTTACTAACACGTTCCCATATCACTCCCAGACTAAAATTCATAACAGAGTGAAAAAACATCGAAATCCCCTATTTTAAGAGTGATAGAAATAAAATGGTGGTATCTAATTTTTGAAGTAATAAAGTAATATTTTATAATTAACTATTTATTTTCAATTATTTACTAGCATTTTTAAAAGCAATTTTGAAGTAATAAGATAGTAATAAAATACTGTATAAAAGAGTATTCTTTTTAATAAATCACTATCAATTAAATCAACCACTTATAAAATATTACTCTTGAAATTACAAAATATTACTAATTTATGTAAGGTTTTTATAATATAAAATTCAATAGCTTAGATTGAGTTATTACTTTATTACTTCAATGTTGAGCGAAAACATATAAAGACTTAATTTTTGTTCTTTTCTAAATATTGCGGTGATTCATATATTCGAATTATTCAGATGTAAAATTCTTTGATATATTGTCAAAAATGCTAATGGATGAAATATGATGATCATGTGTATTGGAGGGAAAAATGATGGGAAATTAATCTCATATATGGATTCATATATATCAATTCCTATTCCAGAGCCAATGCCAGAAAAAATGAACCTTGATCCGAGTCCTCCTATATCTCCAGTTATTAGTAACGATGAGCGTTATCGTTTGGAAAAATTCAGATTTAATAATGAATCAAAATTCGTATATATATTTTCAAAATTAACGAACGAAGAAGTACTGGATGAAGTCCAAAAAAGATGGCATCAAATGGATTTGTCTTGAATTGTATTTTTTGCAGTGAAATGCAGTATTAAAAAATTAGCCTAAGCATTGAAACAACCTAATAACAACGCACATTGGCATTATTATTTATTTTGACTGTCTTTGTAGTAAAACAGGCACATTTAGAGTGGGCAGGTGGGGTGGGGCAACTGCGCGCCGAGAGGCTGACCTTAGATTATTGTAAATGATAATTATTATCATTTATTCAATAGATATAAAAAAACCTGCGATTGCAGGTTTTTTTATATCTGATTTATTTAAGCAATAATGACATCGATCTCTTTGCCCAATGCATTGAAAGCATTCTCCAAAGATTCAATTTTTGTTGAATGCTTCAAAGATAATAAGCGATCTGCTTGTTTCTGAATCCAACCTAATCGTCTAGCTAATTCAGCCTTAGTTACATTCTGTTCAAGCATTTCATTATAGAGCTGAATTTTAGATGCAACCAAAACAGGAAGAGCAATTAAATACTCTCCATCTTCTGCAGCCGTTGGTAAAGGAATAGCCTTACGATCTTCCATATAGATCATAAAAGTTGTTTCAATACCATCTAACGCTTGTGTTAATGCATCTTCTAATGAATAGCCGACACTATTCAATTCAGGTAAATCCCTACTGGTAATAACGAATGCATCGCCATCAGGTAAAATCTGCACAGGATATTTCATTTTTATCTACTCCAAGTTTGCAACCGTGTGTTGCTGTTCGTAGTACAAAGAGTTTGAGCTTAAAGGTCTGGGGGCTTAAAGCCCCAAGTCCTTTTTGATTTTTAAACGGGTGGGTTCTGGTATTTCTTTACTACCATGATTCGGGAAAACACTTCGTCTATCGTTTAACTGAATGATCCAGTGAGATCCCTTACCTTTTCTCACAAATATTACACCTTGTGAGATTAGCCACCGTTTAAACTCGTTATAGCTCATTGCTAACTCCTTGTTTAAACAATAAATATATAATAAGACAAATATGTCTTATTGTCAATTAAAATAGGACATATTTGTCTTAATAATTACAAAAAATAAGACAAAAATGTCTCATATTTTGCTTGCATTACTGTATCGTTCGAGCGAAAATAATTACATAAGATATTAATTTAAAAGGGTTAATTATGAAATCAGAGCATAAACAAGTCGTATCAGAAGGTATTTTGAGAGCACAAATGAAATTAGTAAAAATTAATGATGATTTAATGAAACTCAAAGAAAGCAATTGCGACAGTATATTTGCAGAAATGGCTATGAATCATATCAATGAAGAATTAGCCAAAATTATGAAATTTATAAATCCATAAATATAAGCCCTCAATCGAGGGCAAGTTTTTAAAAATCAATTATTGAAAGGACGTTACAATGGAAATTATCAAAATCTCAAGACCATTTGCAAAAACATTTGAAGTTTGGGCTGAAGGTCCTGTTTCTTACTCACCTCGAGCACTCAAAATTGCGATTGGGCTTGAGGCATTTAAAGTTTCAAAAGAAACAATGGATGAGATTGTTAATACTTCGAATTTTTATGGTGAACAATTTTCGTTAGTTGTTAAACTTTGGAATAATGCTTATTGGACACTACAAGATAAGTTGAACGAACAAAATAGCTAGATTGATTAAAGCCCTCAACTGAGGGCTTTTCCTATTTAGAATTTATTAGTTCATATTCTTTGAATCTTATCACTTCATCACCGACTAGCTCGTTTAACTGAAGCATCTTTGCTTTCAATGGTCCACCCTCATTAAAATTATAGGCTTCAGATGCAGACTTAATATCACCAAAACCGCCAGCATTATTTGGAATAATGCCTAATAATTGAGGATAGACTCGCATCGATGCAAGCATGTCATCTCGGCTTGTACCTTTGATACTGACAAAATCATCTTTTGCAGCAATCTCGGAAGTTGGGATGACTTGGATTCCATCTTTTTTCCCATTTGGACTATAAAAAAATAAATTTCTAAAGTTCCCTGGTCCTTTACTTTCTTTCAAGGCTGTTCGTAATGATGTAATGTCATTTGGATCTGAAGCAGGGTCATTCACATATAAGATAAAACCAGCATGCGACCCATTGTTATAGTATTTACGACGGAACAAAGTAGCAGAATCATTAAGCCAAGCACTTTGTAATGCAGACAGATACTCGGGAACACCATAAATTTCCTGATCTATATCAGTTTCTCGAACATGAAATATTCGACCATTCATAAATTCATATTCAACATAACCCTTGTGATCATTTGACAGATAAAAATATTGACCAGGTAAATCACCGACTCGAGTATATTTAGAAAGTGCTGCTTTTAACTGAATACGATTATTTAAACGAGATCGAATATCTTCTAAGTAAAAATTTCCGCTCCAGAGAATATCTAAAGCAATTTGATCAAAATCTTTTTTACTTAAATGAGGATGAGGAATAAACAAATTAGATAAATAATTCTTTTTAAAATTTATCGCACTGCTTAAATACGGTGTGCCTTTTACAGTTCGTGAAAGCCCATTAAGATCGGCTTGAGGTTCATACCAACGCCCATTGAACCAACATTCCATATAATTTGATAAATCATGACCATCCAATATTGGAGTTGCATCACCAAAAGTAAAAGCTTCAGTCTTAGAACCCGATAGCATAGGTACATTAGGGTTCGGTAATAATTTTAAGGCATTTGAAGCAATGCTCATTGCTTTAGAAAATGGATTCATGAATATATCTCGATCATAGATGTGTTGGATTCAGTAATTCCAGCCAGCGGTTCATTGTAAATTGCATGCATGAGTGCCCACGCTAGATCTGCGTGTCCGACTTCATCAGAACGCCCAGCTGTAAATGTGATTTGTTTTTGAGAAGCGGTTAATGTTTTTTTAATGCTCATAAGTGATTGAGCGAGATCTTTGTTGCCTGCATCAAATTCGAGGCGACCATTTCGAGTGACATCTAATGTTTTATAGACAAGATTCGATTTGACCTCAGGTGAATAAGTAAATGTTGTGAGTGCAGGGAAAAATTGCCGTACAAGTTCGGCTACCCCATAACCCATACCAGTTACATCTATGCCGATGTAGGTGACGTTATACCGAAGAGTTATATTCTTTATATGTTCGGCTTGTTGAGCAAAGTCATCACCTTTAAATTGATGACTTTCTAAAACTCGAAATTTACCGCCTGCTACAGCTGGAGGAGCAACGACAACCAATCCAGCATTATCACCAGTTCTTGCAGGATCATAACCGACCCAAACAGGCTTATTACCGAAAGGTCTATTGTGGAACGGTTTGAAATCATTCCAGACGTCCCATGTATCAACCATACAAGATAGCAACATACCAAGTGGGAACATGGATTGACCATCATCCACGAACTCACACATAAACAAGTTTCTAAAGTCTTCAGGGGAATATTCAAACTTCAAACGATCAATATTAAATAAATTACAACCGCCTGCCTGAGCATCTTCAACAGTAACAATCTGACGCCACATGAGATCTTCACACACTCGACCATCTTTTAATGCCTCATGACTAATATCGATTTTTAAATGTTGATCTTTGGGTTTTCCCTTATTAAATCGTGTACCCGTCCAAAACTCATAGGCTTCATGGGTAATGGAGGATGGTGTAGAAAAGTAAGTTTTTCGCCAAATATCATGAGTTGCCATTGCTGAAGCAACTTTTTCTAATTCAGCGAAACCATGCGTCCAGAAAATTTCATCAAAATATAAATTGCCGTGATGACCTTGTGCTGTACGATAATTTGTACCTAAAAATCTAAGTTCTGCCCCATTCGATAGAACGATTGGATCTCCTGTAAGTTCGACTCCGCAAATTTCTTCAGCGTATGTTTTGATGTAGTGTTTAAAAATATGTGCTTGGGCTTTAGATGCCGATAAGAAAATTTGATTTCGTCCAGTTTTAAGCGCATCGATCAAAGCTTCAAAAGCGAAATAATAAGTCGCACCAATTTGACGACTTTTTAAAATCATACGAGAGCGTTGATCCATTGCTCGATACCAAGTCCATTGGTATTCGAACAAACGTTCTTCAAACGCAAGTACCATTTCTTCAATCTGTTCTTCAGTAAAATGATTGGGTACTTTTTTCCGTGGTGCTGTATTTCTTTTTCTGATTTCAGGATTGAGATCTGCTTCAGATCCATCCAGTCGATATTTTTCAATTCGAGCAAATTCTTTGTAGGCTCGCATTAACATATCGATTTCTTTGATATCGCCAGATGTTTTTTTATTTTTTAAAATTAATGTCATCAAGCGAACAGTGAGCGCATTTTCAACACGGTTTTCGGGTTTTTCTTTTTCCCATTCTTCTCGTGTTTTCCATGCTTGAACTGTTCTTTCATTTTCCTCAAGTACTTCCGCAATATCGACAATCTTCCACCCGAGCCAATAAAGGAACTTGCCTTTTAGCTTGTTGTCCATGATCAAATGTAGATTTGCGATAGGGGATAGATCGTTCATTACCAATTACGATTGCTTTTTCGCAAACATTGGCAGTCATCTTTATTTTTATCAGTCTTATTCCGTTGTAGTGCTTAGGTCTACAACTCCCTTTCATTGATAGATACATGCTTCATTGCCCATTCTGCACTTATTCAAAACGAGATTGTTATCCGTCCATTTTTATGAATAGGTTTGCAAATGAGCAAAGATGAAAAGAAATATAAATCGAAGTGGTTTCGTATCGCTGTAGCAGGCGACACCACTGACGGTCGTGAAATTCAAGCCGATTGGATCATCCAAATGGCACAGAACTATGACCCAAACACATACGGTGCTCGTATCAATATTGAGCACTTCCGTTCTGTTTTCCCCGATGGCGTTTTTGGTGCTTATGGTGATGTACTGGCATTAAAAACTGAAAAAGTCACCATCGATGGCGAAGAAAAAGATGCTCTCTTTGCTCAAATCGAACCGACTCAAAGTTTGATTGAACTCAATAAGAAAAAACAAAAAGTTTATACATCAATTGAAGTTGATGAAAACTTTGCAAATAAAGGTTCGGCTTATTTAGTTGGATTAGCTGTGACTGATTCCCCTGCTTCATTGGGTACCGAAATGTTGGCATTTGCTGCAGGCGCAAAAGTCAATCCATTTGCAGACAAAAAGCAACGTCCTGAAAATTTATTCACTGCAGCAGTCGAAACCACACTCGAATTCGAAGAAGTAAAAGAAAAACAGTCTTTTGCTCAGGGTTTGAACGAAAAAATCAAAAGTATTTTTTCAAAGCAAGACAAAGCAGAGAAAAAAACGGCTGAATCTTTTTCTGAACAAGAACAAGCCATTTTAACCATTGCAGATGAAACATCGAAGCAAGGCGAAGCGGTGACGGACTTGGAAAACAAGTACAACGCTTTGAATGAAGAGCACACACAGCTCAAAAAGGATTTTAACGAATTCAAAACCAAGCTAGATGGCGAACCTGATCATCAAGAACGTCCAAAATCGGGCAATTCGAAATTCACTGAAGTTGTTGACTGTTAATTCAACGCTATAAATATAAAGAGTAATTCACATGCTTTTAAATACACGTAAAAAATACAATGCTGCAATGGTTCAACTTGCATCAGTCAATGGCGTTGAAACAGTGAGTACGCAATTTAATGTGTTGCCCTCAATTCAACAAAAGTTAGAAACCAAGATCCAAGAATCATCAGCATTTTTGAGTCTCATCAATGTATTTCTTGTTGAGCAAATGTCTGGTGAACGAATTGGAATGGGGATTTCGGGTCCGATTGCATCTCGTACCAATACAGACAAAGAAGACCGCCAAACCAATGATCCTACAACACTCGATAGCCGTAAATACTTGCTTCAAGAGACTGATTTTAATACTCACATTAAATACAGCAAGTTAGACCAGTGGGCTAAGTTCCAAGATTTCTACGTTCGTTTCCGTAGTGTCATCGTTCAACGCCAAGCTTTGGACCGTATCATGATCGGTTTCAATGGTGTAAAAATTGCCGAGAAAACCGATATTGTTGCGAATCCAATGCTTCAGGATGTCAACAAAGGCTGGCTACAAAAGCAACGTGAGGAAAACCCTCAGCGTATTTTATCTTCAGGTGCAACGGTTGGAAAAATTACGGTTGGTAAAAATGGTGACTTTAAAAACTTAGATGCATTGGTGATGAATATTACCGATGAATTTATTGCACCGTGGCACCAAAATGCGGATTTAGTCGTGATTTGTAGCCGTAAATTACAGTCAGACAAATATTTCCCATTGGTCAATAAAGATCAAGAAAACACAGAAAAATTGGCTGCAGACATCATTATCAGTCAAAAACGTATGGGTAACTTACCTGTCTATGCTGTGCCGTTCTTCCCTGAAGATGCTTTGCTTGTAACAACGTTTGATAACTTATCAATCTATGTTCAAGAGGGTGCTCGTCGACGCACAATTATTGACAATGCAAAACGTAAACGTATCGAAAATTATGAATCTTCAAACGAAGATTACATGATCGAAGATCTCGAATTGTGTGCAATGGCTGAAAAAATCGAAATCTTGTCAGAGTAATTATCATGAAAAACTTTGCTCGAGAACATTATCAAAAGCATTGTGCAAAAGCAGCTGCAGAAACAGCAGCTGCTTTTGGTGAAATGCAAAATATGACCGCTTTTGAGTTACAGATGGTTCAATTGAACAATGACCGCCAACGACTCAAACAAATACAAGCAAATGCTGGCAAGATCGTCCTTAAATCTGCTTTGTTACCGAACTATTTACCTTATATCGATGGAATTCTTGAAGCAGATAAATCCAATCAAGATGAAATCTTTATGACCATTCTCGTTTGGTGTATCGATGTAGGTGACTATAGCAAAGCATTAGAAATGGCTGAATTTGCATTGCGTCATAACATGCTTATGCCTGACGCATTTAAACGTAATACAGCAACCTATGTTGTCGAAACTATTTCAGAAGTATTTCTTAAACAGCTCAAAACCAATGTCTCGGTCGATACTTCAGTATTAGAACAAGTTGAACAATTGATTCTAAATCCTGATTTAGATCCTAACGTTTTGGATATGCCCAACCAAGCCAAAGCAAAACTTTATGTTGCTTTAGGTAAAGCACAAAGCAAATCAATTCTAAGTCCAGATGATCCAAGTGATGCAGATTTAGTTTTAGCGCAATCTGCGCAGGCTTATTTAACTTTTGCTTATGACCTTGACGAAAAATGTGGCGGTTTAGGAGATCTAAAATCGATTAATAAACTGTTAGACAAATTTGCAGATCGATTACCTAAAACCGAAACCAACACAGAACAGAATGCTGGAGAGCAATCTCCAACATAAGAGTGCCCACGCACCGCATGGGCGAACAATGGTGATGTCATTACAAAGTAATACACATTAAAGCCAGTGTTCCCACCCATGCACTAAATATTCAAAGAAAACACGGCAGGGGACAGCATGGGATTTGTAGCTAATGGCAATTCATCAAAAAGCGGAATCAAAATCGAAAGTGACTCGTTTTATCCGATTATTGAGCTTGATCAAATCCGAGAGATTGTGCGCATCGATGGGGCAGTTACAGATCAACGTCTTCAACAAATCATCATTGAAGAAGTCATCGATGTAAATCGCCTATTGAGTCGTTTAAAAGAAAAAGCGTCTTCACTTGCTGATTTAGCAACAACGTTTATCAATGATGAACCTGATACCGATTACCTGTATTTGTCTGCAGTTTCGAATGGTGTGTCTGCAAAGGTTAATGAAAATTATCGCAACTATGACAGTTCGAATTCGGGTGCGAATAAAGCAGAAAAAGCCGAGTTGACTGTGGATGACTATCGTCGAAACAAACAATGGGCGATCCAGCAATTATTAGGTGAAAACCATACGATTGTGGAGCTGATATGACCAAAACCATCATCGCAATTCAAAACGACACCATTGATTCAATATGCTGGCGTGAATACGGACGTAGTTCTGGTGTTGTTGAATTGGTTTTAGAAGCAAATCCCAAACTTGCAGCACTTGGAGTATTTCTCCCTATGGGAACTCAAGTCATTCTGCCTGAAATTGAAACGCCAACACAAACCAAACAAACCATTAATTTATGGGACTAAAACAAATGGCAGAACCTACAGCAACAACAGCAGTGACCTTTGGCGCAGTATTTTCCCTTTTACCTTTTGTAAATGGTAATGCGCTGTTGGGTGCTGTTTTTGGTGCAGCATTATTCGCAACAACAAGAAAAGATTTAAAGCCGATGCAACGCTTAGTCACCATGCTTTTAGCAACAGGCATTGGCTACTTGCTTTCTCCAGAAGTTACATCACGTACATTTATTTCAAATGATGCAACTGCAGGCATGATTGCTTCGATTTTCTCATTACCCATTATTTTGAAGATTATTGTCTGGGTAGATCAATCAAGCCTATCTGACATTCTAAACAAAATTTTTCGTGGTGGAGGGTCATCATGATTGAACTATTCTTTCAAATCATAGCTTTGATTGCTTATCTCATTTGCGGATTTAGAATCATCTGCTTTGATGCAACAGGACTAAGACATCGCCAAGGTTATTCAATCTTGGCGACAATTCTGATAGGGGCATTTTTAGGACAAAGTGTTCATATTCTATTTTTTAAAGATCCTGTGACACTTTGGGATGCCATATTTTCAGTTCTGCTTGCTGTTCTGATTTGGAAAAGTAAAGGCAATGTAGCAAAACTGATCTGGAGTACATCATGACAATTATAAAATTTGGTGCAAAGGGTGATGTTGTCATCACAATACAGAAGCAATTAATCAGATTAGGCTATAAAGGTCTAAATGGAAAGCCTTTGAACCCTGACGGTGATTTTGGTAATAACACAGAATATGCGGTCATGCAGTTTCAGAAAAAAACTGGACTTGTCGATGATGGCAAAGTCGGTGACAAAACACGGATTGCCTTACAAGGTGGGAACACAGATAAATTCTTAAAGGGTTCTGACTATATAAAAGCAGCACAGCGTCTCAATGTTCCTGAACTTAATATTCGTGCTTTTGGTGCAACAGAATCTCAAGGTGTAGGGTTCTTGCCAAATGGAAAAGCAAAAATTTTATTTGAACGCCATAAAATGTATGCGTACCTGGTCAAGTTCAAAGGTAAAGCATTTGCCAATGAACAAATGAGACTTTTTCCGAATCTAGTCAATACGGTTACTGGTGGATACAAAGGTAAAGAAGCCGAATATACTCGTCTCTCACTTGCTAAAAATATCCATGAAGAATCCGCCTTGATGTCTTGTTCTTGGGGACAATTTCAAATCATGGGCGAAAATTGGCAGGATCTAGGCTATAAATCTGTCTTTGATTTTGTTGAACAAATGCAAACATCTGAAACCTTACAGTTAGAAGCATTCATCCAATTCATTGAAACCAAAAAAGGCTTATTGGCAGCACTACAAAAAGAAGATTGGGACACCGTTTTTCGCTTGTATAACGGTCCAGCATATAAAAAGTTGGGTTATGAAGCGAAGTTCATCAAAGAGCGTGCACACCTAGAACCGATATATGGAGTTCAAAAAAGCGCATGAATATTTTGAATTTACTTAAACCCTTTGCGAAGCCTATTTTGACTTTGCTTGTGCTGATCTGTTTATATTTTGCCTTTCAGTATTACAACCATATTCAGCAAAAAATCGGTCAGCTAGAACAGCAACTTATACAAAAACAAGAGCAGCTGCAAACGCAAAACCAAAACATTGAAAATATCCGCACTCAAGTGTTGAAACAAAACCAAGCGATCGCAGATTTACAGAAAGTACAAAGCGAAATACAAACAAGCGCAGGACAACGCCAAGTCATACTTAAAGAGATTTTTTCAAATGATGAAACCAGTAAAATTTGGGCTAGTCAGCCTGTGCCTAATGCTGTTCGTGGCATGTTCAACAGCCCCAAAACAACAACTTCAGCAACTTTATCCAATGCTTACACCATGCCTTAAACCAATTTTTATCATCAACATCAATCAAGACTTGGTTTTTGCTTTGGAGCAGACTGAGCTTGCACGTTCATTATGTGCAGCCCAAGTCGATGCGGTCATCAAGATTCAGCAGGATCAATTATGAAAAAACCTGACAGTCTAAAAACACACATGATCAATGCTGTAAAAGAATTACAACGTGATCCTGATCGTATGCTTATTTTTACAGATAAGGGCAATATTCGTTGTACCTTGGCAAACGGACTGTCATTTGAGTATGTATATGATTTAAATTTTATTTTGACTGAATTTGCAGGCGAATTGGATGCTGTCATGATTCCTTTGCTAGATTGGATTCGATTCAATCAACATGAACTTTTAGCAAATTTAGAAAAAAGCGAAGACGCATTTAAATTTGAAACGGTGATTTTAGACAACAACACAGTCGATTTATCACTCACATTTACTTTAACCGAGCGTGTGATTGTAAAGCGCCAAGACGACGGTAATTTGAAAGTAACATTTCCAGATGAGCCACAATACGACAAAGCCACACCACCACAGCCGTATAAAATGATCGATCATAAAACTGGTGAAGTACTGGCTGAATGGATGTCGGCAGAACCTGAAGAGAGATATTTCTAATGGCAGAACTTCAAGCTTTAACGGATCATTTAAACGTGATGCTGAATCAACTCAGTGAAGCTGAACGTCGTAAGCTTGAAATGGATATTGCCCGAAAACTTAGAACAACTCAAAAAACAAGAATTACCAAACAAACAAACCCGGACGGATCTGCTTATATTCCTCGAAAATTCCGTCTCCGGGACAAGAAAAATAAAATCAAAAATAAAATGTTTAATGCCATCAAAAATGCAAAATATATGCGTATTGAACGTACACCCGAGGGGATCGCTATAGGCTTTACAGGTCGAGTGGCATTTATTGCGAAAATTCACCATTTTGGTTTAAGAGGTAAAGTCGATAAAGATGGTCCGACAGTCCAGTATGCCCGTCGTGAACTTTTAGGTTTTACCCCCGAAGAAATCAACATGATTGAAAATGAAGTGCTCAACTACATCTCAAAAAAATAAAAATCGAGTTGTAAACATAACCACTACAACAGCAAAAGCATGAAATAAACAAATGACTGCAACACGATTGCAGACATGAATGCAGATATCTTACGACGTCTTGAAAACCTGATTCGTTTGGGAACCATCAAGACTATAAATCCGTCTGAACCTTACCTGACTGTGACCGTCGAAACTGGCGAGATCACAACGGGTCAGCTTCGCTATGTCAATTTAAGGGCAGGGGATGACAAAACATGGGATCCTCCATCAATTGGTGAAGAAGTCATTATTTTTAGTCCGTGCGGTGTGCTTGAAATCGGTTTTGTTTTGGGTGGCTTAAATAATCTTACACATCCCGTAATTTCCAAAGATCTCAATAAAAATATTCGATTATTTGCAGATGGTTGTTCAATTTCTTATGACACCAAAAATCATGCTTTAGATGTCATTTTACCAGCCAATGGAACTGCCGTGATCACTGCACTAGGTGGATTAACCATCAATGCAAATACAACCATAAATGGCAATGTTCAAGTCAATGGTAGTACCGCAATGACTGGAAATAATACCGTTGGCGGTAGCCAATTGGTGCAAGGCAGCAGCCATTCAACAGGTGAATTCAGTACAGATGCAGACGTCAAAGCAGGGAATATCAGTTTAAAACAACACAAAACATCGGGTGTCAAATCTGGTGGCGATACTTCAGGAGTGCCAATTCCATGATGTCACGTTATGACGCTTCAACTTTGACAGAACAACAACATATAGAGCAGTCGCTTGAAGACATTGCTACAACCCCGATCGGATCTCGAACCCATCGTCGAGAGTACGGTACCAGTTTAGCCGATTTGATCGATCACCCTTTGAATGAAGTCCTGATTTTAAAGTGTTACAGCACACTCTATAGCGCATTTACACGTTGGGAAGATCGTATAGAAATCAATCAAATCCAAGCTGTAGAAATTGGCGAGGGGAATTTGATGATGGACATTTCAGCCATTTATTTAAGTACAGGAAATCCAATGAATTTCAAAGTACCGTTCTATCTCGGAGCTATAGCATGAGTGTTGTTGACTTTTCACAGCTTCCTGAACCAAAGCTGATTAACGATCTTGATTATGAAAAGCTGTTCAATCAACGCAAAGAAAATTTCATCGCTTTGTATGAAGAAAAAGACCAGGAGAAATGGCGGTTAATTCTTAGCCGTGAATCAGATCCAGTCGTCAAACTCTTACAAGAAAATACGACTCTAGAACTCAATTACAAAGCCAAATGTAATGAGGATGCTCGTTCATTATTATTGGCTTATGCAACAGGCGCAGATTTAGACCATTTAGCACTGACTGAATACGGCTTAATTCGCTTAATTGTTACCCCTGCAAACAATACTGTCGTACCGCCATTGCCTGCGGTTTATGAATCAGATGAACGACTTAGAGAACGTTGTTTATTGTCATTTGAAGCAATGAATACCGCTGGATCTGCAAACGCATATCGATTCTTTTCGTTGTCTTCAGATGGGCGTGTTTATGGTGTTAAAGTTTATTCACCTGAAGAAAATCCATATTTGCTGGACATCATCATTTCACAGATTGATAGCTTTAACGCTGAAGCTTCAGTCGAGTTAATTAATATTGTTCAAAAAGCTTTAGATCCTGAACATGTACGTCCTGTATGTGATCGTCCCATTGTTAAATCTTCAATAGCCACCCCATTTCAAATTGTAGCCAGACTGTTTATGGGGAAAAATGCTGAAGATTCTTTGATGCTTGAAGCAGCCAACATTCGGATTAATAAATACATTGAACAAGTCAAAAAGAATGGATCAAGCATTCGATTATCCGCAATTTATGCTGCATTGCATGTCGATGGGATAAGTCGAGTCATCATCGATCAACCCACTGCAGATATTGAAATTGACACTTGGCACCATGCTTATTGCAATTCCGTCAATATCAGCATAGGAGGTACAGAATGAAATCATTACTTCCACCAAATGCGACTCAACTTGAAAGAAATCTAGCTGAAGTCAATAAAAAAGCTTTTGACATTCAATCAATTCGTATCATCAAAGATATTGATCACGTTCCTCCGCAATTTCTTCCATTTATTGCATGGCAAAGGTCCGTTGATTATTGGGATGACAATTGGCAAGACAGTTTAAAACGTACAGTAATTAAAAATGCCAAAGAACAGCACAAAATTAAAGGCACAGCGACATCGATTCGTCGAGCACTTGAGCCATTCGGCTATGAAGTCAAATTAATTGAATGGTTTAAGACAACGCCAAATCTTAGACCAGGAACATTCAATTTAGAACTGGACCTGATTGGTAAAAGTCTCAGTTCAGAAGTGTTTTATGAAGTTAGACGTCTTGTCAATGATGCAAAGTCAGCCTCGCGCCATTTAGCGAATTTAACGATTACATCGAATCCTGTGTTGATTGTAACGAATACGCTTGTACACCAAACCGCACTTACTTATTCAAGTCTTCCGAGAAATTAATAATGGCAGAATACTATAATGTCACCACAACGATAGGTGATGCAGAAATTGCAAAAGCGATTGCAACCAATACTAAATTAAATATCACCCACATTGCCTTTGGTGATGGTAATGGTGCAGTACCAACACCATCCAAAACTCGATCAACTCTAGTGAAAGAAGTACATCGGCAAGCGGTCACAAAGTATGAACGTCATCCAACAGTAGGTAACTGGATAGTTGTAGAAACCATTATTCCCTCAAATATTGGAGGGTTTTGGATTCGTGAAATGGGGGTCATTGCAGATGGAAAATTAATTTCACACGGTTCGCATGCCCCATTTGAAAAAGTTGCAGATCCATCTGGCGTTTCAGAATATCGCTTAAAATTCACCCTTGATATTCGAGATGGCAATGTTGTAGCGATCACTTTAGATCAATCATTGATTTATGCTACTCAGGCTTGGGTGGAAGAAAACTATATTAAACGTGCCGAGATTGTAGATAATCTGACTACAGATGCCTTTAATAAGCCTTTATCTGCAAAACAAGGGAAATATTTAGAGGAGAATAAACTTAATCGGGCTATTAAAATTCCTGAAAATGCTGATTTAAATGATTACCAAGCTCAAGGAAGTTATTTAGTCGATTATAATCTTACTGCAGAAACGATAAAAAATAGCCCAACAAAGTTAGCTTTTTCTTTGAATGTAGAAATAACTGCTGGCTGTATTCAGCGTTTAACGACTTATAAAGATGCTGGTACACTTCAATATATTCGTTCTCAATATACTGGTGGATGGACACCTTGGTACAAGATCTATAGTGAACTAGATCCACAACCATTGGTTGCAGAGGCAAAACAATTACAAACAGAATTGACAGCCTACACAAATGATCAAGACTTTGTTAAACATTTTTCAGGAAAATCGAAAGCATTTTTTGATAATGGCGCAGGAAAGTTTTTTACTCAGTATTCAACAGGACTAGTATCATCTTTTTCTGAAGGTGGTACATTCATGATTGCTTGTGATGTACTGACTGGTAAGACAAAAATTATAAATTGCGTAGTGCGTCAGAATGGTAGTGTAGATAACCTAATAAAAAAAGAACTTGCATATACAGATTCAAATATAACTGGAAATGCAGCTACTGCTTCTAAATTACAGATTGCCAGAAATATCACGATTGCAGGCGATGCAAATGGTACAACTTATTTTGATGGAACATCTAATGTAACTATCAATATGGTATTGGCAGTGGCAAATACCAGTGCCGGGACTTATGGAGCGAACTCATTACAAATTCCCGTTTTCACTGTTGATCAAAAAGGGCGAATTACAAGTGCCGGCAATAGAATTTTGCCTTCAGCGTCAACGACAACGCAAGGAGCTGTACAACTAAACAATACACTAACCAGTACGTCTACAACTGAAGCACTCACTGCAGCACAAGGCAAAACCTTATTTGATACTAAATTGTCAAAATCAACAAAAATATCCAGTGGTGATTTAAATAATTATCAAGAGCCAGGACTGTATTGGTGTGATGCAGATGCTGAAGCTATAACTATGTTAAATTTACCCACACCATATGCTTTTTCACTCTTTGTTGAGCGCCATGCAGGTACAAAGCAAACATTTACTGAATACAGCACAAATCGCACTTTCATTAGACGGTTTTATAATGGATGGTGGACATCTTGGAAAGAAATAGCATTTACCGAAGACCAGATATTTAAAGGAACCAGTAAGTTTAATGGTGATATTCAAGTTACTGGGCAAATATATGCACAAAAGTTTAGATGTGAAGGTGACTTTTGGTTTACTTCAAATGATGAAAATACTGCTAAAAGATTATTAACTGGTGGTTTACTTGCTTCAAATAACTATTCAGATGCAGACAAAATACCTGAGTTTGGGATTTATTCTAAAGGTCTAATTCAAACTGCAAAAGGCTTTTATAGTTCAAGTAATGAATTGAATATTTTTCACGGAATTTCAGGTCGGTATTTATATTTACATGGTGAAGCTTGGGGGTGTTACTCTCCTCAAGGCATTGTTCCACTTTTGGTCCAAAATGGAGGAACGGGAAATACTGAAGGAATAGCACCATCAGCAAATAAGTTACAAAATGCAAGAAATATCAATAATGTACTTTTTGATGGTACGGGCGATATTAATATTACAGCACCTATGCGTTATTTAGGTAATGTAAATACATCAAGTATTAATGATGCGATCAGTGATGGTTTTTATCTAGTTGCAGATGTGAATATTTTAGGTCTTTATCCATATGGCATTTTAGAAGTAAGAGTTTCAGGAAATACAATCCATCAAACTTATTATTCACATAATGACAGCCTGAATGGATCTGTAGCGGTGCGTCAAAGTTGGGGTGGGAAAGGTGCATTTACGCCTTGGCGAGTCCTCGACAGCCATGTTGCTGAAGTTTCTCCCATTCCATTTGCTGGAGATGCCATTCCTACAGGTTACATCGCAATGATGGGGCAAGCAATTTCTCAATCCAGTTATCCAATTCTTTATTCAGTCTATGGGGCTTATTTACCTGACATGCGCGGTGAGTTTATTCGTGGTTGGGATGCTGGGCGAGGTGTGGATGCAGGTCGTGGTTTAAGAACTTGGCAAGGTGATGCTATGCGTAATATTACAGGCACTGTGGGTGGCGGTGCTAATGATTATAGTAGTGGCGTTTTTTATGAATCTTATAAAAGTAATGATGGTCAAGAAGGTTCACGATTTAGACAAACAGTTTACGGATTAGATGCTTCGCGCCAAGTTCCAGTAGCAAACGAAATTCGACCACGTAACATTGCATTCAATTATATTGTTAGAGCGATTTAATTATGAGTATTAAGTTTTCAGAAAAAGATCAAGTCGTTACAGTCTATTCTTATGATTCAGATATGATTTTTTGTGGTTCATTTGAATATAAATGGTTAAAAGATACTGGGCTTGCTGCAAATAGCACGGACATTAAACCGCCGAAAATCCCTAAGTCTAAAATTGCAGTTTTTGATTTAAGTGCCCAAAAATGGTCTATTGTAAATGATTATCGCAATATGACCGCTTACAACATTATTGATCAAAGTGAAGTCAAAATCGATTATGTGGGTGATATTAAAGATGGGTTTACATTGCTTAAACCTAACTCAATTTATGAAACATGGTCAGATAATACTTGGGTAGACCAACGAACAGAAGAAAAAATTATCAGTGACGAAATAGCTATATTACCGCCTTTAACAAGAAGGCAGTTCCGTTTAGCATTAGTTCAAAATGACTTTGATCTCTCATATATTGAGGAAAAAATCAAAAGTATCGATGATTTAAAGCAACGACAAATAATCCAGATTGAATGGGAAGATGCTCAAATCTTCGAGAGAACAAGCACAAGCTTAAAAGTTATGGCAGATATATTGGAATTAGATGACAAGAAAATTAATGAGCTATGGAAACAAGCTTTAACTTTTTAGTGCTTAATTAAGTTGTAAACATCACCACTACAACGGCAAAAAATAGCGGTATAACACACAATTTGTAAGCCTGTGATCTGAATACAAAACAACAGATCACAGGCTTTTTATATGGCTACAGATTATTTTCATGGAGTCCGAGTTTTAGAAATAAACAACGGCTCACGTCCAATTCGGACTGTATCAACTTCTGTCATTGGTATGATTGCCACAGCTGAAGATGCAGATCCTTTAGTTTTTCCACTAGATACGGCTGTACTGATTACAGACATACAAGGTTCAATCGAAAAAGCAGGCGAAAAAGGTACACTGGCACGCTCATTACAAGCCATTGTTGACCAAACCAAAGCTGTCGTTGTTGTTGTTCGAGTTGCTCAAAAAACCGAAGAAGCTGAACAAAAAACGGCTGTAATTGGTGGGCAAGTCAACGGCAAATATACAGGCATGAAAGCCTTACTCACTGCTGAACAACACTTAAAAGTTAAACCACGAATTTTAGGTGCACCAGGACTCGATTTTCCTGAAGTTGCGACGGCATTCGGTGCACTTGCACCTAAGCTTAAAGCCTTTAACTACTTGTCAGCCTATGGCTCTGAAACCAAAGAAGAAGCTGCAGCGTATCGAGATTCAATTGGTTCTCGTGAAACGATGCTGATTTATCCTGATTTCTTAGGCTGGGACACAGCAACATCAAACACAACCACATTTGAAGCTACAGCACGGGCTTTAGGCTTACGAGCAAAAATTGATAATGATATCGGTTGGCACAAAACAATATCAAATGTTCCAGTCAATGGCGTCACAGGCATTTCAAAAGATGTGTCTTGGGAACTACAAAGTATGGACACCGATGCTGGCTATCTCAACTCCAATGAAATCACCACATTGATTCAACGTGACGGATACCGTCTATGGGGTTCTCGTACATGTTCGGAAGATCCATTATTCCAGTTTGAAAACTATACACGTACCGCTCAAGTGATCTCAGACACGATGGCAGAGGGGCACATGTGGGCAGTCGACAAACCACTTCATCCGACTTTGGCCAAGGATATTGTTGAGGGGATTAATGCCAAATTCCGAGATCTAAAAACTCAAGGTTACATCATTGACGCTGAGTGCTGGTTCGATCCAGACGCAAACAGTAAAGAGACTTTGAAAAATGGTCAATTAAGACTGGATTATGATTATTGCCCAGTTCCACCGCTTGAAGATTTAACGCTTCGTCAACGTATCACGGACAAATACTTAACTGAATTTGCCTCTCGTATGACTTCATAAACAGGACATATATCATGGCTTTACCTAAAAAATTAAAAAAGATGAACCTGTTTAACGAAGGTAATTCGTATCTTGGTGAAACAGGTGAAGTGACTTTGCCAAAGCTCGGTCGTAAGTTTGAGGACTGGCGAGGCGGTGGCATGAGTGGAAACATCAAGTGGGATGCTGGTCTGTCAGATGACATGATCGAATTCGCTTGGAAGCTTGGCGGTATCGATCCATTGGTCATTGGTCAATATGGTGCTGCAACAGTGAGCGCATTAGGTTTGCGTTTTGCTGGATCTTATCAACGTGACGATACAGGTGAAACCACTGCACTCGAAATCGTAGTGCGTGGACGTCATGAGGAAATTGATCTTGGTAACGCCAAAGCAGGCGATGACACTGAACTTTCAATCAAAACCATCTGGTCATATTTAAAAATCACCATCGATGGCCAGGAATACATCGAAATCGATATTCCGAACATGATTGAAAAAGTGAAGGGTGTCGACATGCTTGCCGAGCATCGTAAAAACATAGGTATTTAGTTTTTCCTACCCTTCTGTAGTTTCGTACTGCAGGAGGTTTTTTTACATCAAATTTATTTAAGGAATTTGCTATGCAAACTCAAAAAACAGAACAAACTTCTGAACAGATTCAAAACTTACAAGCCATCCAGCCTGATATGGAAGTTGTAGAGCTAGACTCTCCATTCAAAGTTGGCAATACAGAAATCACTTCGGTTGAAGTGCGTAAACCGAGTGTGCCTGCTTTGCGAAAAGTGCGTATTGCAGACATCTTGAATGGTGATGTCAACTCCATTTGTACTTTATTACCTTTGTGTACAACCAACCCAACATTAACTAAACAACAACTCGATACGCTTGTGGATCCTGTCGACATCATTCAGATGGGGGCGGTCATCATTGGTTTTTTGCAGACGAAATCAGTACGTGCGGAAATTGCACTCCAACAATAGAAGATGCCATCGCCAATATTGCGGTTGTTTTTCACTGGCAACCGCAGGCGTTTACAGATATGTCACTCAGTGAATTGATGGAATGGCACCAGAAAGCCATTGAGCGGAATGGGGCGGATGATGAGTAATAAGTTAAAATTAGAAGTGATTTTCGGGGCTAAAAATACATTAAGCCCTGCACTTAAAATGATTATTGGTAGCAGTAATGCTGCCAGTAATGCTTTAAAAAAAACGAGAAACGAAATTAAAGCATTAAATGATCAACAGAAAAAAATAGACGGCTACCAAAAGCAAAAGAAGGCTGTTCAAGATCAAGCAAAATCAATGCAGGATCTACAAAACCATATCAAAAATTTACGTCAACAGATGAAAGCAAATCCATCTGCAGACTTGACCAGGGAATTTGATAAAGCAACAGCCAAAGCCAAAAAGTTAAAACAGGAATACGAACGCAACCGCATCGAACTGCAACGTATGCGTACAGAAATGAACAATTCAGGGCTTTCTACCAATCGGCTTGCAGAACATCAGCAAAGATTACGAACACGACTCAATCAAGCCAATCAGTCCATGCGTGAGCAAGAGCAACGGCTTAAAAGGATGGCTCAACTCCAGCAAAACTATCAACGTCATGCAGGGCAACTAAGAACAGCCAGCATGTATGGGGTCGGGGCAGTGGCTACAGGGGCAGGAATTGCTTATTCCATGCGCAAACCGATCGAAGAAAATAAGAGCATGGATATTGCTCAAAACAAAATTGGTTCTTTAGGTCTAGGCAAAGAAGCAACAAAAGAAGCAACAAAATATGCTAAAGCGATGAAAACCTTTGGTACATCAACTCTAGACAATATGAATCTGGTCTTAGATGGTGTTACTGCATTCGCAGATGTCCATCACGCAAAAATGGTTGCACCGATGTTGGCGAAAATGAAATTTGCCAATGAAGCCATGTACGGAAACGAAGCAGGGGCAGAAAATGAAAAAAAATTCATGGACATGCTCAAAGTCATTGAAATGCGTAACGGCTTAAAAAGCGATTCTGCTTTTAAAGAACAAGCCAATATTATTCAACAGGTGATTACCGCAACAGGTGGACGTGTTCAAGCTGAAGAATGGCTCAATGTGATTAAAACAGGCGGTATCGCAGCCAAAGGCATGGACAACAAAGCCTTTTACTACAAGATGGAACCGCTTGTTCAAGAAATGGGGGGATTCCGTGTCGGTACCGCCATGATGTCTGCTTATCAAAACTTGTACCAAGGTCGAACAACGCAACGAGCAATGGGGAATTTGGATAAGTTTGGATTGATTGGAGATCCAACAAAGGTTAAACACAATAAAACAGGTGATTTATCATATCTAGATATTGGGGCAATTAAAGGCGCAGATCTGTTTAAAAAAGATCAATTCGCTTGGATGGAACAGGTTTTAGTTCCTGCTTTAAATGCTAAAGGCATTACCAAAGAGGGTGATGTCATCGATGCAATCGGGAGCATTTTTTCTAACCGAACTGCATCAAACTTATTTGCCCAAATGTATCAGCAACGTGACCAGATCCATAAAAATGCTAAATTAAATGCTGGTGCTGAAAACATTGATCAATTAAGCGATCGGGCAAAGGGAACCACGACAGGTAAAGAACTCGAAGCAAAAGCCAAACTTCATGATGCATATTTACGCTTTGGACAAACCATTTTACCGATTTATACCAAAGCCATTGAAATGGCAACAGGTGCATTGGCGACGTTTACAGGTTGGATGGAACGCAATCCAACCTTGGCAAAAATGCTAGGTACAGGGTTAATTGTAATAGCGGTTAGCCTGGTCGCCATCGGTGGTGCTTTGGCTATCTTTTCCCCACTGATATTAGGCTTACTTAGTATGCGTTTAATCATGGGGACATTGAGTGGAACAACGACAGTATTCTCAAAAGTATTCAGTAAATTACCGTCTGTATTCGGAATATTAAGAACTGCAGTATTTGGGGTCGGTCGTGTTTTCCTATGGGTAGGTCGAGCACTTTCTATGACCCCGATTGGTCGATTAGTAACAGTAATTGGATTGGCAGCATATTTCATTTATAAAAATTGGGGACCGATTAAAGCGTTTTTTATCAATCTTTGGAATGGTGTAAAAAATGCATTTAACACAGGTGTTTCATTTATAAAAGGCATTATTCAAAGCATCGATCAAACCTTTGCAGAAAACCCGATTTTAAACTTACTTGTTCCGATTATTGGTATCCCACGTTTAATTATTGCCAATTGGGAACCGATCAAAGCCTTTTTTAGTAGTGTATGGACACATATTTCAGCTATTTTTGCCCCAATTGGTCAGTGGTTTTCTGGGCGAATGAGTGAAGTAAAAAATGCCTTTTCAAATGGTATTAATATCTTAAATTCAATAATCAATAATTGGTCGCCTTTAGGATTATTTTATAAAGCATTTGCAAAAGTCTTATCTTGGTTCGGAATAGAGTTGCCTGCCAAGTTTACAGGCTTTGGTAGCATGATCATTGATGGCTTGGTTAAAGGGATTCAGGCAGGCTTTGAAAAACTAAAATCGCTTTGGGCTACGATTAATGGTTGGATGCCCGACTTTATGCGAAAAACAATGGATATCCATTCCCCAAGCCGTGTAATGGCAGGCTTGGGCGGTCATATCATGTCTGGCTTAAATGTCGGCTTAGATCGAGCATTTCCAAACCTAAAAGCCAAGTTTGCCGATGTCGTCAGCATATTTAAACCCGATGCCGAGTTATTACAAAAAGTTGATGTCGCCCCAGCACTTGGAAAAATTAAGTCAGCACCAATGCTGGCTGGATCAAGTTCTGGAAGCGTAGTAGTTCAAGGCGATACGATCACCATGAATTTTAATGTTGCACCAGGACAAGATATTCGCCAGATCCAGAGCATGATTGAAAACGTACTTGATCGTCGTGATCGGGAGAAAGCCACCCGTATTCGTTCAAACTACCGTGACCAGGATTAAAAAATATGATGATGATTTTAGGCATGTTTGTATTCTCTATACCAACAGCCACATATCAAAGCTTGCAACGCAATAATAGTTGGAATCATGCATCGAACAATCGAGTCGGTGATATGCCAGCTTATCAGTTCACAGGCAAAGGCGAAGATGTGCTTACACTTGACGGTTCAATAGTTCCCGAGTTTGGATCTCAAATCTCATTAACCGCTTTACGCTTGATGGGGGATACAGGCAAATCCTTTCCATTGATTGCAGGCAACGGGAAAATCTATGGCTCATGGGTAATCGATAGCTTGAGTGAAACGCAGACATATTTTTATAGAAATGGTACCCCCCGAAAAATTGAGTTCAGTTTAACTTTAAAGAAAACCAAGTCGGCTGGAAGCATTATTTCTAATGTTGTTGGGACTGTCGCAGGGAGATTTTTATAATGTCTTTGACAAGCTTGGCGAAGAACACAATTTCAAATGTATCGGGACAATTGGATGACAATTATCCTCATGCCATCTTTAAAATTTTGGTCAACGGTTTGGATATCAGTGAGAAAATTCAGACCAGGTTAATTCGGCTCAATATTACCGATAATCGGGGCATAGAATCAGATTCAGTCGAAATTGAACTGTCAGATCATGACGGAACTTTAATGATCCCACCTAAAGGTGCCGAACTTGATGTTTCTATCGGTTGGAGCAATCAAGGCTTGGTCTACAAGGGCAAATATAAAGTCAAAGAACGTGAATACTCAGGGGTTCCCGATGTACTTACAATTCGGGGTGAGGCTGCAGATCTCAAAGCAACATTTAAAAAGAAAAAAGAACGCAGTTTTGACAACAAAACCATTGCAGATATTATCAATACAGTAGCAACAGAACATCAACTGAAAGCCATGATCAATGATCAACTCGGGCAGATCACACTGGCGCATATAGACCAAAACGAATCAGATGCAAACTTAATCACCCGTATTGCCGACGAACACGATGCTATTGCGACCGTAAAAAATGGACATTTATTGTTTATGCCTAAGGGCGAGGGCAAAACAATCACTGGACTGGATCTCCCCATGTTTTTTATTACACGGGCAATGGGAGATTCTCATCGTTGGGCGGATACAGACGGGGCAGATGAGGTCAGTGGAGTAACGGTTTATTATTATGACAACGACAAAGCCAAACGCCAAAAAGTCACCATCGGCATGTCAGATGAAAACACTCGAGAACTTCGTAATATCCAAAGAGATGAAAAATCCGCAAAACGTATTGCCCAAGCTGAATACAATCGCATCAAATCCAAGTCAGCAACATTCAGTTATAAACTCGCCTATGGCAAACCTGAATTAATTCCTGAAATGCAAATGCAGTTCATTGGCTTAAAATCCGAAATCGACGATATAGTTTGGTTAGGGACACGAGTTGTTCACACCCTGTCTTCAGACAATGGCTATACGACCGATCTCGAACTTGAAGTTTATTTACCCGACTCAGATGATCTTTCAGAACTTATCGATGAAGATTCAGGAAGTTACACAGGCATCTTGGCGTATTATCAGGATGGTAAAAATACAGGAAAAATTACGCAAGGTGATCAAACAATACCAAAGCGCTTAACTTATCTCTATAAAAATAAGCAAACCGCTACGACTGCAGCCATACGAGAGTACAAAGCCATGCAAGCGGAAAAGGATAAAGATGACTCTCAATAGGACCAATATTGGTTATTATAGAAAACGCTTCTGGCTTCGGCATTCAATTTAATTTCGTTGCCGTCCCAATCAAAGACTTTGACTACTTTTCCTTTGTTATCCATTAGACAATACAGATCGATCATTTGGCTATCGGCTTTACTGATTCGAATCCAGCCTTTTTTTAGATTTTCATCAACCATAAAATAATCCCTCATTTGAGGGATTATTGTAGCTTAAAAATTGGTGATAATGAGTTCATTACCGTTATGATCTTCATGTGCAGATTTATTGTTGACTGACCAACGAATTTTTTTATGTTGAATTTTATAGTCTTTAAACAATGCTCGGATCTCTGGAGTATCATTCAAACTTAAAATAAATTTTCCCTGAATTTTATCCAGCGCATTTTTTAAGTCATAAAAATCCTGTTTTGACCAGATTCCTTTCCCATATACATTCTCACAATCCCAATATGGTGGATCTAAATAAAACAAAGTATCAGGACCATCTACACGCTTCAGCATATAATCATAACTTGCATTTTCAATTACGACATTCTGCAACCGGGTATGAATCGATTGCAGATGTTGGCGCAGATCTTCTCCAAGTTTTAATCTTGCTTTTCGGTCACGGCTATAGCTAAAAGAACCGTCTAACTGACAACCGAAAGAAGCCCGAAGCATATAATAAAACTTGGCTGCTCGTTGAATATCAGTTAAGCCCCGATCATTCTTTTTCATTTCATTAAATACAGTTCGAGAGAACAAAGTATTTTCAAATTCAGTTAAAAATGCTTCAAAGTGGTATTTCAGGATTCTATACAGATTAATCAGATCGTCATTAATATCGTTAATGATTTCTACTGGTGATTCAGTCTTTTTAAACAGTACCCAGCCAGCCCCTCCGAACACTTCAACATAAGTTTTATGTTCAGGCATGAGGTCAATAATAGTACGTGCAAGTTGAGATTTCCCCCCAAGCCAGCCTGAAAAGCTATGACCCTTAGGATTGTATTGTGGAATTACAGAAGTGTTGCTCATCGATCTTACCTGTTTCGATAATAGGTAAGGCACTCGAGGTGCTCTGGAAGTTATTTAACGTTTTACAGCGTGGACATTTAATCTCGATTTGATTAAATTTGCTCGTTTTGGCTAATAGCTTAAAACAGCATTTACATTTCAGATTTTGCATTAAATTTTTCTACATCAGAAAAACCAAGCAAATATTATAAAAATTCGATAAAAAGAACAAATATTTCACCGAATTATCTATAATGATATTATTATTTGTGCTTTGAGGTTTGTCGTGGCTGGAGTACAGGACACAATTAAACTAAAAATGATTTGTCCCCATTGTGAGGCAAACACGTTGATGATTCGGTCAAGTAAACAACAACATCCACTTTTTAAAGTTATTTATTTTCAGTGTCGTGATGTACTTTGCGGTTTTACCTGTCAAGCCCACCTTGAAATTAAATACCAAATATCACCGCCAGCCTTAGAAAATCCTGAAATCAGTCTACCTTCAGTAAAAATAATTAAACCTAAAAGGAATCATCATGATTTTAAAAAAAATATTTAAGTTAACTGGTTTTGCAATGATAGCTATGTTCCTTTCTACCATAACAATTATATCTGGATTGAAAGCTGGCTATTCTAAAGAAGTTGTTTGGATTGGCAGTCTCTTGAGTTTTAGTCAAACCATTTTATTTTTATTTCTATCGGAACAATTAGATTCCATATCAACATATTTAAAAGATAAGGCAAATAAATGAAAAGTTTTTTAATTTTTGTTGCAGCTATTGCTTTGCTTTTTCCATCTAAAGACTTGGGAGGGCTGATTTCATTATTGCTATTTCTCGGTTGTATGACTTTAGCAGTTATTTTGACCATTTATGGCAAATAATTCATGACTTTTCAAAGGAGACATAAAGATGTCTGATCAAGCAGTTTCTATGATTTGTGGAACATTTATTTTGATTTTTTTACTTTCAAGACTTTTGTAAGGAAACGATTATGGCGCTATGTAAAATATGTGGAAAACGTTACTGGTTTTTTTCTCATCATCAATGCCCAGTAAAACCACGCCAAACAAGTTCATCAACAACCCGATCTTACAATACAAATAGATCTATTATTTCAGATTCAAATGACCTTTATCTTCAACAACAATTATTACAACAGATGACAGCATCATCAAATGAAGAAAGCTGTCGATCGACACCTATTGAAGTTTCAGGATCATTTCATGGTGATTCAACTAATGTCACCACTTCCAATCATTGTCACTCTTCAAATGATCCTAGTAATTCTTATTCAAGTGAGACTTCATCAAGTAGTTATGACAGCGGATCTTCATCTAGTTCTAGCTGGGATTAATATGAAAAATATTCACCATTTCAGCCCAATCTATAATCAACTAAATCTAAATCGATTGATCTTTGGTGGACGTTATCAGTCAAAGAAATATTTGATTCTACGTTTATTGGATCAACAGCTTCCTGAATTAGAGTTTAATATTTGGCTCGATTTTCCATTTATACCTAAACGCATCAAGAAAGTGAAAAATCGAAAGGTTCGGAGAGCGTGTTACCAATCTTTTAAACTCTATAAAAACTCTTTTAAACCGATTAGACACCCTCGTTTAAGAATGATTATGGATGAATACCCTAGATATGAATCAAATGATCATATTGATGCACTTGCATATGCATTTACAAATTCTCTTTTTTATAGCCAATATAATATGGCTTGGGATAGAGACACAGAAAATAGTTTTTCTAAAGGAAATATTCAAAATGACGAATGATCCTGAACAACTCTTCGAACTATTCTACAAAAATATCCGTGATGATATGCAGCCATCTTTTATATGGAAACATAGTCGAGAAGCCAAATATCATTTTTGGCATGTACGCTTTATGAATGCTTATTATGGAATTCAGGAGCCTTATAGCCTAAGAAGTTGGTCAGAGGCTCCTCAAATGTGGTTAGCAGGATTAAAAGAATTTTTAAAAATAGGGGCTTAATCTATTTTCTCTTTAATCTTTTTATCAAATGAAAAATACATTGGCTCTTTGGTTGATACTTTTTCTGTTTCGCTAAAATCAATCCATTCTCCATTTGTTGGAAACCCTATCTTATATATGTATGGAAGATTTAGTTTAGATGAAGAGTTAGTATCAATCATATATCGTAGTTTTGAAATACTTAAGTCTGTGAAAATTGGGAATTCAAAGACAATATGTCCAAATCTTAAGTATGCTATAAAATCAAAATCTTCATTAGGTGGAAGTTCTTTTTTAAATTCTTCAAAATCTGTAGTTTCTTTATTCAGAATTATGACATCTAATACACTTGTACTAAATCCGTCTAAACGAGTTTTCATAGCCATTAAAGGAGAAAATGGAATAAAACTATTATCTTTACTAATTATCCATTTTCTAAGGATTTCAAATTTGGGTAAATATTCCCTTGGTAAAAGACCATAAAATATCTTCATTAATGCTTTGTAAACTAGCATTGGACTGTATTTATTCTGATTCAAATTGAAAGTTACGATATTCGAAGCATCATCAAATGAAATTTCATCCTCATGTAACTCTCCTATAAATATATTTCTTGATTGGTCAAACCTAAAACTTCTATTTTTACCCATTTCAGTTTTAATCAAGTTTCCTGCTCTGTTTTTTAATTTATTAAGAGTTCTATATGGAGTTAAGTATTTATCAAGTTCACATTCAAGAGTTTGCCCAAAAAAATGATTACATTCATCACACTCTTCATGATGCAATAAAAAATTATTTCCTAATAAATATGGAATAACATGAGGAAATTTATTGAAACTAACTTCACCTGAGCTTTTTAAACAAAAAATACAGTTTTTATCCTTATGATTATCTAAATTATATAAATAATAATTTTCTGTTATGTCTTTAAAATCATAATAATTAAATAAGACATTATATGTGCTAGTATTTTTTAAAATTTGATATATTGAAACTATTCTTTCTTTATTCCATAAGGATAGATTGAACTTAAAACTTTTAATCCTATAGCTAGATAAATACACAAATTTCATTATCTTAACACCTGATATCGACACACCATAGCGCCACAACGAGCACTCTTGATTTCGGTACCATCCTTTAAAATTAAAGAATCAATCTTGTTGCCTTTTGAAATCTTGTCATATAGATCAGAACCATCTTTACCACCAAATAGTGCACGAGTAATTTGTTGGCCAGCTTCAAATGCTGCATTTGCTTTATTAGGATTTTGAGCATCATACTTCCAAGCTACATCGATAAACTCACGACTTAAAGTAATATCTAATCCATTCTGCAAATCATCACTAAAGTAATATATGGTCATTGGCTCACCATTTTGGTTTGTTCCTTTTTCTTTTTCTACTACTGGTAAACCAACTGCAGCAATAATTTCTTGGTCATTAGTTAGATCAACTTTAGCAACAGGGGAGGTATAATCGACACCAGGCACTTCAAATTGTGGACGATCTTCATTTCGCAATGCTTCTAATTGCTTCTTATTTTGTTCCTGAAACTCTATTCTCGCTTTGTCAGGTTCAGCAGTTTTTTGAGCTTCGTCTTTTTCTATTTTAGTCGGGGCTGTATGAGTAGGGATGCTATCATCTGCAGCTGGTTTTGGAGGTGTAGGTAGTAGAGCAAATACCACAATGCCAAGAACCATCCATGAAAAACTTATGATTCTTGCTTTTTTGCTAAAACCTTGTTTTAAAGTAAACCATGCAAAAATTATAGGTACAAAAATAATTCCGATGATGAGCCACACAGGAAGCTTTTTTCTTTCTAAATTATTCATTAAGTCAATTATTTATAAAAAATAGTACATCAGTATTTTTACATAACTATGTACTATTTCGCAACCAACAAAACTCTGATTATCTATTCTCGTCAGATTTGTTAGAGTTTTGACTAATTTTAACTTCCTTAAAAGCATTTACAAATGTTTCAGCTAAATTTCGTGCAAATTCCGGAGCTGCAACTTCATCACCTTTTGCTGAATATTTACTGTCATTTGCTTGATTAAAATAACTAGGAATTAAATTTTTTCTTATCTCTTTTTGTTCTTCTGGTGTCATACGTGCCATAAATGGTTCAAGTGCAGCTAATTGTAAGAAAGTTCTATGGTTTTCTTGATAACATTCGTAGTGTTTAGCCGATAATTTTGAAGCATAGACTGCCAAAACAAAAAACATAAGTGAAATAGTTAATCTAGCTAAAATTGTGAAATAGTTTGTATCTGGTTGTGGAATTAATCCCCAGAATTCATATATCGGTAATGCAATGATTATAATAGTAGTTAAAATTGCCAAAAAAATTGAACCCATTGTTATCCAACTATAAAATCTATATGAGTCTTTTTCTTCGACTGATTTTTTTTTATAGTTATCCGTTAAAACATAATTTCCTGACATTTCAACTAATTTAGTAAAATCGGCAAAGTTTGATTTTGCATTTTGATATGAATTATCAATCTCCTCAATTTTGCTACTATTAATTTTTTCGAGTGTTCCTAGCTTTTCTTCTAGTAAAAATTGAATATCATTTGTTCGCGTATTAGAAATATCTTTCAATCTATTATCGAAATTTGTATATTCTAACATTAAACCTTCAGTTTGCTTTTCAAAGTCATTTATTGTTTTTTTAAAATTTTCACATTCTGACTCTATTGCCTTAAATTCAGAATTTATTCTTTTAGATTCATGAACAAAACCACTTAAAATTTTACTTGAAGATATTTTAAACTCTTTGAAAAGTATTTCAGATTCATTTTTAAATCTTTCAATGTAGATGTTTTCTAGAACATCTACATATTTATATTTTATGGAGTGAACTATTAATATTATTTTTTTTAAAATTATGCTTATTCTTTCTAAAATAAATAATAATGCCTCCGATGTTTTTGTTAATGAATTAATACGTTTACTCATACTAAAATTATAGTTTTTTTCAAATTCATTAGAATCTATAAAATCAGAAAATAATATGGCAGAACTGTGAAATGAATGAACTGTAGTGTTTAATTCTGTGAATTCGATAGATAAATCTTTAAGATGCTCATTCAAATCACTGTTATTGAGATGTACATTATTAAAAAGATTATCATAATATGTAAGAGAGATTATCTCTATATTTAAATCTATAGCATTTTTAATTTTATCAAAAAAAATAAATATTAACTTTGCCTCTTCTGGAATGCGTTTTTTAATTTTTTTCAGATTTAATTCATACTTACTTTCTAAGTCTGAAAGATGAATGTTAACCTTTAGCCCTGAAAAAATTGTTTTGAAATTATCAAATTTTTCTATTAAATTAATATTTATGTTCGAGGTCTCAGCCATAACTTACTCAAAAAACAATATCTTATAAAAAATAGTACATCACTATCTTGACATAACACCTCACTATCGAGCAACATGTATTTACTCAGCAAAATCTGAGTACAAGCCTAGGAAACTTGTTTTTACTCTACGAGCGCATAAATGATCGTCGCTTAAGCGACTTTTTTTGTGCCAAATTGTCTGATCGGCTATACTTGTTATGGTAGATCGGACAGGGCAGCTTCGCGCTGGCAGTACTCGTAGGGACTGTTTTCCTAGCCTTGTTCGGTCTGCCACCATTACACATAGGAAATGTGATGGTGGTAGGTGAAATTGTTTACCTACGAGTAATAAATCATGAAAAGACAAATTCCAGCACGTCTATCTGCATACATTCAAAATAACCATATCATTGAACACACGCCAATTTACGACTTAGTCGCCTACGAAAAACGCCTCAAACAACGAAAAAATGCACTTTTATTTCAAAAAATATTTAAAGCCATCTCTCTGTTATGCATGTTCTCAGTTACATTTTCCATATTATTTTTAGGGGAATAACAATGAATGAGAGCATTATTCCATACGTACCGATTGCAGATCGGGTTCAAGCCACAAACGAAAAAAGCCAGCTTCTTTGCCAGCAATTATTTGCGGTGATTGATAAATGTGTCAAAGCGCAGATTTCGTTTAATCACGATACAGAGAAAGGTTTTTTGTCTATTTCTCCCGATCAAATTAATGATTTAATGCAAGAAATAACAAAAACTGATCATTTAGACAAACTTATCGATATAAACCTTTTAAAAGAATCACTAAATGATTTAATTTACCCAAAATTCAATGGAGTACATATACTCACCAGCCCAATCTGGAACAAAGAAAGGGTTACAGTCTGGCAATTTCAATTAAATCAAATTGCCACAGGTGATAATATGGATAAAAACTCAATAGACGCCGAGCTTTTATTAGATATGACTTTAAGTTCAATTCGTGTTTGGAGAAATTCTCTCGAGACAGGATCTGATAATAGAGATGTCATTTATCAAAAAAATGATCTGATTTATAAATTATTGGATCTAGAGGAAAAACTTAAAGGCGTTCAAACTGTATTTGACGAATAACAAAAAAAGCCCATTGCAAAATGGGCTTTTTACTTTTTAAACATTCTATCACTCCCTTTCTTTCGCCATCACCGTACTAATACCGAGTAAAGCTTCCTGAGCCTCAGGACTTAACTGTCTATAGGCTTTCAATAACAAACTTTCTTCGCTAGTTAGACCTGAGTAATCAGGGTCTATTCCCAACAAAACATAACGAATATCAATACCTTGTTGATGAAGATTTGCCAAATAAACCCATTGATCGGGTACTTTTTCAGTCCGTATATAGTTGCCTAGCGTATTTTCATGCGCTCCTATCTCACGGCTCATCGTTTTTGCTTTGAAATGATTCCGTTCCATTTCCTCTTTAAATCTTTTTGCAATGACCGTTGATGGCTCATCATGAACTACGGACATATTTGTCACCTTTATCTATTGAAAGACTAAATATTTATGCTATAGTGAGTCATAGCACATCACTATAACCGTTAGGATAATCTATGAGATCGAATATTTCACCTCAAAAAACCGAATCACCACAAACCAGTCGAACACGGTCCAAAAAAATTGGTGGTGGGCGTGTTCAATGCATCGTTTATTTGCCAAAAGATGAAGTCGATCAAATCGACGAAACCGTTGAAGCAACAGGTTCTAGTCGTTCCCATGTAATTGCTCAAACATATTTTCAAGGTAAGGGCAATCAAAAGAAAAATAGCAAACAGATAGAGGGCTAAATCTTATGTCTTTAAAAAAGCAAAAACGAGATAACCGTTACAACCTCAATCTAACCGATGATGAAGCACAGTTAATTCAAATCATATCTAAATTAACTGGAATTAATCCTGGTGTGATCATGAGACAGCTTGTAATGAAACAGGCACTCGCCACATTGATCGCAGAAGATATTCAACAAGACTTTAATTTAGACGAATTCTTAAAAAAAGGCGCATCGGATCACCTTTCAAGGAGCTGAAGCTATGCCCACACAAGAAATCGTACTCAGCGACAAAGAGAAAGAAATTATAAAGGAAGTGCAACAGTTACATGGTTTTGCAACTGAAGCAGAAACGATGGAATACCTAGCTAAACAAAGAATTAAAAAAGTTCTTTACAAATTAGCAGGGCAAGAAATCAAAAATTCACGGCATTTATTTTAGGTAGTTTATTAAATGATGTTTCCAGAGACTCAGGCTTTAATTTTAGACAGACTAGAAAACCAATATGGTTTTAAAGCTAAGAGTAATAATAAACTGCGTGGTAGATGTCCTGACTGTAATCACAAAGAAGCTTCGGCATGGGCTTTTGCTGACGAACCGTGGGTAATTTTCTGCCCACGTAAAAACGAATGTGGTCATGAAAACCACATTCGTGATTTATTTCCAGATTTGTTTGAAAAATGGGAAAAACGATTTGAACCTACGCCACAGGATCCTTTACGCACAGTAAATGCTTATTTAGTTGAAAGCCGAGGCTTCCCACTTGAGCAATTAAAAGGCTTATATACACAAGAACTTATTACCCGTTATAAACCTAAAAAAACCACATCAATCACTTTACGATTTCCCATTACAGATGAAGAGGGCAATCATGGTTGGTGGCAACGTGTATTAGATCAACAAGAAGTATTACCCAAAACAACATTTAAGGAAGAGTGGGCATCTGGTGGACATGCTTGGATGACACCAAATACCAATTACTTAGAATCTAAAGAAATATGGATCACCGAGGGTATATTTGACACCATCGCATTGTGGCTTTCAGGAATTACCAGTTTTTCAGCTTTAAGCTGTAACAACTATCCTTCGATCTTTTTAAATCGTATTGCACAAAAATGTACTGAAGCAGAAATCCCATTACCAAAGTTGGTATGGGCATTTGATAATGATAAAGCCGGTCATGATGGTATTTTAAAAAATATAGCTTTAGCTGAAGCAGACGGCTTTGAATGTGAAGCAGCCTTGCCACCATCAAGTCGTAAAAAACAGGATTGGAATGATCTTTACAAGCAAAACCGACTTAATTTTACCGAACTCGAAACCTATAAATATTATGGCGCACTGATCACAGCGAAATCGGCTGTGGATAAAGGCACACTTATCTACAAGCGCTATGGGACAAAATCTTTCCCATTTGATTTTAATAATCAAGTCTTTTGGTTCAAATTAGACATGGACAAATATGATGACTACATGAAAGACATCGATCGGGAACCAAATGACAACGAAGATTGGGCACAAGAAGAAAAAGAACTGGCAAGCAGTGAGCGTCGTGAAAAAGCCCTAGAAAGTGCTTCTGAAGCAAAACTGATTATGGACTGTCGACCTCGTGGTTTGTATTACCAATACATGGAAGAAATCGACGAAGCCGACTATTTTTTCCAGATCGATTTCCCTCGAGGCGCTAAAACAATAAAAAATACATTTAGTGCATCACATATTGCATCGGCATCCGAGTTTAAAAAACGTTTATTGCATATTGCACCAGGTAAATTCTACAAAGGAAATAGTACGCAATTGGACGCTTTTCTTGAACGTGAATTAACCGACATCAAACGTGTTCAATTAATCAATTATTTAGGTTACCACTGTAGCCACAAAACGTATGTTTTGGGTGATATTGCATATCAATCTGGCAAGCAATACACAATCAACAAAGAGGAGTACTTCGAACTTCCTCGTCATGTAAATCTAAAATGTAATTCGCCATTTTCTTTATCTATCAATGCTCAACAAAACGAATATAACAAAAATTGGGTTACAGACTTGATAGATGCCTATGGTGTGAAAGGTTTAATCGGTTTGACGGCATTTTTTGGAAGTTTGTATGCGCAACAGATCCGTAGAACCCACAAATCCTTTCCATTTTTAGAGCTAGTCGGAGAACCAGGAACAGGGAAATCCACACTTATTCAATTCTTATGGAAATTATTCGGACGTATCAATTATGAGGGGGTAGATCCAACCAAAACATCCAAAGCCGGTCTAACCAGAACATTACGCCAAGTTTCTAACTTCCCTGTGGTTTTCATTGAGTCCGATCGACAAGGTGAAAGTGCATCTAAACAGTTTAATTGGGATATGTGTAAAACCATGTTTGATGGGGGATCACTAGGGGCAATGGGTGTCAAGAATGGGGGCAATGAAACCTATGAACCACCATTTATGGGAACACTCATTATCAGCCAAAACGCTGAAGTACTTGCTTCAGAGGCAATTATGGGACGTATTGTTCACGTCAAATTTTTTAAAGATCAATTGAGTAAAGCGAGTTTATACGCTTCCCGAAACTTATCTAAATACGAACCCGAAAACGTTAGCCAGTTTATTTTAGATTGTTTAAGTAAAGAGAAAGATATTTTAGAAGCTTATAACATTGGCTATGAAAAATACGATGCGATGTTGCACCAGGAACAACACAATATTCAAAGTTCTCGAATCGTTCACAACCATGCTCAACTCATGTCTTTATTTGATGCCATGTGTCGCTATGTCATTGAAGTACCAGTACAGATCCAAAAACAAGTCCATGCAGAATTTTTAATCATGGCGCAAAACCGAGATAAGGTACTCAAGTCAGATCCAGTCATTGTTCAAAACTTCTGGAACACCATTGAAGAAATGGAATCTTCAATTAAAAAAGTCGAACATCATGAAAGTGTGGTCAATCATTCAAACAAACCAGATCGATTCGCTATCAACTTTGCTCATTTATATAGAGTCGCTGCAGATTACAGGTACCAATTGCCTGAAATAAATGAATTACAAAATGCCTTACGTCACAGTATGCATTACCGCTTTATCGAAGCGAACAAAGCTATACAAAGCAAATTAACCAGTTCAACAAAACGCTGTTGGATATTTGAAAAACCAACATCACAACGGGACTAATCCCATTTTTAAAGGAAAACACTATGTATAACCTAAAGATCACATCAAATTTTGGCATGCAAGCCATAGCTGTATTAGACAAATCTATCGTGGAGCAATTGCCAAGCAAGGCTTTCAGTAAAGAAAAAATTAAACGTGAAGAATTACTTAAAATTTTTGGATATCCAGTTGAAGTTGGAAATTCGAGAAGTAATTTAAATAATCTTTATGAATTCGTTGACAACGTATTAAAGGAATCAAGTTCAAATCATTTTAAAGTCACGATTGAAGCGATCCCTGTAGAGCCAAAAATAAACCCAATATTCAAAGATTCATTTCAAATCCCCGAAGTGGATAGAGATGTGACAGTCATCTTTAAAGATAAAGAAATTATGTCTGGTGTGGAGTACTGCGCAAAATGTGAAGCATGGCATACAAGCCGTGGGGATATCAAAGTGCATAAGATCCACCAGTGGGCTTATTCGGATGAACTATATCCGCAATTAAATTTGCCAGAAATCACTGAAGAGCAAAAAACTGAAAAAGAAAGAAAAAAAGATGAAATGCCAAATGAACTTTTAAAAATGCTTCTTTTAGCAGCACTTTTTTCTGAGAAAAAATCAAATTCTATTTTTTCCGACTTCCCATTTAAACATTAAGTAAAGCACACATACAGAAGCGGTCACTTCTGTATGTGTCACACAATCACCGGAGAGCAATTATGCAAAACGATTCTAACGTACAAACTGCAGAAGCAGAAATTTCAAAATACCACTGTAAGTGTGGTGGCTTAATTCTTCCAGACTTTGAGTCTTATAAAGTCGATGATGAAGTCAACTTCATGCAACAGCAGGTTAAGCAATTAGGGGGAGGATTAGTAAGTGTAAATCAAAAAGCTTACAGAGGAATTATCACCAAAATAACAGGTGATGATATTCAGGTGAAATCAGGTAATAAGCTATATGACCTTTACCGTTTTGGAGTGACACCTATCGATGCACCAGGACCAATTGAATATTCTCGTATTGGGAAATGCCGTTGTGAATTAGATCAACAACCAAGGGTTGAGGGTTAAATCATGACTGAACAAACCAATTTATCAAAAGTTATGGCTATTCATACAGAAATGCTTCAAACAAATCATTACTGCTATTTTGAACTTGCGTTCACACGTTATACAGATTGGATGGTATGGATTTGCAGTAATCAACGTGAACAAGATCCAAATCGAAAAGTTTTATTACGTGGACAAGGTTCAACACCAGAAGAAGCATGTGCAGATGCATTGGCGAGTTACGATCAGGAACAATCAGCATGAACTTTAATTTTAAAAACGCAATGTTCATCAACCTGATTGCTTCAATTTGTATGAGCTCATTTATTTATTTGATTGGAGAAAACCAATGAAAAGAAATAAATTTTTAGGACTCAAAGCCAAACGTGATGCAGAAACCCAAGTTAAACAGCAAATAGCTGTGGCAGGACCTTATACACTTAGCATGTCTTTTTGTGTTGATGAAGTAAATCAAGTTGTAGAGGAATATCGAGTCGAAGCAGGCTTAAAAGATGCTGAAATGACTCCAGAGCACATTGCATATTCTGTATATCATGGTGATTTGATTATCTGCCTTAAAAATATTCTTATTCCTTTGGAACAAGAGTGGCATCTCGGTGTAGACAGTCATTACTACAATATTGAAACCGATCAAGTGATGACGGTTCCTGTGCAATTTCAAATGCCAAAAATGTCGTTTAACGAGTTTAAGTTTGGAAGTGCTTTGGCTGTAGATCGTGGACATGGTTTAAAAACACGTTGGAAAGGAATCAATGCTGAACTCAACGAAATTTTACTTGCCGATGTTCCTGTAGGTTTTGAACGAGTACGAAGTGATGCAAAGCTGACCTGTATCACAGGCTTTACAGACTATAACTGCTTAAAAGAATTTAATTTTGTGAAAAAAATAATCCGTAAAGATGGGTTAGATGGAATCAAAAAGTTAAATCGTTTCATAGATCAAAATAAATTACAGGTGGCATGATGGATTTTCAAAATATTATTAAAGCTCGTCAGGCAATTACCGATAAACATGGAACCAAAAAACCTCAATTAACATTTGGTGCCGAAATGTTATGCCCAATCTGTAATTCAGGAATTTTGAGTTATCAAATTTCTGCAGTGAATGGTCATATATCTGCTCGATGCATGACTCAAAATTGTGTGCAATGGATGGAATGATCATGACAGCATTAATTTTTGATACGGAAACGCATAAATTACATGGCGACATCATTGAAGCTGCAGGAATTACACTTGATAGAAATTTTCTGGAAAGAGCCAAGATTTCACCAAGTTTTACAGCATATCCTGAGTTAATAATCGGAGAAGCATTTAAATTTGAAGAACGCTTCAAGCCAAGTGAACCCATTAGTTTTGGTGCAATGGCAGTACATCATATTGTGGATGAAGATCTGGTTAAATGCCTGCCTTATACAGCATTTAAATTTCCAAAAAATTTAAATATTAAGTATTTGATTGGACATAATATTGATTACGATATTGCTGCAGTCAATCGAGCAGGCACTATGACAAGTGGTATTAAAGCTATTTGTACATTAGCTATATCCCGTTTTCTCTGGCCTAAGTTAGACTCACATACTTTGTCTGCAGTTGCACTTTATGTGAGTTCAAGCCGTGGTCATACAGCTCATCAGTTGCGGTTTGCACATTCGGCTTTAAGTGATTGCCGTACAACAATTTCTGTATTAATTGCCATTATTCATGAAGCTGGTATTTCATCTTTTGAAGAGTTGTATGAATTTTCAGAGAAAGCAAGATACCCAACCCATGTATTTTATGGAAAGTATCGAGGGTGGGCGATTAAAGATCTAGACGATCGGGATTTACATTGGCTATTCAACAAAACTGAAGACGATTATCTTCGTATTTCATTAGAAAATGAAATACTTTCACGTAATAGCATAAACGAAGACGAAGAGCTTCCATTCGTCTAATTGCACACCTCTAAAGCACCTCCGCTCGGAGGTGCGAACCTCTAAAATATCCCCAATATATTAAAATACTTAATTGTAGGTTTAGTTATGTCTGCAGGACTCGAAATACGTGGAAAAAGCATGAGGATCTGGATGAAACCAGTACCAAATGAACCACCAATAAAAGAAACTCTCGATTGGGCATATACGCCTGAAAATGTTGATAGAGCACAAAAACTAGCGGATCTGATCAAGTTAGAGATCCAACTCGACCAATTTAACTTGGTCAAACATTTCCCCAACTCAAAGCATTTAAAAAAGAATCAAATGTCATATTACATCGAACAATATAAGGAACTCATACGCAGAGAAGTTGCGCCAAGCACGTTCGACGGCTATGAAAGCAATATAAAAACCCATGTTTACCCACGTTGGGCGAAAGTAAATCCAAAGGACATCGATACAACGATCGTACGAAAATGGATAAACCAACTCAAAGACCGGCTTGCGCCAAAAACCATTCGAGAAATTGTCACAAGGCTAGCATCGATCCATGAGTTATGGCGACAAGAGAACCGTATTGCATATAACCCATTCGAAACGATTGTTATCCAACAATTAGATGGTACCGAACCTGATCCGTTTACAAAGACTGAAATCGCAATGATTTTGAACACAGAATCAGATTATGACATCGGTAATTTATTGCCGTGTTTATTCTGGACAGGCTTTTCTATTTCAGAACAGATCCCGATTGCTTGGGAAGACATAGATCTCGAAGCAGGGACAATTACCATCAAGCGAAACTACGTGAAAGGCTTTTATAAAGTTACCAAAAACAGGAGGAGAAACAGAAAAATCAAGCTGCTCGATCCAGCGATCGCAGCACTCAGAAAACAATACGCTATAACAGGCAATCGCTATCCTAAAGTAGTTGATGTTTTACAACGTGATAACCGTACTTACAAACAAGAAAAATTACGCTTTGTATGGATTAATGAAGAACAAAACAGCACCTTTGAATATTACGAACTTCGCTATAGATGGAATAAACATCTACAAAAAGCAAAAGTAAGAGGACGAGGAATCAATCACGGTCGACATACGTTTGCCAGCCAACTTTTATCCAGTGGTCAGGTACCACCAGAGTGGATCGCTGAACAACTTGGTCATAGCGATACATCAATGATTTATAAGCACTATGGAAAGTTAATAGCAGAGGATATTCCAGATTATTTGAGCAAAATAAATAACTATATTCGGCAGTAATAATACTTACTGGAACCTTACTCTAAATCTTACATCAAAAAACATATATAAGTGCCTAATAAAAAGGCACTTTTTTTATTTATTACTCCATTACTCGATATACGAGCATAAAGATAATTTTGTCATTTTGGTCAATTCTGCCTAGTTTCTAAATCAATTATGAAATTAGTCATTGAAAGCCATTCAAACAGTATAAAAATTTAGAAAAGCCTAAATAATTCCCATATTGAGCTATTTGAACAAACAGATATTACTTAAATCACTAATTTATAAGAAAAACAATGCTGGATTATCTTGGGTTCGAGCCCCATCATTCACCCCAATTCCTTGAGTTTGTTGTAAATTCGGAGCATAGCACAGCCTGGTAGTGCACCTGGTTTGGGACCAGGGGGTCGTAGGTTCGAATCCTACTGCTCCGACCATTTAAGTTAAAGCTTAAATATAAATTATCCGCTTTGAAGCGGTTTTTTTATGCCTGAAATTTGTATTGCTTCAATCCATATAAAAAATGAAGACAAAAAATAGACCTCTGTTGAGATCTATTTTGAATAAAAGAAAATGATTAAGGAATAATAATCACAGCTACGCGACGATTTTCAGCCTTATGCTCTTCAGTATCATTGGATTTAAGAGGTTGATCAGATCCCTTACCAATGATTTGAATATTTGCAGGATTAAATTTTTCTGCAATAAAAATATCAGAGACATTTTGAGCACGTTCTTTGGACAACTTTAAATTGTATTCAGGATTACCGACATTATCAGTATGACCTACAATTTTTAGTTTATCTAAGTGATATTTATTGAGTTGTTTCGCTAAACGAATCAACTCAACTTGATGTTCTGGCTGAATATTGGATTCATTAAAACCAAACAACAAGCGTTCAGGTAAGCCTAAGCTCCAACCTTCATCCGTCAATACGAAACCTTCTTTCTTGAGTACGCGTGCTTGCTTATAGCTTAGACCACCCAGGTTCATACAGCCTGTGAGAGCTAAGCAAACGAAAGCAAGAATAGAAAGACGTATATTTTTTGCAATCATAACAATCCTCTAAACATTAAGAATGATAAATGAACCAATGGTGTTGTAGCGATTTTGCTTTATACATAGCTTGATCTGCTTGAGAAATTAAGTCTTCTGGACTAGAGGCTTTACTTGAAATAGCAATGCCTAGACTGAAACTAAAATAAATCTCTTGTCCTTTGTAAATTAAAGGATCTTCACAACATTTAATGAGATTTTCTGCAATAGAAATTAAATGCTCAATTTTAGAAATTGAACGTAAAATTATTGCAAATTCATCACCGGCAAGACGTGCAACGAAGTCATCTTGACGAATATGACGTCTTAAACGAACCGCCATCTCTTTTAACACTTCATCACCAACCAAGTGTCCATACTGATCGTTAATGGCTTTAAAATTATTATTATCAATAAACAGTAATGCTAAATTTTGGCGTTGATGAGCATCATCAAATAAACTACAGAGCACTTGATAAAAATAACTACGGTTTGGCAGTTGTGTTAAGTGATCATGTTGAACTTGATATGAAAGCTCGCTATTTTCATTTTGAAGATGTGTATGCCAAGACTGGATTTCATCAAGGAGTTGGTTAAAAACACTATTTAACTCTTGGAACTCTTTAACATCACTTTTAGGGAATCTTAAGTTATAAGCTTTTTGATTTCTTAAAAGTTGCGCGATTTGGATAATTGGAGAAAATGAGCCCATGATATGACGGTAGGTGAGATTAACAGACCACCATACCGCAAAAACCATAAACAGCATTCCAAATGCTAGACCTAGAAAAATTTTAAAGATAAACATTAAAATTTCATTCGAGCTACCATATAAAACAACTTGTCCAACAAATTGTCCTTGGTGTTGCACATTCAATTTAATTGCATCTTTTAAAAAAATATGATCAAAAATATTTTGAATATAAGAATAGTGTTCAATATTTTTTAAACTTTGTGCAACCTTTTGTCCTTGCGCATCGTATACCTCAATAAGACGTACAGAATGCTGGAAAGTATATTCATTGATAATTTGTGAAATCGCGATTTTGTCTGAGAATACGAGTGCTGGTTGCACACGTTCAGAAACTGTACGACTGATTAATAGTAAATTTTGTTTTGCATAAGACTCAACTGTAAAGACTGAAATCGTGACAAAAGTTGATGTGCAAATAAATAGCGTGATTGCAAAAGTTGTAAATTGTGATTTACGAAAAAGCGTTTGCAAAGAGCTCGATTTAAAAAACTTATTGATCATGATTTTAATCCGAATTTTTTGCGAGTAACAAAACACGCGGATCAACATGTATTTTAGATCGAGCTAAGCTATCTAAATTAACTTTAAAAATAGTATTCCCTGTTTTGTTGGTAGAGAGGCAAAAAACACTTCCTATTTCACACTCAGCATTATTTGAGCTAAATGATAAAATTGTGGAGTTCAAGGATTTATCTATTAATGTCTGCTCAGCTTGCGCGGTGATATTCGAAAAGAATACTGCATCGCAGTGACGACTTTTTAAATCCGTTGCATGAATAGCATTTACACTAAAAGATGATTTGTTGGATTTTGCGTAATTAGAAAATTGAGTAGCATAATTTGGATTGTCTGCAACACATAATTCAGGTGAGGGTGTATTCCACTTTGCATAACTCAAAATGGATAAGGTCATCACAAAAATATTATGCGACGAGTTGGCCCAGGAATAATTGCAGCACAAGAGCAAAATTCCTAAACAGAATGTTTTTCTATTTATAAGAAGGGCCATATTTTACTTAATTTATTTAATGATAAAATCATTTGAAGTAGTTTAAAGAAAAAATTCAAATATAAATAGGTCAAAATTTAAATAAAAATTTTAAAATATGATTAATAAAAATACAACTGAGCACTAAAATCAAAAATAATTAAAAAAAAGGGTTGTGTTGGTTG
>NZ_JBXPBY010000011.1:0-163543 GCF_056930735.1 Acinetobacter sp. B-6 | reverse complement strand
CTGCTCTATTTTATTATTGATCAAAATATTTAAAGTCTGATGTACTTCTATACAGTCTTATATAAAAAAATCCACACATCCATGCCATTTTCATGCATGAATTGTGTGGATCTTTTACTATGGGTATATATTAGATTTTATCAATCAGATACATATACTCAATATCTAAAACATGAATTATTCAACAGTGACTGATTTAGCCAAATTACGCGGTTGGTCTACGTCAGTACCACGTAATACCGCAACATGATAAGATAATAACTGTACTGGCACACTATAAACAATCGGTGCTAACCATCCATTGACCGCAGGTACATTAACAACATGTTGGCGGTCTTTATTGACGATTCCACTGTTCTCATCGGCAAATACGAATAATTCACCGCCACGCGCTTGAACTTCTTCCATGTTTGATTTGAGTTTATCCAACATATCATCATTCGGTGCAAGAATAACCACAGGCATATCATTGTCAACCAAAGCCAATGGACCATGTTTCAATTCGCCAGCAGCATAACCTTCAGCATGGATATATGAAATTTCTTTAAGCTTTAAAGCACCTTCCAAAGCGATCGGGAATTCTGTACCGCGACCCAAGAATAAACAGTGTTGTTTCTCTTTGAACAGGTCTGATAAACGTAAAATTTCCGCATCATTTTGTAAGGTATCAAGAATAACCTTTGGAATATGCCATAACGCAGAGGTAATTTGTTCAATAGATTCTGCACTGATGCTTTGTTTAACCTGACCCAGTTTCAGTGTTAACAGCATTAAAGCGGCAAGCTGAGTGGTAAATGCTTTGGTTGAAGCAACACCAATTTCAGGACCAGCAAGGGTTAAAAGATGATGGTTGGTTTCACGAACCATTGACGATGTTGCAACGTTACAAATGGTCATGGTGCAAATATTTAAGCCTTTTGCCTGCGCGCGTTTTTGTGTATCACGTAAGGCAGCTAAAGTATCCGCTGTTTCACCTGATTGTGAAATACAGATATACAGGGTGTTTGCTACAATCACTGGCGAGCGATAACGGAACTCGCTGGCAATTTCAACTTGGCATGGCAAATCGATCAGTTGTTCAAACCAATATTTTGCAATCATCCCCGCATGGTAGCTGGTTCCACAAGCAAGAATTTGAATTTGTTGGACATTTTTAAAATCAACTTCAGCATTTTGTAAAAAGTCTTCACGCAATGCATTGCCATTTAATGCTTGAGAAATGGTTTGCTGAATTGCTTCAGGCTGCTCATAGATTTCTTTGAGCATATAATGCTTGTATTCACCTTTTGATGCATTGCTTACTGCGGCATCTAACTCCTTAACAGGACGCTCAACCAATTGATCTTTAACAAAAACCTCAATAGTTTCACGGGTTAAACGTGCAATATCACCTTCTTCAAGATAAATAAAACGATTGGTGACAGGTAAAAGCGCCAATTGATCAGAACTGATAAAGTTTTCGCCAATACCTACACCGATCACTAAAGGTGAACCTTCACGCACAGCGATCAATTCATCAGGAAAATCAGTATGTACGATACCCAATGCATAAGCACCTTTCAGTTGAGGAACAACTTCTTCAACTGCTTTCAGTAAACTTGGCGTTGATTTGAGTGCTTCAGAAATTAAATGTGCAACAACTTCAGTGTCTGTTTGTGAAGTGAATATATAACCAAGCGCTTCAAGATCATCTTTGAGTTCTTGGTAATTTTCAATAATACCATTATGTACAACAGCCACATGCCCAGAAATATGTGGATGGGCATTATTTTCAGTAGGTTTACCGTGAGTTGCCCAACGGGTGTGCGCAATACCCAGGGAACCTAAAATATTTGATTCAGAAATTGCCCCTTCTAAATTGGCAACTTTACCAACACGACGTTCACGCAAGATTTGACCTTGGTCAACAAGGGCAACACCAGCAGAGTCATAACCACGATATTCAAGGCGCTTTAGACCTTCAATTAAAATATTTGTAATGCTTCGTTCAGCAACGCCACCAACAATACCACACATATTAATATCCTCTTATTTCTTGACCTTTTGGGGACGTTGATAATTTTCTTTAGAAATTTGTTTTGCACGTTCAAATGCAAGACTGTTGTCAGCGACGTCATGGGTAATCACAGAACCAGCACCTGTGGTTGCGCCATGACCAATCTTGATTGGGGCAACCAGAGAATTATTGGTGCCGATAAAGGCATTATCACCAATGATTGTTTTGTGCTTATTGGCACCATCATAGTTACAGGTGATGGTACCTGCACCAATATTCGAGCCTGCACCAATTTCAGCATCACCTAAATAGGTAAAATGATTTGCTTTTGAGCCTAGACCAACTGTGGAGTTTTTAACTTCTACAAAGTTTCCAATATGCACTTCGTCTGCGAGTTGAGCACCTGGACGAAGTCGCGCAAATGGACCAATCAATACATTCGAACCCACCACAGCATCTTCAAATACGCTATACGCTTGAACTTTAGTACCTGCAGCGATTTGAGTATTTTTAATCACACAGCCTGCACCGATTTCAACACCATCACCAAAGCTACAATTGCCCTCGATAATCACATTGATATCAATACGAACATCGGTACCCACTGTGAGTTGACCACGTAAGTCAAAACGTGATGGATCGATTAAATGCACACCTTGTTGCATCAACTGTTTGGCCTGATAGTTTTGAAATTCACGTTCCAAAGCCGCAAGTTGGATACGATCATTAACGCCTTCAACTTCAAATGCCAATTCAGGTTGAATTGAGGCAATTTCCATTCCGTCAGCCAATGCCATTGCAACGATGTCAGTCAGGTAGTATTCACCTTGCGCATTGTCATTACTGAGTTGAGGTAACCATTCATGCAGTTTGGCATTGCTGACACAGTAAATACCTGTGTTAATTTCTTTAATCTGGCGTTGTTCTTCAGAAGCGTCTTTATGTTCAACGATTGCTTGAATTTTTCCATCTTTACGAACAATACGTCCATAACCGGTTGAATCTTCAAGCGTCAATGTAACTAAGCCAATACCTGTTGTCGTTGACACATCGATTAAACGTTGCAAGGTACTGTGTTGCACACAAGGTACATCACCAGAAAGGATTAACGAAATTCCATCTTTAGGTAAAACAGGTAAGGTCACTTTAACGGCATGCCCTGTACCCAATTGCTCAGTTTGTTCTACCCATTCAACGTTTTCTTGTGCGAATGCCTGTTGAACCAGATCACCGCCATGCCCAAAAATGGTAATAATATTTTTTGCTTGTAATTGTTTTGCTGTTTCAATTACATGACCGAGTAATGGACGTCCTGCTAAAGGTTGAAGTACCTTCGGTAAACGTGAGCGCATACGCGTTCCTTTACCCGCCGCAAGAATGATCACAGTTGTAGACATATCACACCTAACAGATCTGGCTTAAGCCATTTTAAAATATAAATAAATCATGATACATATTGTTGCCCAGACCCCTGCAATAATGTCGTCGAACATGATGCCAAAACCGCCATCGACTTTTTCATCAATGATGCGAATTGGCCAAGGTTTCCAAACATCAAATAAGCGGAACAATGCAAATCCAACCACCACCCATATCCAATTCATTTGTCCAATATAGATCAAGGGAAGAAATGTAATAGATTGCCCTGCAAACTCATCCCAAACGATTCGACCATCATCATGCACATGAATAATGTCTGCCGTTTTTCCACAAATCCAGATGCCGACCAAAGACATAATTATGATTGCCAATATGGCGCCATAAAAGCCAATTGCAAGCCAAATGGGGATAAACAATAGGGCAAAAGCAGAGCCGAAAGTGCCTGGTGCTTTGGGTGCTAAACCAGAACCAAAGCCTACACCACAGAACACAATAAAGCGTTCTGTCCATGTCATATTTTTAAAGACAATCGGAGGTTTATGCAAAGTGTTGGTACCCTTGAAGTTGCAATGAATGGTCTAAGCCATCTTTCTCAAATGCAATGCCACATTGTTGTGTAACTTTTCCAATAATTGTAGTGCTTACATTGGGTTGTAATTGCAAAAGTTTATCATAATTTTGCATACTTATTGTAAAGCATAATTCATAGTCATCTCCGCCAGCCAAAGCATATTTCCATTGCTGATTTTCACTTAAATCCCTTAAAGCAGGATTAATCGGGAGTTGATTTAAATTAATTTTAGCACCGACCTTAGAAGCGTCCAAGATGTGCCCAAGGTCTTGAGCTAAGCCATCTGAAACATCAATCATGCTGGACGCTAAACCTTTGAGCATTGCGCCAAGTTCACAACGAGGCGTTGGGTAGTCTAGACGTTGTTGAAGGGGATGCCCTAAATGTTGTAGCGCAAATGCGGCATCACCTATAGAACCACTGACCACAATCAGATCATTCACTTGTGCTTGCGCACGCGTCACAGCTTGACCAGTTTCAATCCAGCCAAGTGCGGTTACGGTGATGGTCAGCTGAGGGCTTTGTGTGGTGTCACCACCAATTAAACGTACCCCAAATTGATCACAACAATCATATAATCCCTGACTAAAATCTTTTAGCCAGTCATGATCGATTTGGGCTAAGCTCAATGCTAGAAGAATGCTATGCGGTTTTGCACCCATGGCAGCAATGTCTGAAAGATTGACAGCGACAGATTTCCAACCAATGGCATGGGCAGAAGTATCTAAGGGGAAATGCCGTCCTGCGACAAGTGTATCTGTGCAAATCACCAGTTGGTGATTTAAAGGCGGGGTGAGCAGGGCTGAGTCATCTCCAACACCTAAGTCAACATCAGACTGTTGCTGACGATTGAAATAGCGTTCAATAATTGAAAACTCAGCCATGTAAAAACAACTTATTTCGCTTGTTGTTTTTCTGCTTCACGCAGGCTTGTTGCTAAACGGTCTAATACACCATTGATGTATTTGTGACTGTCTGCACCACCAAAGTGTTTTGCCAATTCAATGGCTTCATCCAGTACCACGCGATATGGAATTTCAAGATGATCTTTGAGTTCATATGCGCCTAAACGTAATGTAGCAAGTTCTACACCGTCTAATGCATCAATCTCACGATCAAGTACTGGAATAAGTAAAGCATCCAATGCTTCATGGTTTGCGATCACAGTAGTGAGCAACTCATGATAATAGCTCAGATCCACTTTATGCATAGCATTTTCAGCACGTGTACGTGCTTCGATTTCATGCACTGGGTTGTGGCTCATTTGCCATTCATAAATCCCTTGTACAGCAAAGCGACGTGCTTTACGTTTCGCTGCATAAGTAGCTTGGAGTGTTTGCGACATGCTTTAAATTGCCTTTAACAGGTTAACCATTTCAATTGCAGTAAGGGCAGCTTCACCACCTTTATTACCTGCTTTTGTACCAGAGCGTTCAATCGCCTGTTCAATACTATCCGTAGTCAATACACCATTAATTACAGGTAAACCAGTATCTAAACCAACTACACCTAAACCTTTGGCACATTCACCTGCAACGAAGTCGAAATGTGGTGTACTTCCACGAATCACTGCGCCAAGAGCGATCACTGCATCAAACTTACCTGAAGCTGCAAGTTTTTTAGCGACAACAGGAAGTTCCCATGCGCCAGGTGCATGAACGACAGTGATATTATCGTCGCTTACACCATGACGATGCAATGTATCAATTGCACCTTCTAATAAATGTTCAACAACAAAGCTGTTAAAACGACCAACTAAAATCGCGTAACGGTCTTCGCTCGCGAGATGTAATAAACCTTCAATTCGGCGAATCGCCATAGCAACCTCGATAATTTTACAGATAAGTTATTTTACAGATTTCTTTGATCAAATGCTTTCTTTCATAGGATCATCCAGATCAAAGAGATCAATTGAAACAATTATGAATCAATCTCTTGTTCAGCGGTTATATACTCAACCACTTCCAGATTAAATCCTGATAATGCATTGAAACGGAGTGGCGAGCTTAGCAACTTCATTTTTTCTACGCCTAAATCACGTAGAATCTGAGCACCTACACCAATCGTTTGATATTGCTGAGAAAGTGCGGCATTTGATTTGGTCGGCTTTGGTTTGCCCAATGCTTCTAACGCTGGACCTAAATCAGATAAATGACGTTGCCCGATCCAGACCAATACACCACGATCACTATGGGCAATCGTTTTCAGTGCTTTATCTAGATTCCACGCAGGCTCACCATCTTTTTTATTGAGTTTAAGTAAGTCGCGAGCAGGATTGAAACCGTGTACACGTACAGTGGTTACACCTTGTTTAGGTTCACCTTTCACCAAAGCCAAATGAATATCTGGGTTACCGATTTCACGGTAACGGTAAAGATCAAATGTTCCATATTCAGTATCAATGCTTTGCTGATCCAAACGTTCTACCGTTTGTTCATTGGTCATCCGATAATGGATGAGGTCTGCAATCGTGCCAATTTTCAAACCATGTTTTTCTGCAAACACTTCAAGATCTGGACGACGTGCCATTGTACCGTCTTCATTGATGATTTCGCAGATCACTGAAGCTGGTTCTAAGCCTGCCAAACGAGATAGGTCACAACCTGCTTCGGTATGCCCAGCACGGTGAAGTACACCACCTGGTTGAGCCATCAATGGGAAAATATGACCTGGTTGTACAATATCAGAAGGTTTGGCATGTGCAGCAACCGCAGTCTGAATGGTATGTGCACGTTCTGCCGCAGAAATACCTGTTGTAATACCGTTTGCCGCTTCAATTGAAAGCGTGAAGTTTGTGCTGTGTTGTGCACCGTTGTGATCGACCATCAATGGTAAATCCAGTTGCTTACAGCGATCACGACTCAAGGTCAAGCACACTAGACCACGTGCATGTGTAATCATAAAGTTAATGTCTTCAGGACGTACATGTGTTGCAGCAATCACCAAATCGCCTTCATTTTCACGATCTTCGTCATCCATCAGGATAACCATTTTCCCTGCACGGATATCTGCTACAAGCTCTTCAACGGTATTGAGCGGCATCAACCTTCACCTTTTTGTTCTGTCGTGTGACATTTTCATTGGATTCATTCGGCACATAGTCTAACGCGTTTTTACGTATTTTGCCTATGCTTATCATCTTCCTTTACCGCTCATAGTTATACACAAGCTTATAGGGGTATGAAAAGAGAAGGAAAATTGATTTATGCAGATTTTGAACAAACATTAAACGCTTATTTCGAAAAAAATAAGATGAGCTTATGAGTATTAAAGCAAGTAAAAATAAAAAAGCGCTCTACCTTTATGGGTAGAACGCTTTTATGCTGATTTGAATTATAGGTCTGAAACAGGTTCAGAACTGACGTTTTGTTTTTTTCCTTTTAAAATTTCTGTACGAATATTTTGTGCAAGCTCAGCACACTCATTATTCATTCCATTAATCATAAAGGCGTGGCGTGTCAGTACATTGGTAGGATTTGGCAAAGCGACCAATTGATAACAATCACCAATATGTTTGAGTTGATCATTGCTTAAGTACAGTGCCATTTCTTTAGCAATTAAATGATTCACCAAACGTTCTGCTGCATGTTTAGCATCCAACTGCATTGCTTCTACAGAAGTGGTCACGGCACAGCGTGTTTGTAAAACGAAGCGTTTGTCTTCGCGATAACGTTTGTACAGAACCTCAGACAGCAATTGGAACACTGAACCAATCATCAGTATGGATTGTGCAGCATCGGGCTTTTCAGCATCAATACTCAAGATCGCCCCGTGTTGATTAAACGCTTGATGAATGACGAAATCTTTAGAATTGAGTTTGAAATGTTGTGCACAAAGTTCAATGCTTTTATTCAGGAAAATCTGACATAAGTTAAAATAAGGTACAGATACAGATTGATTGACGGTATTCATCAATTGTTTTGGATCATAATACTGAATATTCAATGCAAGAATTTCTTGATCATCATCGACAGCAGAAGTGACCGCAACTTTAGGTTCAGGTTTAACTTTGTTTTGAGCCTGTTGCTGTGCCTGAGCAATTGCTAAGGTGCGATTGGCTTTTTCAGCCTCCAAAGCTTCTGTTAATTGTTGAATTTCGTGTTTTAAGCGCGCCTCATTATTGATACGTGCCAAATATTCACTACGCGTTGGGCGTGCAATTGCACGATAAGCCAACCAAAGAAAAGCGTGGATTAAAAGTGAAACTAAAATCGCAAGCCATTGGGTCCGTAAAATTTCACCAATACTCGGTTTGATTAACGTAATTTCAATCGTTCCGACTTTTTTCTCGTTCTGCAATGCATCACGAACAAATACTTCGCCTTGGCGAGTTTTTGCCATGCCGCTGGTTGCAAGCACTTGTTTTTTAGCATCAAGTATTCGAATCGAAGCAACGCTTGGATTGGTCGCATAACGATTTGCCAACAGTGCCAATGAAACTGTATTCGCAGGTTCAAGCTCAGACAGGCTGTCTGTGACCAGTTGACTGGTCATCAGTTGCCCTTGACTGGCACGGTTTTCATTTAACTGATGTGTTGTTGCAACTACCAATAAAAAGGTATGAAATGCAAAACTTACAATAAGTAGGCTAGCAAATAGCCCTTGTCTTGGCGCATTCAACGTAAACTTCCAAAGCAAAAAATTTCGATTTCGATTATGATTCTTCCAATTGTTGTAGCTCAGACCCGAGTCAATTCATGCGAGAAATCATTCTTATTTCATTTTTAGGACCTGACCAACCCAATCAGTTTACTCGATTAATGCAAGTGTTGTCCGTACATTCTTTGCAAATATTAGATGTAGGGCAGGCGGTCATTCACAATCAATTGACTTTAGGTATTGTAGTGTCGTCAAACGACCAGACTGCAACAGCTTTAGCAATGAAAGACATCCTTATTTTAGCACATGATATTGGTCTTACCGTTCGTTTTAAACCAATTTCAGGTACAGAATATGACCAATGGGTAAGCGAAGGTGGGCGTACCCGCTATATCGTGACGGCATTGGCACCTGAATTAACTGCTGCACACTTACAAGCTGTAACAAATATTGTTTCAAGTCAGGGATTTAATATTGAAACAGTGACTCGTTTGTCTGGTCGTCCTGAGCGTGATGGGCATCAAGATATACTCAAACGTTCATGTGTCCAATTTGGTTTAAGTGGACAGATGCTAGATGCACAAGCGATGCGTGCAGCATGTTTACGTCTTTCGGCTGAATTAAACATTGATGTCGCTGTGCAGGAAGACAATGCTTACCGACGTAATCGCCGTTTAGTTTGCTTTGATATGGACTCAACTTTAATCGAACAAGAAGTCATTGATGAGTTGGCGAAAGAAGCAGGTGTGGGAGACAAGGTTGCTGAAATCACCGAACTTGCCATGCAAGGTGAATTGGATTTTCAGCAAAGCTTCCGTGCACGTGTAGCCTTGTTGAAAGGCTTAGATGCTGAGGTTTTACCAAAAATTGCCGCACGTTTAACCATTACTGAAGGTGCGGAGCGTTTAATTTCTACCCTGAAGTCTTTGGGCTATAAAACTGCAATTTTATCGGGTGGTTTTCAATATTTTGCAGAATATCTACAAGAGAAATTAGGTATTGATGAAGTTCATGCCAATATCCTTGATGTTGAAAATGGTCAAGTCACAGGTGAAGTGAAAGGACATATCGTAGATGGTGCACGCAAAGCATATTTATTGACTGAATTGGCTGAAAAAATGGGAATTTCACCAGAGCAGGCGATCGCTGTGGGTGATGGTGCAAATGACTTGCCGATGCTGTCTATCGCTGGTTTAGGCGTGGCATTCCGTGCTAAACCTTTGGTTCGTCAAAATGCCAATCAAGCCATTTCAAGTGTTGGTTTAGATGGTGTACTTTACCTCTTGGGTGTTCATGATAAAGACCTCACTCGTGCTTAAATGCTTTAAATAAGATTGCCGAAACATGAAAAATAGCGACATAATGTCGCTATTTTTGTTTGAAAATGAACCACTTTGCTGTCATCAAATCTAAATAATACTTTTTGAAAAAGAGATTCGTTTTAAAACTTAAATTTTTTTATTTCTATAGAAAAACAACATGTATTTTTTTGTAATGACACTGCATGATTGATGGCAATTAGATTTTGAGAAAAACAGGATTCTTAAAAAATGTAATGACAAATGCATGTTGCGACAAAGTGTGTCGTTTACCCGAAAAACAGCACTTTCCTTCTCATAAAAACCATACATAATGCAATGCATAAGCTTCTATAAGATGGTTAAAGAAAAATTATAAAGCTTGAACTTGTTGTGAAACACCACTTAGACGGTTTATGAGAGACATCATTTTGACGGAGGTTGTTATGGTATCAGCGACATTTGCAACATTGATTGGATTCGCTCTAATTGCTGCAGCGTTGGCTACTGTTTTCTTTTCCCCTTATCGTCATTGGTTAGGGTTTATGTTTGCGGGTATGATCTTCTGGGGCACTCTAGAAGCAATGCGTTACAGCGTACAGAATATTTTCGATCTTTCGGTAGCATATAGTTATTTAACGGCAATCATGCTTGCAATGTCTGCATTGATTGCGTTGTTATTACGTGAAGACAGCCGTGCCCAAAAAGCACTGGCAAATCGTCAATATATTGAACATACCCCAGTCTATGAAGATGAATAAATATTGAGTGAACAGAATGACAATATGCAAACCAAGATAACAATAGTGACTTTAATTACACGAAAAAAATCAATTTAGACATTTTAAGGTATATCAAAATGGTATACCTTTTTTCAGTTTATACTTTGTTCTCAAAGCCATGTCTAAGAAATGACAAGTTATGCTAGGATGAGCAAATTCGGATCTAATTTAAAAAACAACAGGCTTAAATGTCATGAAACTTTCTGCAATTCCAGTTGTGAAGTTACCAATCGTTGATGCAAGTACAGATCCATTGGATTTACTTGTATTGGGTTTAGCGCTTCGTATGAAACAATTGGCGCGTACCAGCCCAAAATTTATTGAATTGACCCATGATCGTCAGTTCCGTATCCAGATTGGTACAGACTTAGGCGTGGCTCGCCAAATTATTGTCAATAACGGTCAAATTGATACAGTTTCAGGTGCTGAACAAAAAGCGGATTTCGTTTTACAGTTTGCTGACAGTGATCAAGGTGTGAAAACTTTGGTCAAAGGTGATCCAACTGCATTTATGACGGGTATGCAAAACGGCACGATTAAAATGGAAGGTGATTTTAGTTTACTGGTGTGGTTTAACCAAGTTGCTAAGTTAATCCCACCGAAAGTACCAAAACCTGTCAAAGAAAAAATCAAATTGGCACGTCAGTTCTTAAAGGAAAAGACAGGTCGATAATTGTTTTTCAAACATTAAAAAAGCCCATTCGGGCTTTTTTATATTTTAAACAGCGATTTTGTATTGTGTATGCGAGCTTATTCGACCTCTAGGTTGAAGGTCACAGGTCCGTCATTGACCAAATGCACTTTCATATCTGCGGCAAAGATTCCTGTTTGTACATTTTCAAATTGTGATTGCGCATATGCAACCAATTGTTCATACAGTGCTTTGGCTTCAGTGGGTGGCATTGCTGGTCCAAAGTCGGGACGCAAGCCTTTTTGCGTTTGCGCCATTAAGGTAAATTGCGAAACCAGCAAAAGTCCACCATTGGCTTGGCTGACGTTCCAACCCATTTTTCCTTGTTCATCATCAAAAAATCGATATTTTAAAATCTTATCAATCAGTTTTTGACCCTTTTCAAAGTTATCCTCTTTACCTAAACCTAAAAAAACCAAAATTCCTGTTTGGATTTCTCCTGTGACTTGACCATCAACCACGACTTTGGCTTCTAACACTCGTTGTAATAATGCACGCATAAGAACAATAAGACTAAAATATGATAAGACCATTCTAACAGTTATAGAACATCAAGATTGTCTAAAAAAGCCCAACTTTAAAACATTATAAATATTTGAATAAGCATGGTTTTTGTTTGATTATTCAGCATTTTCCGATATGAAAAAGACCTAGGTGTTCGATTTTTAAGCACTGTTAAATTGCAAATATAGCCATTCACAGCGAAATGATTACGTTATGCACTTCAAAAATATGCTTTAATAAAAAAAGCATAGCGAAATTACAAACAGATATGGCTCCAATCATTCAATCTTTGCTGGATACCGATTTATATAAATTTACCATGTTGCAAGTGGTACTGCATAAATTTCCCCAAACTCACAGTGTCTACCATTTCCGCTGCCGTAATCTGGATGATACCGTTTATCCATTAACGGATATTTTGGAGGATTTGAATGAACAATTGGATCATCTTTGCTTACTAAAATTTAAAGAAGACGAATTACAATATTTACGCAGCATGCGTTTTATCAAAAGTGATTTTGTTGATTATTTAGAATTATTCCAACTGAAACGCCGTTTTATTAAAGCGGGTATAGATGAAGAAGGTCGTTTGGATATTTGGGTAGAAGGTCCAATGGTTCAAGCGATGATGTTTGAAATTTTTGTTCTTGCGATCGTCAATGAGCTTTATTTTAGCCGTATTCGCAATGATGAGGTGTATGCTGAAGGCGAACGACGTTTACAAGCCAAAGTTGAGTTATTAAAGAAACTTGAACAGCAGCAACAGACGGATAAGCCCCCATTCTTGGTATCTGACTTTGGTACGCGTCGTCGTTATAGCTTGGACTGGCAGCGACATGTCATTCAAACGTTCCATGCAGCGGTACCCAATGTTTTCAGAGGAACCAGTAATGTTCTCTTGGCAAAAGAATTAAATATTTATCCAATTGGAACAATGGCACATGAGTTTTTGCAAGCTTTCCAAGCCTTGGATGTGCGTCTAAGAGATTTTCAAAAAGCCGCTTTGGAAACTTGGGTACAAGAGTATCGTGGAGATTTAGGGATCGCCTTGACCGATGTTGTTGGTATGGACGCATTCCTACGAGATTTCGATCTGTATTTTGCCAAACTATTTGATGGCTTGCGCCATGACAGTGGTGACCCTTTTGAGTGGGGTGATAAGGCGTATCATCATTATCGTAAATTAAAAATTGATACCAAAGCGAAGATGTTAACCTTTAGTGATGGTTTAGATATCGAAAGAGCTTGGGCATTGTACCAATACTTCAAAGACCGTTTCCAAGTCAGTTTTGGTATCGGCACCAATTTGACCAATGATATGGGACAAACTCCATTGAACATTGTTTTAAAATTGGTGGAGTGCAATGGTCAGTCTGTCGCGAAAATTTCTGATAGTCCAGGAAAAACCATGACAGATAATGATACATTTTTGGCATATCTGCGACAGGTCTTTGAAATACCAGAAGTTGTCGAAGCATAGAAAATTCTTATCTGATTTTTTGCTAAAAGAATGTGAAAAATCAGCTTATTGGAAAAAAACACTGTGCTAAGATCATGCATATTCAGGGTCTTAAAATAGAAAAACTTATGACTACACCTGCCTTTAATTTTGAATTACTCATCGAAGCAGAACAACTCGTGCCTTTTTTAGGACACGATAAGATTCGTATCGTCGATTTGAGTCGTAGTTCCGTCTACGAACAATTACATATTCCTCATGCTTTACATGTTAAACCACAATTGTTGGTAAGACAGGAAGAACAAGCTTCAGGGCTTTTACCTGATGAAGACGGTTTAAATGCGTTGATTGAATATTTAAATATTTCGCCTGAGCATCATGTTGTGGTTTATGACGATGAAGGAGGCGCTTGGGCTGGACGTTTGATTTGGAATTTACATTGCCTTGGCTTTTACAATACCAGTTTATTAAATGGCGGTATTCATGCATGGTTGGCAGAAGGTTTTCCAACCTCATCTGACGTTGAAGTGTTTGAACCAGTAGAAACATTGGTTCCAGTCAATTTAAATCACCTTGAGCAACATCGTATTGAATATGCAAAATTGTTGGAAAAGGTTCAGCAACAAAGTATTCAAGTCTGGGACTGTCGGACATCCGAAGAATATACAGGACAACGTTTGGCAGCTAGACGAGGCGGTCACATTCCAAATGCACAACATTTTGAGTGGAGTACTGCAATTAATCGTCAAAATCATTTAAAATTGCATCCTCTAGAGCGCACGCAACAACGTTTAGAACAATTAGGCTTTCAATTTGATCAACCTGTGGTGGTGTACTGTCAGTCGCATCATCGTTCAGGCTTGGCTTACATTTTAGGTCGGTTACTGGATTGGAATATTCAAGCCTATGATGGTGCGTGGAGTGAGTGGGGCAATCGCCTCGATAGTCCAATTATTACTGGAGAATCACCTGCGTGAGTCTTACATCAAACTTAAAAAAACAAATTTTTATCCAAGCTCAAAAAGTTGTTCCACAGCAACAACTCAGCCGTGTGGTAGGTAAAGTTGCAGCCAGTGAAAATCCGATTATTAAAAATATAGCGATTCAAGCGTTTAAAGCTCAGTACGGGATTGACCTGTCGATCGCTGAACAAACGGATGCATTGAAATATAAGTCGTTTAATGAATTTTTTACGCGTGCCTTAAAACAGGGTGTGCGTGAAATTGATACAGACCCGAGTAGTATTGTTTCTCCTGCTGATGGTGCAATTTCACAGTTGGGTAAAATTAAAGATGGAGATATCTTTCAAGCCAAAGGTCAGAGTTTTACTGTAGACCAATTGATTGGTGACCCAAAGTTGGCTGCACCTTTTGTGCAAGGTGAGTTTGCCACAGTGTACCTATCACCACGCGATTATCATCGTGTGCATATGCCATTCGCAGGAACACTGACAGAAACTTTATATATTCCAGGTGAATTATTTTCAGTCAATCAAACCACGGCTGAAAATATTCCGGGCTTGTTTGCACGTAACGAACGTATGGTGTGTTTGTTTGATACTGAACTCGGTCGTATGGCTGTTGTTTTAGTGGGTGCGATGATTGTGGCAGGCATTGAAACTGTGGCAACGGGTAAAGTGAAGCCAACTGGGCGCTTAGAATTAAATCATCATGAATTAGCACTAGAAAAAGGTGCTGAGCTTGGACGTTTCTATTTAGGCTCAACTGCAATTGTATTGTTTGAGCAAGATAAAATGAATTGGGATGCACAATTTAAAGCCAACTCTGTTGTTGTGATGGGTGAAGCTTTAGGGCATACACTTTAATTTGCTTTATTTATAAGGGGTTGTGTTTTTTCATGTAAGAAATACAACTCTTCTTAAATGTTACAGTTGCCTATATAAAACCAAACGTCAAAATAAGTTAACCTGAGTTTGATAAAAATCCTTGATGAAAGATGGTACAGCCAAACCGCCTGATTATTCATACAAGTGATTTGGATGATTCATTTATTTTGTACTTTTGAATCATCGATGGTCTTGCGATCTTGAGGCGACATGGATGTCGCCATGTTGAGTGGGGGTATGAGGATGTACCCCTCGCTCATCGAAAGATTTTTGTCACTTTTCTCACAGTTTTTTGTTTAAGCACATTCTTGTTCATATACCCCTGCTAAACATGGCGAGCCGCAGGCTGATCCCAAAAATGGATGGAAACCCAGCAAGAATCTGCAAATACTTATTATTTTTCAATGTGTTGATGTGTGGTTGCATCGAACTCACATTATTTAAATTATGTCGAACTTACGTTAAGTGAATAATATTGATTGGTCTCATATAAAACTTGTTTTAGTTTTTAGAATAAATCAAAACCCATGTGCTTTTAAATAAGACAGTTTTAAAGCCTGTGCATCTGCTAAAGCGTTGTGTGGGTTTTGAGAAGGTACATGAGTTTCGATCGGATCTTGCATCCAAAGTTGCATGGAAAGTGGTGGTGTTCGTATACATTTTCCTGCTGAAAGCACTAAACTCCGCATAAATAAAGCGAAATCTTCAGGCCAATCTGCAATGATTTCAATCTGATCATATTGAAATAGAAAAATCTGCAAACGACTTTGAAATTTTTTGAATTGAATGGGTGGTTGGTTTAAACGTGGTATCACATGATCGTTTACCCAAGGTACAGGGTTTGGGCATTCTAAAACTTCATAAAAAGATTGATGCTGTTCATCGACCAATGCCAATGAAATCAGTTCACCACCAAAACCATTAAATTCACAATCTAAAAATAATTTCATTTGGATTAATCAAAAATCAGCCTGCAAAATCAAGGCGCTCTTTCGGGAACACCACTCTAAAAACTGAACCTTGGTTTTCTTTAGAATCAATTTCAAGATAAGCATTATGTTGCATTAAAACATGCTTTACGATCGCTAAACCTAGACCTGTTCCACCTGTTTGTCGGCTTCTCGCACTGTCTACACGATAAAAACGTTCAGTTAGACGTGGAATATGTTTGGGATCAATCCCAATGCCTGTGTCTTCAACTGTAAAATAACCATGTTCAGTGTCATCATGCCAACCAATCGTCACAGTACCGCCTTTAGGTGTGTATTTAATGGCATTGGTAATTAAGTTACTGAAAGCACTGGCGAGTTCTGCATCTGAACCAATCAGGTCACAATGACTGTCAATATCCAGATTTAAAGTATGTCCATAATCGACGTTATAGGCTTGCGCATCATCAAAAAGCTGATTCATTAAATTGGGCATATCAATAATTTGATTTTTCGCGACCTGTTTATTGCCTTCTAATCGCGAAAGTAACAATAAATCATTCACCAAAGCATTCATACGTCGCGTTTGTGACTGCATCTGTTCAAAGGCGCGTTTCCAACGAGGATTTAGATCTTCTTGGTCGGTAAAAGTTTCAATATACCCACTGAGTACAGTCAAGGGGGTACGAAGCTCATGTGAGATGTTATCGACAAAGTCTTTACGCATCTGCTCAAGATTATGCACACGGGTTACATCATAAGCGACCAACAAGCGACTTTCACTGCCAAAGCGAGTCAGTTTGATTTGTACATAATGTTCTTCATAGACCGAAGACTTTATTTTTATACCATCAGGTGATTGGTCAATATTATTAAAGTATTCAATAAAACTCGGCTGGCGGATAATGGTTAAAATATTACGACCACGATCTAAAGGTTGAATACCTAAAAGTTTTTCCGCAGCAGGATTCCACCATTCGATTTGATGAAGTTCATCTGTTAAAACGACAGCTTCAGCCAAAGCCACTAAGGAGGATTGTGCACGATCAATCAAGCCAACCATTTCAGCTTGAACAACGCGTTCTTGGCGCTGTGCACGATAGACATTAAATAGAAGCGCTCCCCAAATACCTTCGAGATTTGGCGGAGAATCATAAGGACGATTGGAAATCCATTCATTGACCAAATACAAAGAGCGCAATTGAAATATAAAAAAAACGGCAAAACCGATGGAAATACAAATCCAAAAATAACCGATCCCTAAACCAATAAATCCGCCAATCACCAATAAAAAAGCCAACAGGCGTAAGTCTTGTTTTGCAAACTCCCATAAACTGCTGTAGCGAAACTTTTTATGTTCACGTGCAAGATCTGGGACGGGATAGGGTTCATACATAGAAATTTATTTACCTTAACAGTGCTTAACCTATAGCGACATCTGCGCGTGTAGAGAAGCGATAACCTGTTCCACGAACAGTTTGGACATAGCGATCTGCGCCATAAGGTTCAAGTACTTTGCGTAAGCGACGGATATGCACATCGATGGTACGGTCTTCAATATAAACATTTCCACCCCAAACTTGGTCAAGTAATTGGGCACGTGTATAAGCACGTTCTGGATGGGTCATAAAGAAAGCCAACAAACGGTATTCTGTTGGTCCCATATCTAAAATACTGTCACCAAAACTAACTCGTTGGCTGACAGGATCAAGCACTAAGCCGTTCGCATCAATGGTTTTTTCACCACTCAATGCATTGGCACGACGAAGTACAGCTTTGATACGAGAAACTAATTCCCGTGTTGAAAATGGTTTGGTCATGTAGTCATCCGCACCTGCATCAAGACCTTGAACTTTATGGTCTTCTTCGCCACGTGCAGTTAACATAATCACTGGAATTTCTGCTAGATTCTCATCTCGTTTTAAGCGGCGACACAAATCTACACCACTTACACCACCGGGCATCATCCAATCGAGTAAGATTAATGATGGTCGTTGGTCTACGATCATTTGATGTGCTTGTTTTGCATCTTCAGCTTGCAGGCATTGAAAACCTGCCATATCCAGTGAGGTATGGATCATTTCTCGAATCGGAAGCTCGTCATCGACGATTAATATATAGTCATCTTTCACAACGCAATATCCTATGTATGAACGGTGTACCGTCTTTTATTTATGACAGGCTTATTACAAAGATTAATTATGACAGTATCATTGCAAAAACAAGATGTAGACGAATTTTTGCAAAAAAATGTGACAAAAAATGGGCGATGTGATGAAAATTAGATGACATTTTTAAATAATCTTTGCAGTTTCAGCTTAAAAAGAGCATCAAATTGGTGACTAAAAATGCAAATATGACAGTTTGATGACACCGTTATACTTACTTCACACTACTCAAATCAGTCTAGGGCTGAGGAGCAAAGGTATTAATCAATGACACAAAGACCACTTCACATGCTGAAACAATTTCGTCTAAGGACTGTTTAAAACCACCCATCACCCAACGCACAGCAATTTGTGTAACATAACCATTTAGACCAGTCGCAACCAGCGAAATTTCCTGTTCACTTCGTTCAATATGCGGCATCATCAGCGTCACAAAAGAGTGAATTAAGCGATCAAAACGTCCCATAGTTTCGTGAATAGTCGCATGATTATGTAATTCTTGAACCAGCATGGCATCGATATAAATAATACGAGCAACACGTGGGTCATTTTTTAACATGGTAAAAATCGCTGTCAAACCGCCTTTGATCATGTTTTTAGGCTCTGGCGCACCTTGCATCACGCCTTGCATCACGGTTTGTTGTAACTGTTCAATCAATTGTAAAAAAATAACTTGAAACAGTTCCTCACTCTTTTTAAATGACTCATAGAAGTAGCGTTCAGTAAGTTTTGCTTCATTACAAATATCTTTAACAGTCACGGAAAAGAAACCATGTGTTCCATATGCCGCGATGCCTGCTTCAATCAATTTTTCACGACGGGCGAGCTTTCTTTCAGACAAGGACATGCCTTTGAATTGGCGTTCTTTTGTGGTTTTATTTATGGTTTTCTTTTCAGTTAAGCGAGATTCAGTCATTGTAAAAAATTACTCGTGTCATGTTCGATTGTCACAAAGAAGTGGTTATTTTAGCAATAAAAGTCATTGAAACCTATTTAAGATTTTTTGTATAAAAAAACAACTGCTCATTCACAATATAATATTGACAATAGTTATTGTCAAAATTATATTGGGCAGGTGAGCTGCACATTATCAGTATTATTGTGTGCGGATTTTAATAAAGGATAGACAATGAAAAATTTTAAAAACAAAGTCGCTGCAATTACAGGTGCTGGCTCTGGTATGGGACAACAGCTTGCGATTTTACTGGCAAAAGCAGGCTGTCATTTATCAATCAGTGATGTGAATGAAAAAGGTTTAGCAGAAACGATCGAATTGGTTAAGCCTTATAATGTTCGTGTTACTTCAAAGAAAGTGAATGTGGCAAATGTCGAAGAAATGCGTACATGGGCTGCTGAAACCGTACAAAATCATGGCTCTGTGAACATGATTTTCAATAATGCTGGTGTTGCTTTAGGTTCGACGGTAGAAGGCGCGACCTATGAAGAGCTTGAATGGATTATGAATATCAATTTCTGGGGTGTGGTATACGGAACCAAAGAGTTTCTACCATACATCAAGAAAACAGGTGATGGTCATATTATCAATATTTCAAGCTTATTTGGTCTAACGGCTCAGCCGACGCAATCTGCTTATAATGCATCAAAATTTGCGGTACGTGGTTTTACTGAATCTTTACGTCAAGAATTAGATATCGAAAACTGTGGTGTATCTGCATTATGTGTACATCCGGGTGGTATTCGTACCAACATTGCCAATGATGCACGTATGAATGACAGTTTACGTTCTTTGGGCATGAATCCTGATAAGTCAGCAAAAGCATTTAATAAATTATTACGTATGCCTCCAGAAGATGCTGCTCAACAAATGCTTGATGCGGTGCTCAAAGATAAACGTCGTTTATTGATTGGTAATGATGCAAAAACGTTAGATTTGATTCAGCGGATCTTACCAACGGGTTATCAAAAATTGACAGGTTTTGCGACCAAATTTAGTAAAAAATTAGAACCAAAATAAACCTTTCTATGAAAAGCCGCCAAATTTGGCGGCTTTTTACTTTCTCAGGAAATGTGTCAAGTTCCTTGATTGATAATAAAAATCTTCATACTTTTACTGTACCGATCATCTACGGATTGGGATTGATAAAATAATTTGTTAGACTGACTCAGAAAATATTAAATTTTTTATTTTTATTATAAAGATAATTTGAATTGAGCATTTTATGAAAAAAGCCATTTTAAGCCTCAGTATAGGTATGATTTTATTTGCGTCACATTTAGCCTATGCGTCTACTGATCAAGAGAATGCCAGTATTTTAGACAGCATTGCAGGGGTACCAGAGCATTCAAGCCCTGATCCAGCAGACGATAGAGCGCTTTATAGAGCAGAAGTGGAGCGACTCTATCCACAATATATCAAAGAGGACGAAGGGGATCAGTTATATTCAACGTTCTTAGCAGATTATCAATATAGAAAATTTTGGTCAGCATATTTTGATCGCTCTATACAATATTTAGATTTATATCAAAGCTCAATTCAACAAGAGCAATTGCGCAAAATCGATCCTGAGCTTTCTAAACTGGATGCGATGTTATATGCAGATTTAACCCGTATTCATCAGTCGCTTGATCAGATTCAAAATCACTTAAAACCCGTGGTTGATTTTAACCGTGTGATTGTCGATCAGATTCAATTTGATCAGCCTTATCCATTGCTGGATGAGGAACAAGGCAGTGCCTATCGTTCGGCATTACGTAACATGAATGATGTTCAGAACGCAGAGAAAAAACAACTCGTTTTACTTGCCCAAATGATCGATCAGTACCAAGATCGAGTAGATGAATTTGCAAAGATTGTATCAAAACGCGTAAAAAAACAGCATCAGAAAAATATCGATGTGTTGAATCGAAAAGTGGCATTGATTGGGCATTATTTATCTGCTCAACTGCAAGGCTACGATGCATTTAAGGCGACCTATAGTGTATTAGATTCCTATGATGCTGAAGCGCATCCAGCCTATGCTAAAAAATACCAACATGCTGCGCAGTCTGAGCAGAACCTAAAAAAAGTAAATGCGATCATGGCGGCGATTGCTCAAGAACAAAGTCCAGATACAGCGTCATCTGAAGCGCCAGATCAGGTTGGGGCTTTACAGGATTCTAGTCAATATTGTGATTATTTATGGAATGGTGAAGAAAGGGATGAGATTGCAGGTTACTTAGGAAAAACCCAACAGCAATATATTCGGGATTGTCAGGAACAAAAGACCAAGATTCAACAATTTTATAAAAGTCAGGTCTTTTTGGAAGCAGTCCCACAGCAAACTGTTACTTTACCCAATATGAATGCAATGGGAGATTTTCGTCGATATAGGGATGATCTTTACTATACCGAAACAGAGAAAAATGCAGTCTATCGATTTAATCTTATTTCATTCAAAGAGGAACTGCTTTACCAATATGCTTTAGCTGATGATGAAAGCGGTTGTATGCACAATATGTGCCGTGGTGTGGGGGCAACCGATGTGGTGTTAAGCCACGATGGTCAAATTATCTATGTAGCATCTTTAGATTATGATCAAGTTTTTGCAATTGATTTAAAGACCAAGCAAATATTGCAAAAGTTTAAAGTTGAACGTTATCCACGCAAACTATTATTGGATCAACAGGGTGAAAATCTATATGTTTACAATGGTGTAGGGAACAGTATTTCACGCATCCAGTTGAAATCAGGCAAAATCACCACAGCCGCATTGCCAGCAAATTATCAGGAACACTTTTGTCGTGAAATCGATATGGTATTTGAACCAGACCAAAAAAGCATTCGTATTTTAGGTGATTGGGCAAATCGTCCTTTTATCTATATGAATACTGCCGATTTAAGCTTTTTTGAACTGAATTTTGATGTACCACAAAAAGTGCTCTATACAGTCGATGACTATCGTTCAGTGGTGGAGTTTTATCAAGATTCAGAAAATCAGATCGGGATTTATGATCAACGGATTGCAGATTTGGTCAGTGTGATCAATGTGCAGGATGAACCCTCTCAAGATCAAGATGAGCAAGAAGACAATCGCTATACGTATCGAGATGTCTATAACAGAAGCATACCAGTGATGATGGGATATTTAGCGGATCAATATTTTTATTATGCTGAGAAGGCAAACTTTAATCGATTTAATTCATTAAATAGTGCCTTAGATCAGCAAGACTTAGATATTTATCTGCTGAATCTTGTTGACCAAACTCAAGAAAATAGCCAAAAAGTAGCATTTAAACTGCCGAGCAAACCTCAGCACATCGAACTGCTGGAAAATGGCAAAATTTTAATCTTGTTTGCTGAAAGCTATCTCAATGATCAGAAAATTTTACCGCAAGTCTTAGTCTTTGATCCAAATGATCCAGCAACGCAACAAGTCTTTACGCGCAACAAAACCAAACGCTTAGCACAATCGGAACTGAAAGTGATCAAGCTTCATCAAGAAGATTAAAATCATCTTGGGGTGAGATCATCATGGCTGATTTAAATGCATGAGCACAGGGTTGATGCATTTAAATCAAAATTTCGATGGTTTTCTTTTTCCAAACGAATTGATAATACAGACCTTGCATTACACAGAGGCTGAAAAAGGTTAGCGCAAGTGCATACCAGATGCCTTGTAAGCCAAACCACTGACTAAATAAATAAGCACAAGGCACTTCGATTAGCAAGATCGATAAAATGTTAAAAATCATCGGCACAGTGACCGTACCACTGGCACGCATGATAGAGGCAAAAATGGCACTTGCACCAAAAAATATAATCGACCACAACACAATAAATAACAATTGCTGGCCCAGTTCAATCACGGATGGATCGGTAATAAACAACGCCATCAAATATTTTGAACAAATATAGGCCAACAGTACCAATGAACCTGTAATCGCAATATTGCTGACCAGCGCTGTACGGGTTACTTTTGCCAGCAATTCGGATTTGCCCGCCCCAATGGCTTGTGCTGCAAAGATTGAGCCTGCAATTGCAATGGATAAGGCAGGAAATTGAATATAGTTGAGCACTTGGTTGACTGCACCATAGGCGGCTGTGGCGTGTGCGCCATGTTGGTTGACCAGCCCGATCACTACCAAACCGGCAACAGAGTTGGTGACCATTTGGATACCTGTCGGTATGCCTAAACGTAAAATACTGCGACTAAACTGCGGATGAAAGCGCACATGTTCGATTAATGCCACATCAGGCTTCAAAGCATGGTCTTTTTTATTTAAATAGACGATCAGAAACGCGAGGGTAGAAATAAAACCTAAACCACTGGCAATTGCTGGGGCAATAATTCCCAGTTTTGGCATACCCAAATAGCCCCCAATCAATATAGGAGTGACGATCACACCGACAATAATGGTGAGGCTGGAAGCCATAAGAGGCGTGGTGCTGTCACCGACCCCACGCAAAATGGAGGTATAGGTGATATAGATAAATAAAAATGGGCTACTCATTAACATCCATTGCACATAAGGTAGTGCAAGATGCATGATTTTCGGGTCGATTCCCAATAGCAATAAAATCTGCTTCGCGAAAAGCACGCCTAAAAAGGCAATAATGGTTCCGCCAATCAAAGTCATAAATAACAATGCGCCAACAATGGTACGCACTTTTTCAATATCTTTGGCGCCCCAAGCTTGTCCCACCAACACAGTTGCCCCTGTCGAGAGACCAATCACAAAAGCCAGCAATAAAAATAGGATCGGAAAAAAGACTGAAATCGCAGCAATTGCTTCAACGCCCAGCATCTGTCCGACAAAAATAGTGTTAATTGTCCCTGACAGATTTTGCAAGATATTGGTTAAGATCAATGGACCCAAGAAGATTAAAAAAACCTTCCAGAATTTGGGTTGGTGGAGCATGTCGGGACGAGCTGGCATCTTTTGTTCTACTGTCTATTTTCGAGTATCTTTATCTTATTGATAATATACAACTACTCAGTAAAAAGCCTGAGTATTTGAGTAACTCAAGCTTTATTTTATGAAAATTCAGAATTTATTCGGTTTAAATTCGATTTAAAATTTCACATGCCTGTACTAAAGTTTGATCTTTTTTAGCAAAACAAAAACGGATTAAACGTAAGTTTTCAGGGGCTTTCTGATAAAAAACAGAGACTGGAATTGCCACGATTTTGTGTTCTTCTGCAAGGAATTTACACATCTCAACATCATTTAAATCTGGACGAATTTGGCTGTAGTCAACATTTTGGAAAAACGTTCCTTTGGATGGAATAAAGCTAAATTTTGAATCTTGAATACCTAAATTAAATAGATCGCGCTTTTGTTGATAAAAACTGGCTAAGCCATCGATATGTTCAGAGTGCTGTTGCATAAAATTGGCAAGTGCCATTTGTACAGGTGTGACACCACAGAAGTTGGCAAATTGATAAATTTGACGAAACACCTTCATCAGCTCAGGCGAGGCAATGCAATAGCCGGTTTTCCAACCCGTCACATGAAAGGTTTTTCCAAAAGAACCCACGACAAAACTACGATCTCTAAGCGCTGGAAATGACAACGCTGAATAATGCTTTTCGCCGTCAAAAATCAGGTGTTCATAAACTTCATCTGAGAGCACGATGATATTTTTATCTTGAATCAGTTCAATTAAATTCAGCCAGTCTTGCTTAGACCAAATTGCTCCAGTTGGGTTGTGCGGGGTATTTACGATGACCATTCGGGTTTTATCAGTGATTGAAGATTTGACTTGATCCCAATCCACAGAAAACTCAGGTGCATGAAGTGGAATATGAACCGCTTTGCCACCGACCAATTGTACGCTAGGTGCATAACTGTCATAGCTTGGATCAAAAATAATCACTTCATCCTCTTGGTGGATGATGGCTTGTATGGCACTGAAAATCCCAATCGTTGCGCCCGGTGTAATGGTAATTTCTGTAAGTGGATCAAGTTGTAATTGATCTCGTTTTAAAAACAGTTGAGCCAGTTGTTCTCTTAGCGCTAATAAACCATCACCCGCTGCGTATTGGTTAAAACCGTCTAATGTGGCTTGGCTCAGTGCTTGTAGTAACGCAGGTGGTGCATCAAAGTCTGGAAAACCTTGTGATAAGTTTAGCGCATTGAGTCGTTGTGCCATTGCGGTCATGATACTGAAAATGGTGACGCCTTGAGCAGGAAGTTTGGAGTGGATTTCGATCATGACCAGACTGTTTTAATGAGGTTTGTGATTGTGAGTGTAGCAGGTGATTTTTAACAGCAAAATAGGTTGTTGTAATTTGTGGCGGGGAAGGAGATAGACAAGAATTAAATTTTAAAAACCTTGTTACAGTATATGTTGAAAGTATTTAAGATAGCAGGAACGAGGTAAGACCTATAATTCAAAGGGATATATAGCCTTCGTATAAGAGATTTTATGTTAAATAAAAATCAAATTATTTAATAAAAAGATTAAATATTAATATGTTATCCATCATAATACCCTCGATTTTTTTGAGGGTATTATCATGAGAAAAGCATATAGAGAGTTAGAAGATTATATTGTTGACTTATTTAATAGTTTTGATGATTTAATTCATTGGAATGGTAAAAGTTATGATAGGGTTGCAGCATGTAAGCCTTATCCTCAAAGAGGTGGAGGTGAATGTAAAACCGATGTTTATGTATTATTAAATAATATATATGAGGGGACATCTGCTGAAATTAAAATTTCAGTTAAAAAAGACGATGCAGAGTTTTTGGCTAATAAGTTAACAGCGCCTGTTGCTGAGGATTTATTAGGACAAGATTGGAAACAGATTTTAATTGAAAGCATTGGTCTTGTAGAAGATAATTTTTATAATAAAAAGAATGAATTAGCATTCTTAAAATCAAATTCAGGTGAGGTAGATGCCAATTTTACATTAGGGTGGAAGTTAGAAGTCACTAATAAAGAAAGAACTTTAAGTTCACCTCTAAATCTATCAAATAATGAAATTGTGAAAATCATTTTTAAAGGAGAAAATCAAGTTCTAGAAAAAAAAGATGCAGTCATCTTTAATAATGTAATTCAGAAAAACTCAGGTATTGCAGAATTCCTCATCAATGGTAGTGTCGATAAATACTCAAGCGCTCAAGATGTCTTAAATGATTTAATAGACCTAAATACTTATGATGCCGGAGATATTTATTTAGCCTTTACTGCTAATAACTTTAGATATAAAGCGAATAAAGCAGATGGTGCTAGGACTTTGGCTATTGCTGTTAAGTGGTCCATAAAAAATAATAGGTTAAGTCCAGAAATTATTTTTAATGAACCATTAATTCATCAAGGGGAACGAGACATGATGCCATTTATTAAAAGATGCCTCGTCCAGCTAGGGATTAATAGCTATTCCGATATTGATATCGAAGCTATTAAGCCGAACGAAGATTAAATTTAGATGAATATGATAGGTTGAGTGCTTGTGAAATACTTTCAGCTAAAATTTTAGCGAAATCTACATTAACAGCGTTCCCTATCATCTTATACCCATGATTTAAATCAGAATATTTAAAAATAAAGTTATCAGGGAAACTTTGAATTCGTGCACATTCTCTAACACTCAGACGTCTCAATATATTTTCACTATGAGTAAACATAAATTTATCTATATCTACTTTTATCATTTTGGGGGAACTAGGATGAATTGGGGCATGGCGACCACCAGCTTGGATTGTAAATGATGGTTCATTCCAGGCCCGGACCCGGTTTCTAGACATATACATTGATGAGAAGCCACCAGTCATGTATTCATGATTTGCTATAGCAACATCAGGATTCGGTTTTGATTTATTCAGGGCTGGCACAACGTTATATTCTAGATCTCGAATAATGTCTTCTAAGCAACGAACTTCATTGGTTTCTTCAGGGAATGAATACTGAATATTTAAATCGGTTCTAAAACCAATGAAAATGACTCGTTTTCGATCTTGAGCAATCCCAAAGTCTGCAGCATTTAGAAGTTTAAAATGAAGGTCATAGCCAGCTTTTAGAAAGGTATTTTTGATGTTTTCAAGCGCATCTTTATGTCTAGGTGCTAGCATTCCACTGACATTCTCAGCCAAGAAAAATGCTGGTTTTTTAGCTTCTAGAATACGGATAAAGTCAAAAAACAACTGTCCTCTTTTATCTTCAATCCCTCTTTTTGATCCTGCTTCGCTCCAGCTTTGGCATGGTGGACCGCCGATAATACCATCACAGTCTGGAACTTCGGCTTCATCAATTAAGGTAATGCTGCGTTTATCTAATGTTGTTTCAGGGTGATTGTGTTCATAGGTCGCCCAAATATCTTTATCAAATTCATTAGCAAAAATGATATCAAAACCTGCTTGTTTGAAGCCTAGGTCTAAACCACCTGCACCAGAGAAAAACGAAGCTATTTTAAGAGCCATATTGAATGCACCATTGAAGATCTAAGGGTAATTTTTACATTTTTGCATGCAAAAGGCCAGCTTTTTTTTAAACAAAACGTCGCCTTATGTCGCTTGAGAGTTTTATGAGTAATTTAAACATATAATCTGAGCGGTGTTAGAAAGACATTCTATAAATTTAATAGAAATTCGTTAAATTTGTGTAGTATTTGGTTCGCATCAAATCTATGATCATTATGTGGTTAAATCTAATTATGAAATTTTTAAAATTAAACGATTGAAATGGAATGTAAAATTTCTATTGAATTTCAAATAAACATTCTCACTTCGGGGTCATGTCAAGCGGTCCCTTCATTTAAGCCAGTTCCCTTAAAAATAAGACATTTTTCATATCAATATAACTGACGTTTCAGGATAAATTTGTGGTTGAGATTATAAGTTTGATACAAGTTTTCTTGATTATTTTATCTCAAACGACTTGGATTTAAATCTTAGTTACAAGATGATAGCAAAGATTATGAATATTGATTTTACTAAACTTTTAGAAAAATTTCTTACAGAATCACTCATATAAAAAATATAAAGTGGTTAAAATAACTTTCAATTTCACTCATTTTTATCGATTATATGTCTTCTACAACTACAAAGAGAATGCATATGTCAGCTTATACTGATAATTTTGAAAGCCAATTAAAAACGATTATTTCCAATTATTCTAATCAAGCTTTACCACAGAATTTACCTCAATGGGTTAAGGACTTAGGTATTTCAAGCTCTAATAAAATCGTAAAAGCAGAAAGAATAGGAAGCTCAGGTTATAAAACAGATATAATTGTTTATTTTGATAATCATAAAGTTTTAAAAATTTCAGCAAAAATGAGCAGTGCTGACTATTTTGGTAATTGGTATTCTCACAAACGATTGATTGAGGAGTTTGGCTCAGATTGTTTCCAAAAACTTACTCGAGATTGTACAAAATGGGCTAATAATTGGATTAAACATTCAAATGCCGCTTTATTTGTTGGTGTAAGCATTTGTTTTGGGAAAAGGTCTGGAAACACTTCAAGAGATTTTTCAGAAGTTTTTAGCCCTAGCGATATTATTAAAATTGTAGCTGGAACAGGTACTGGAAATGAAACAGCTAATTGCTTATACAGCACATCAAATTTGCCAAGTTCAATCGGTCAATTCTTTGACATCTTAAAGCCAATCAATTCGTCAACTATTTTTGAGCTTAGCCATAATTTTAAAATCGCATATAGACCGATTAACCCTATGACTGAAGGAACAAACAGAGGTAAATGTACATATACCCAATTTGTGCCTTTTCAAAAGTTATCACAACCACTTGAAGTAAATAATTTAAGTGATTTAAATGAGTTAGGAGATTTTCAAGTTGTGGAGTCAAACAATTTAAATCATAATAGAATATTAGATAGCCTTAAAAAAGATTTTAATATTATTGTTCCTCGGAAAAGCTAATTTCAAAAAATAAACAATAATCATTGATTGGAAAATTCTTTTAAATCAAATTTCATTTATGAAATTATTCTCTATCATTGTCTACATATATTTTGTTCTAGAGGACTCTCTTCTAGAACAATTTTTTAAAGATTTTACATCAAAAGATATAACTGTATGACGGCCATAATTATGACTTAGTGATCAGTCTTTTTACTTCTAAAGGCTTGTCCTGAGTATTAGGCACATGTCCAAAGAAATATTTCTCTTTACTTTGAAAGAAAACATCAAAGCTTTGGCTCATAAATGAATCACACTGTCTTTGTTTCTGATAAATCACTGCTAATCGATTATTGATGTAATGATTGATCCAATCCGTTTCATTGTTAAAAGCTGAGTAGTCTTTGAGATCTCTATAGAGGTATTGTAGATTAGTCATTGTGCCATTGCGGTCATGATACTGAAAATGGTGACGCCTTGAGCAGGGAGTTTGTAGTGGATTTCGATCGTGACCAGACTATTTTAATGAAGTTCGTAGAGCTGAGTTAGCAGGTGATTTTTAACAACAAAATAGGCTGTTATGGTTTGTGGCGGGAGGTGACTGCCCAAAGTCTAAATTAACGGTGTTTACAAAATTAGTGGCTACTCAAGTCGAAAAAATGGAAGCTTAAAACTTCCATTTTTTATTTGAAACAAGACTTAAGCGTGTATCCAAAATAATAAGATTTACAGGGCAGTTTAGTATCTACGACCTTGCTTGAAGATTCTGAATACACGAAAAATTATTTTCAAATTGAGTCAATATCAACCAACAAGAAGTTGGTAAATTTACTTTAGGATAAATTAGAAGTAATAGTGTTGTTGATACTCTAAAGTTTGTAAATCTAAACGATCACCACTACTAAATTGAATAGATTCAACCTGATACTGACTACCCTTAGCAGCATCTTTAATCGTAATTTGATCTGTAGATCCTTTTACTGAAATCACTTGATTTGAGCCAATATACGAAACAATTAAATCATCTATATTAATATCTTTACCGAATTTAATAGTATCGTTACCTCCAGTCTCCTGAATAATATCCTTACCAAAACCTCTTTCAAATTCGTAGGTTTCGTTACCTGAACTACCAATCAATTTATCATTGCCTGTTCCACCATTTAGAACATTAAATAAGCCCCCAGTAGCTTCTAGAGTATCATCTCCTCCAAATCCATAAAGATGATTGCTTCCAGTATTTCCTTTAATTATGTTATTCAATTCGTTACCTGAGCCAGAAATGTCTGTATTGCCTGCTAATGTAAGATTTTCCACATTTTTTGTTAGAAAAAAATGCTTAGCTGAACTAATGACAGTATCAATACCTTCATTATTATGTTCTAAAACAAAATCAGAGTTTGATTGAACATAATAGGTATCATTACCCTTACCCCCAACCAAAACATTAACTCCTGATCCCCCATCTAGAATGTCATTACCCCAACCACCAAATAATAAGTCATCTCCTTTACCACCGTATAACTTATCATTGCCTATTCCACCATTTATGACATCATTACCATTTTTTCCAGTTAATGTTGCACCGAAAGGAGATAATGTAGAAATCACATTGGTATTAGGATTAAGGAAATTAGTCACTACAGCAACTGGTCCAGCTAAATCACCCGCATATGCATAAGCAATTTGAGTAAGTGTATTGACCAATTGATCTTTAGAAGAAAAACCGTTTTGAAATACTTCTCCTTGTATTAATAAATCAATATAATTCAGACCTTCTTTTGTGAATTGACTGATTACATCAATTAAACTTGCTCCACTTTTTAGCGTTTCCTTAACCACATCACCTAATAATTCTAAATACCATGATATGGGACGACTATCTCCACCATTTAGTTCTGAAGTATCAACACCTAAGATATGATCTAAAAGACCAAAAGGTGTAATCCCAGACCAATCTGAAAGTGTGCCACCTAGATTTTGTAGTGCTTGAGTTGCATCCATATGTACAAGACCAAATGTTCCTGCTGCACTTGGAACATAACCAGCAGGAATTATAAGATTGCCATCTGTATCATTCACGCCATACAGTAAATTATCAGCCAGCGTTTTAACTAAAATATTCGATGCTTTATAAAATTCACCATCCGCAAAATAAATCCCTTTATCCCCTAAAGCCTTTTCAGTGCCTAATCGTACATATTGGTAAAGAATATTTGTCGGATCTGCTGTTGCAACAGCCTCAGCCACATGGAACCAATTGAGAGTGCCTGGATCGATGCCTTCTTTGCCTTTCAGGTCATTAGCAATTAATGAATAAATTGGGCGCCATAAATTATTAACATATTGCGAAGGAGCTTGCTCAAATTGCTGATAGAGTTCAGCCACTTTGTTTAAAACATTGGAGCTAACTTGATAACTTGTTTGTCCATTTTTTTCGTATATTAGTACATGTTCAGCTTGGCTTTGATTTCTCCATTCATTTTCATAATGGTTGTTTTGAGCAGATAAAGTTCCTCCAATACCTTTTCCAGTATTAACAATAATATTTGAAATTTGATTAATAAAAGCATCACCAGCCTTATGTATGGTTTCGAAACCTTTACCAAATATATTATTACCAGCAAGACCTAATGGAGCGACTGTATTCAACAAATCATTCGCAAGATTAGTTCCACCAATTAAGGCATTACCAATTACTTCGCTAGGAACATTTAACAAACCTTTAGTTGTAAGCTCTTTATCTATCCATTCATTTTTGAAATGTGTATCAGTAGGTTTTACTGTTGCACCTAAAGAAACACCAATATTTGATACAGCATTAGAAATTGAACCAATAACTTTATCACCCACTACATGAGCAATTTCAAATGGAGCACCGAAAATTTTATTTCCTGCTAAACCAATTGGAGATGTAATATCAAGAATAGTATTAATGGTATTTGCAGCAGTGACTAACCCATTGGCTACTAGTTGAAGTGGGATAGTAAATACTGAACTAAATTTGAAGTTTGGTAAGTATTGATATGTATTAAATAATTTCATGTGATTACCTTTTATTAATTTTAACTAAACTAAACAAAAAAATAAAGCAGCACGATAGTCACATATATCTCAAAAAGGTGTTTTATTTCTGTAAGACAATTTGGATATAAATTTATATAGGTGAAAAATTATAAATCGTAAGAATTTTAATTTTTTATATGATATATAACGTATTTATTGAACTAAGATTTTATTTTAAAAATAATAGACATAAATGTATTTTAAAATAATATATCTTTAAGGCTGAAGTATTAAAATAGTTGAAGATGTTTATAAGTTATTTATTAATTTGGAGTTTTATTTAATTAAAAAATAGGATGCTATTTGAAAAAAAGCTTGGTGATAAAATTCAGAAGCTATTTTTCAGTTGTTTAATATCATCTTATTATACTAAAAATTTTTCAATACGAAATCTACAATCTATTACGGATAAAAAGATTTTTTATGGAATTTGTATAATATGTTTCACATGAAATTTTTTAAGTTTTATTTTATATATCAATTGATTATTAAAAAATTTCTTTATAGTATTTAGTAAATTGAATCGGATTATTAGTTGATTGTTTATTTGAATTCTTAGAATTTCTAAAAATTCATAAATTCTTTTGTTACTAAATATTTTTAAATATACGATGTCAAAACATCGAACTGTATAACGTCTATACTTATGGCTTAGTGACCAGTCTTTTTACTTCTAAAGGCTCATCTTGAGTATTGGGCACATGCCCAAAGAAATATTTCTCCTTACTTTGAAAGAAAATATCAAAACTTTGGCTCATAAATGAATCACACTGGCTTTGTTTCTGATAAATCACTGCGATTCGATTGATATAATGATTGATCCACTCCGTTTCATTGTTAAAAGCTGAGTAGTCTTTGAGATCTCTATAGAGATCCTGTAAGTCAGTTGATATGTTTTCAATATTAGGGTGAAACAGCCAAACTGATATATCTAGTGGTTCAACGGCAACTAATTTGTATGGTTGTAATGGGTCAAATCGTTCGACTTTATAAAGTTGAGCGCCATTATTACTATAACTTGAACATAATAATTTCGTATTTTCCACTTGGTAATAATTTGTACCAATTTCTAACTCTCTCATTTGTCTTGAGGTTTTAAGGCATTGAGGAAGTTTACGAATATTGGATTGAGCTAATTTTTTAAATAGCTCTACAGACCTATGAACAACATGAGCTTCGCCAGTACCTGTAATGATACCGTTATCCCACAAATAAATTTTTGAAGCCATTTCTACATTTAATTGATTTTCCATAGATTCTTTCAAAATAACTCTTTTATTATCAGCAGCAATGACCACGCTGTCATTTAATTGTATTGCGACGATAAAAGTCATACTTTTACCCTAAATTTTGAATTATTGATTTTTTATATTAAACTAAAATTATAAATTATTTTATAAAAACTTAATAAATGGTGGGTTTATGGCAGGTGGTTCACAAATTATTATCAATAAAAATGGCGTCACAATCATTACTCCAGCAAAGTTTGAAGTAAAAGCTGGACAGCATGTTTTTAAGAGTGGAGAAAAAGTGGAAACACAATTGCCTTTCCTCCCAGAAGGTAGTGCATACAATTTACGATATTTTTTTACTGATGATAATGGAGTTCCATATAAAAATACGCCATATACAGCAATCTATCCGAATGGGTCTGAAATAAGAGGTATGACAAATGAGGATGGATTTACATCTACATTTTTCTCAGATGAGGAAAAAGATGTGAAAGTTCATTTGGAGTTAAAATAAAATGGGTATTTCACCAAGAAAAATTTCAATTGCAAGAACTTCTATTCAAGAAAATAATACACAACATATTAAAATTACAAGAAAAAAGCAGTTGTTTTTATTGTTCTATACAACAGGAAATGCTAGAGGTGATAATTTGATGATTTACTCGGCAATAACAAGACGTATAAATATAAAAAATGAAAAGTGGTTTGATAAAAATCAACATCTAGTCTTTTTAGTGCCTATACAAGATATAGCAGAAATCATTACTACAATAGCTAGTTCTATAACAAAAAGAGGTGGAATTGGAAATGTTGAAATCAAAGAAGTAAGTATTTTTTCTCATGCTTGGTTTGATGGTCCAACAGGTTCTGCCATTTGTACAATTGACCCTGTAAGTTTCAAACAAATGGGATTATCTGGTTGGAGTCAAATTGATTTTCAATGGGCAGATAAATCAAGATTTGTAATGTTTGGCTGTAATACGGCAACTGATACTAAAGATGCGAGAATTTTTGCTAGAGATCTATCGGAATGTGTTAATTTTAAGGGGATTGAAGTGTGGGGGCAATCAGCGCCAGCTAAACCATCTTATTATCCAGATAAGCGCGATTCAAGTATTTTAAGAAATGATGACAAAGGCTGGCATATAAACTTTACATATATGGTTGGATCAAAACCAGGAGATGGTCTAAGAGCTACTAGAGGTGTGCCTTTACCATTTCCGCCAGCCCAACCTATGAAAAAATATATAAATGGAAAATTGATTGAAAGAGCTTTTCAAAATCAATTCAATGATCACGGTAGCCATTCATATCCTATACCTAACATAAAGGAAGTAAGCTTCTAAGAATGATTAAGGGTTTAACTATGGTTTTAAAGTTATTTACAATTTTTATAGGATTAATAGTCATGGTTTCATGCTCAAAAATATCTTCACAGAATTATGAAACAAAAGTAGATGTTATCTTTGATAAATACATAGATAATAAAGATTTAAAAATTGTGGTGAATCCGTATGGATATCTCTTGGATGGATATGAGTTAAAAAAATATATAGGAAAAACTAACAATTATACTGTTTTATTTAAAGAAGGAAGAATGCAAAATTATAAAAAAGAAGATATAAATACTTTTAGTGATTATTATATCTACGCAAAATATAAAAATCAGTATGCAAAAATGAAATATACCAATAGTTTGGTAATGGGAAGTAATGAAACTGATATAAGAATTTTTATTAATATCTTTGATAACCTAGTGTATTTATCTTCAAGTGAAACTGTTTTAAGCCCCGAAGCTATTCATCAAAATTCATTTAAAAATAAACAAGATTTTGATCAAGTTGATACAAAATTTTTAAAAATTTTAGATGATTTAAATTAAGAAATGTATTTAAGTCTTATGAAAAAAATACTTTTCATTGTTATTTTCATATTCTTATTAGGATGCTCAGAAGATATCAAAGAATCTACTCATTTCCCTTTTTTAATTTATCAAAGCGTGTCATAATGAAATATATGGTTTTTTTAATTGCTTTATTATCAATAGTTAGTTGTAAAGATAAAAAGGTTGATTATTTTCAATATGAAATTGTAAATAATGAGATAATTTGTTCATTGAAACCGAAAGAAGTTTTTGAGTCTAAAGAATTTGCAAGGTTCAATACATTTTTTAGAGATCTGAACGGGAATCCTAATGATGAATTATCAAATAGTATTTATACACAAAGTTTAAAAAATTTATCAAATAAAAAGAGTAAATATATTTTTTGTTTTCTAAAAAAAGATATGAAATCAGATTTTTTAGAAACATATATTCAAGTTGAACTACAAAAAGGAAAAACATTTCGACAATACGAATTCAGAAATTATTTTTGTTTAAAAAATAATAAGTTAATAAATTTTAGTGATAGAGAAAAAAGTATAGAAATGTGCGAATAATCTAGAATTTAGATATCAATAAGCTCTAGAGAATATCATAACAATATCTTTTTTAAATACAATTTTGTTAGCTTCTGAGTGTAGTAAAAGCTAAAAATTTCAACTGAAAAGAAAGATATTTAGTCTTAAAGTTTATAGTGATATAAAATGAAAATTAAATTTATCCTCTTGGCTTTCATATTTTTTGATTTAATAGGTTGTAAAAAAACATATGAAGATACCTTTGAATATAAAATATTAGATCAAAAAATATGTGCTATAAAAAGTAAAACTATAGAAAATGCTAATAAAATAAACTGGTTATTTCCTGAAGTTAGAAATTTTAATGGTGAGGTGATAAGTGGAAGTTTAAAATTTGATAAAGATGACAAAAATTATCTATTTTGTTATAACCTAGACGAATTTAAAAAAGAAGTTGGAAAAGGACCAATTCAATCAGATATTGTCATAGAAATAGATTTAACTTCATCAGTACAAGAATATAATTTAAGAAATTATTCTTGTATTCTTGATAATAGAATAAAGTTAAATATATCTAAAACAGATTTAGCAGAGATTTGTATTTAGTAAAATTAATATAAAAATCTTAAAAAGACGTAATTTTTTAGAAATAGAATTAGGAATTATTGCAGGATGGGGGATAGTAAAGCCGACTCTATCATTAGAAGAGACAGTAATGATGGGAAAATTTAAACATTCTACTTATTCCATAATTATTATTTTTATATGTGGGTACTTACTCACGGCATGCCAACCAAAGGCAAAAGACATCGAGAATAACGCAATGAATCAAAAGATTTATATTTTACATTTTGGTCAACAAGGTGTTCAAGATTTTTCGAAATACAATGATGGACAGGTAGATCATCAACCAGCAGGCGCGAGCTTTAGAGAATTAGATTTTTCTCCTCCTAGTCTAGGTCAAATTAAAATAGAAAATGGAACAAATAGCCTAGTCATTGACCATGTTTTTTCCGTACTAGGGACACAATGGAATACAACTGATGGAATTCAAATATTTGATATTGATGCTGGTTTAAACAAGGAAGAATTTGTAAGCCCTGAGCAAGCTTATCACGGTTATGTTGAGTTAATGAAACGCTTAAATCAAGCAGGATGGAATACTTATTTTGCTAGATATAACCCAAGAGTAGCAAAAGAGGACAATATTAGATATTTAATGGAAGGGCATGACATCGTTGATATGAGTTATATATTTAATTTTGAAGAGTGGAAAAAAATTATAAACTCTATAGCAGGTAAAACGATAGGTTACCGTTTATACGCAAATGGTATTCTACTAGATATTAGCCTAAAACAAACTAAAAAAAATGAAGAAGGTAAAGAACAATATATTGTACGTTATAGCTTTCAAACAGTCCGTTATAATGAAAGAAACCTAATGTCTGATACCGATAAGATGACACCTCAAGAATTAGAGAATGCATTCAAACAAAGTTTAATTAAAGATAAACGGTCAAGAGGAATAGATGAAAAAGATATGAGATATCAAGGTTATCATATAGATGAAAGCTATATAGATCCTGATGTTTGGTTGTATGTTAAGTAATTGATTTTATTTGAACTAAAAGGCTGTATTTATGTGGTCTTTATATAAATACCATTGAAAATCAGCCGTAAATCTAAGCAATTTCCGTCTGTCCCACATGATGATAAGCACGATTAAAATAAACCAAGCTTTGATCATGTTGGCTCTGTTGAATCGCAACAATACGACAAATCAAGATTGTATGCGTGCCAACTTCTTGCATTTGCTCAATTTCACAATCGAAATTCACCAAAGCATCTTTTAAAACAGGTGCACCAGTTTCTAACTCGGTCCAAACACCATGTTTAAATCTTTCTTCTGGGCTTAACTTAGACGAAAAAGCTTTAGAAATATGCTGATGATGTGCGCTGAGTACATTGACAGTTAAAATTTTATTTTCAATAAAATGTGCGTGTGAACTAGATGCCTTGTTCATACATACCAGTAAGGTCGGTGGTGTATCGGTTACACTACATACAGCTGATGCAGTGAATCCGTAACGACCCGACAAGCCCGTTGTTGTAATCACACTAACCGCGCTGGTGAGCAAAGACATTGCATCTCTATAGTTTTTTGCTTCAATCATTACATCATTCCTAAATTGAACCGTACCACTTTTAGATTTAGCGATACCTTGCTATTGAGTCTAGTCGACCATTTTAACTGAATCAGATATGCGTAGGGCGGATAATTACACAGGATTAAAAATGGGGGTTATCAGTTTGCGTAGAAATATATATCCAAACAAACTGAAATGGTTCCCCTTTATACCGAATACTACGAATGAAAACTAGCGAGAAAGCTCTTTACGCACAATTTCTGCACCTGCACTTAGGGCATTCAGTTTACCTCGTGCGACTTGACGAGAGAGTGGTGCCATTCCACAGTTGGTTGAAGGATAAAGCTTATCCGCATCGACAAACTGCAGTGCTTTACGCAGTGTATTGGCAACTTCTTCTGGCGTTTCAATGTTGTTGGTCGCAACATCAATCGCACCCACCATCACTTTTTTACCACGAATCAATTCAATCAAATCCATGGGTACACGAGAGTTTTGACATTCTAAAGAGACAATATCGATTTTAGACTGTTGAAGTTTAGGGAATGCCTCTTCATATTGGCGCCATTCTGAACCCAACGTCTTTTTCCAATCGGTATTGGCTTTGATACCATAACCATAGCAAATGTGCACCGCAGTTTCACATTTAAGTCCTTCAAGCGCTCGCTCTAAAGTTGCAACACCCCAGTCGTTAACTTCATCGAAGAATACATTAAATGCAGGCTCATCAAACTGAATAATATCTACACCTGATGCTTCTAACTCTTTCGCTTCTTCATTAAGAATCTTGGCAAATTCCCAAGCCAGTTTTTCACGGCTTTTATAATGCGCATCATAAAGCGTATCAATCATGGTCATTGGACCAGGCAACGCCCATTTAATCGGTTGCGAGGTTTGTTGACGTAAAAACTTCGCATCTTCAACGAAAACTGGTTTTTGACGTGACACCGCACCTACGACTGTAGGGACACTCGCATCATAACGATTACGGATGCGAACAGTTTCACGTTTCTCAAAATCGACACCATTAAGGTGTTCAATAAAAGTCGTTACGAAATGCTGACGAGTTTGTTCACCATCACTGACGATATCAATACCCGCGTGTTGTTGCTCTTGCAATGACAAACGCAAAGCATCTTGTTTACCTTCAATTAATTGCTCATCTTGTAATTTCCAAGGTGACCAAAGTTTTTCAGGTTCTGCAAGCCAAGACGGTTTTGGTAAGCTACCAGCAGTTGAAGTCGGTAATAAAATTTTCATAATCGATATCTTGTCTATTTAGGTTATACAGCAACGTAGTTTGAAGACCACTGCTCAAGGATGCTTTTGTACGGCTTGATGAATTGTTCTTCAGTAAATTTGCCTTGCTTAATGGCCAACTGGCTGCGCTCTTCTCGGTCATACACAATACGGGTCAGTGAATAATCCTGATGCTTTAAGCTTGGTTGATAAGTCTTTCCAGCAACAGAGTTCGCATTGTAAATTTCTGGGCGATAAATTTTTTGGAAAGTTTCCATGGTGCTGATGGTACTGATCAATTCAAGGTTGGTGTAATCACTAAGTAAATCACCACGGAAATAGAATGCTAAAGGCGCAACACTATTCGGCGGCATAAAATAGCGAACCTGCAAACCCATTTTTGCAAAATACTCATCTGTTAGAGAGTATTCATCTTGTTGATATTCAACGCCTAAAACAGGATGTTGATTTGCAGTTTGGTGATAGGTTTTGCTGCTAGAAACACTCAAACAAATTACTGGTGCTTTACTAAAATTATCTTTATAAGTATTCGAATGAACGAATGAATTAAAAATGTTACCGTGAAGCTCACCATAGTTGTCTGGAAGGCTAAATTCAGTTTTATCTTTATTATGTTCTAACAGAAGTACACTAAAATCATAGTCTCGAACATAAGAAGAAAAATTATTTCCAACAATACCTTCAATACGTTGATTGTTTTTGTGATCCACAATATTGGTTTTCAAAATTTCTATTGTTGGGAAAGTTTCACCATTGCCCTCAATATCAATATCCACTGAAATAATTTCAAGTTCGACAGCGTAACGGTCTGCTTTCGGGTTATCCCAATGTGCCAAAGCATTGAAACGATTGTTGATCATCTTCAGAGTATTGCGCAAGTTGTCTTGACGACTCTCACCTCTTGCCAAATTTGCAAAGTTGGTTGTAATGCGCGTACTGTCAGCTGGATGATAGTTTTCATCGAAACTAATGCGCTTAATCGTAAATGTAAACTCTTTACTCATTGTGATAACCCTAATTTCTGAGATAAAAACCTGAATTTATTTCATGCTCTTGTCGACTGCCTCAAAGTATTGTTGAAACTTATTCATCCATAGTTTTTCAATATTTTCTTATCTGAACTGCATGAAAAATTGAAAATCAATGTTGATACGGTCTGTAGCGAGGAGCATGGTGTAATTTATACCCCAAACCAGACATGAATAAAAATGATATTAATTCATAAAAAGTTGAATGAAATTCATGGTTGGTAATTTTATTCAATTAAGAAAGACTTGCGTGATCAAATAGTCTTATCACATCTGAATATTTCACCGCTTAAAACAATGGAATCATTACAAATGAGTCACATACTGAACTGGATGACTGAATATGTATACAATGATATTTGAGAGCTTTCTTTGCTGAGTGATTGAACGGTTGATTAGGGGATAATAATTTAAGACCATTGATGTTCAGGATCTAAGTCAATAATAATGACATTTTGTCTCTTTAAAATGAGAACTGAAATAGAAAACATATACTTATAAAAGGAGGGTTGCTTCATGCATCTCGTTAAGCTATTGATGGGCTGTTTCATTTTTATCTTAGGTAATCTTGCTGTAGCTGCGGATTTTCCAATCTATCAGCTCAAAGCTGCACAAAATCTTCAAGATGGAATTTGGAGCTGGAAATCAACCATGCGACCACATAAGTCTACAGCAGCAGACCATTCTGAACGTGGTTGTATCAAGATTAAAGATTTCATCAAACAACAAACAGATGAGATGCGAGAAAGCATTCCTCAAGAATGTAAAACTCAAATTACCAGTGATCAGCCGAATGAGGGACGTATGGCTTTACAATGTTCAGGTGCTTTCAGTGGATTTAAAGTCAATTATCGAGTACAGCGTGTTTCAGCAAATCATTTAATTGTTGAAGCGAAAATGCCATCCAATACAACATTAATTCATGAATATAAACGAGAAGGTGTATGTAAATAGTTGATGATTTGAATAAAGAATTTAATCTATCCCAATCCATTCCCTTAAAGAAAAATATAGTCATAATTTATTTGTTATTGCTTATATTGATGATGAACGCGTTAATTATATACAGCCATTGATGTTTAAGATTCTTTAATCCAAGCTGAATCTGATTTTTAGAATAAACGTCAGATTCATGTATAAATCAATACAATCAAATTATTTTATCCAATACATTAAAAATTCTTTTGAATTGGTTTCTAAATCGATGCCTTCTTCTAAAATTTCAAAACCTAAAGTTTTATAAAATTGCACACTTTTTGGATTTTCTCGATAGACATTTAATTTTAGTTCAGTCCGTATGGCTTGAGCGTATTGGATCAGCCTTGTACCTATACCTTTTTCCTGATGTTGTGGTGAGACAAAAATTGCGGCTATTTTGGTGTCTAGTAAAGCAATAAATCCACAGATTTGTTGGTTATGTTCTGCAAGATAAACTTCGGACATAGGAAGATAAACATGCTGCATTTTGAGTTTATGCGCTTTCCAATATGCTTCTGGAATAAAATGGTGAGCGATTAATGATGCTTCAAGCCAGATTTCGGATAAAATATTAAAATCTTCAATATCGGCTTTTCTTATATTAATTAAACTCACTAATTTTCTCTCCGAATTTAAATAAACATTTATTTTAGCTAGGATACAAGAAGACGATTTATTTAGCATCTTATTCAGTATCATATATGGTTGACTTAGTGCTCATTTATTATTATAAAATCTATATGATAATTTTGATGAAATTAGAATAATGGAAAATAAATCAATTACATATAAAACCTTATGGGTTTTTGCACTGATTCTGAGTTTAGGTTTTATTATTTCGGCAAGTGTATTGGGATATGCTTTTAAGCAATTTGGTGGTGAAAAAAATTCAATTATTGTGAAAGGTTTGGCAGAAAAACCTATCCAAGCAGATTCTGCACGTTGGGAAATCAACCTTCAAACCAGTCGTGCGACGGACAGTGTGGCAGCGTCCTATCAATTACTTGATCAAGAAATAAAGACCTTACAATCGTTCTTTGTTGAACATGGTTTTAAAGCCACAGAAATGAAATTAGGCAATAAAAGCTCGCAACCCTATTATCAAGATGTAGATCAGGGTGATGGAAAAACAATTCGTGAATTTAGAGGTTATGTTGCGATGCAGTCGTTGGTGATCACTACCCGCGATATTCAAAAAATTGAAAAAGCTGCAAAAGATGCATACTTATTGGATGAAAAAGGTATTTCAATTGAACAAAAACCACAGTATTTGGTTTCGAATCTAGAAGAAATCAAGATGTCATTGATTGCCAATGCCACAAAGAATGCTCATAGCCGTGCCAATGAGTTTGCAAAAGTGGGTGGTGTGAAAGTGGGTGCAATGCGTTCTGCAAGCCAAGGTGCGTTTTATATCTTGCCTGAAAGTGGCTCAGATGATGACAGTGACTATGGCGGTGCATATGACAAAAATACCATCAATAAAATTGCTCGTGTCGTCGTCACGATTAATTATTCAATTGATTAACCAACCCTTAAAGCTCAATTTGAGCAAATTATGTCTTAACATCATCAATGTTTAAGTAAAGAGAATGGGAGCTCAGCTCCCATTTTTAATTCATTTTATACGTGTGATTGAATGGATTTCATCGTATGCATTGTCATCGTTAGATCGCAAAATCAATGACAGCGCGAATAACACCTAAACTCAAACCAATAAATGCACCTACGACTACACCGTTCACGCGTATCATGTGTAAGTCGCCACCGACTTCATTTTCAATTTTGGCAATCATCTCTGTAGAGTCCCATTCATGAATTCGTTGACTAATAAACGTAATCACTTTTTCACTATATTGATCGCTTAGATTAACAGCAATACCGCTGATTCGGTCGTTGAGCAGGTCACGAACCGATTGGTTTTGTACGAGGTTTTCTCCCACTTGTTGAATTGCAACACGAAGGTTCATCGCAATACCTGAGTCTGCTTTAAGCAGGTCAGATTTAATCGCATCACATAAAATGACTACTGCGCCAGTAATAAAATTTAAAACAGGTTCACTGTCTAAAAGGGCATTTTTGGTTTCGTTTAAACGTATGCTGGCATTGCTATTATTATCTGCCAATTGCACCATCAGTTGATGTGCTGCTTGTTCTATTTTTTGGCGGATTGGATGCTCTTCATCTGCCAGCATCGACTCAACTTTTTCAATAATTGAATCAATGGTGCGTTGCTCAACATCAATCCCGATCCAGCTTGCACCTTTGGCAAGGCGTGAAACGCCCAGCTCTTTAAACAGAGTTTGAGTGAGTTCACGTGTTCTTTCAGGATGGGTCATCATCCATTCATGGGCAATGTCGAGTCCACGTTGTAACACATCTTGATGGAAATCATTGTCTAAAACCGCACGAAGCATTTCACTGGCAAGTTGATTCATACGGGTATTGCGAACCCATTGCACGCTGTTATTTTGGATAAAACGTCCAATTTGATCCTGACCAACAAATTCAAAAATTTTCGGTACTGTTTGTTGAATCACATCCACCACTTGACCGTTATTTTTTGGATGTGCCAACCATTGACCTACGGCTAAACTCAGGTCAGTATTTTTTAAACTCCGTTCAACGATTTGGGGAGAAAGGAAGTTTTCCTGAACAAATTTACCCATCGATTCCGCAATACGTGCCTTATTACGTGGAATAATTTCAGTGTGATCTTTTAAAAACTTAGGAATAGGGATTTTCCCAAAGGGATTGCGGAACAAGACCGTAATTGCATACCAGTCGGCTAGACCACCAACAACTCCAGCTTCAGCACCTAACATGAGGATATGAATAAACCATGCATATTCAGGGAGCAACTTGGCAGAAATGATTAAAGCAATCCACGCCACGACTGCCACAATCAATGCAATTGTGGCAAAGCGTTTGCTTCGATCTAGGCTGGGAATACTGTTGGCGATTTCACTGTGTTCAATTCCGCTCATTCATTTTCCTAAAACAAGTGTCTTTATCTTTATTGCTTTGATGTTACCGTATCAGGTTGTGGTTGTAGTACCTGTCCTGTCGGACTAACCCCATATTTAGGTCCTAAAGATTGCAAAATCAGACGAGCATCAAAAGCATCGTTGGGTGATGATTTCTTATCTTTATAACATTCAATCGTATAGGAAATCTGTACGGGATCAATATTGACGACTTGTGGCATATCGTAAAATGGGTCATTCCAGAACATTGGGTGGCGACGATACCCCCAACCATATGGATAGTAGTTTGTGGATGGATAGACCACAGCTTTACGAGGAGGTTGCTGACTTCGATTGCTCGGATCATCTAGAACTTTAAAGTATGTGAAACCATTTAATAGGGTAGTTTGAGCAGCTTTGACGAGATTAATTTCTTCAGCAGTTCCAAAACTCATATTACTATTGCCTTGAAAACTAATGCGATAGCTATGATCATTGAGTGGAACTGTGGTGTATTGTCCAAGTTGGTCAAAGGTGCGTGGTTTGCTTGGTGTAGTGGCACAACCCGTAATGGTGAGTACAGCTACAATTGTCAGACCAATCAGTGTTTTTTTCATCTGTTGCTCCTTGTCCATTTTGTGGGATGGAAGTGAATAAATTTCTATGTGCTATAGTGTTCTAAGTTGATGGACTGACAATGAATTTCAAGAAGATTTTTGTTAAATCGCCATAGAGAAGATTGTAATTTGAAATTAGCTCAATTCTGAAATTGCCCTATGCGCCTATCAAAAGTTGAATATTAAACATAAATTATGTGTAGAGAATTAAATGACGATTCAAATTAGAGGTTATATTGCCACCAGTGCAGATGGATATATTGCAACGCTTGATGGATCCGTGGAGTTTTTGACACCATTTCAAAGTATTGACTGTGGCTATGATGATTTCATCAAGGAGATTGATATTATTCTGATGGGGCGTAAAACTTATGAGGTGATATGCTCTTTTGGTACAGAATGGCCTTACCCTAATCAAAAAGGGTTTATTGTAAGTTCCAATCCCCATTTAACATTATGTGATTCATCTCTTTCAGTATGGACAAATGGAGTGAGTGCTTTAATTGATCATCTTCAGCAGAATTATTCTGGCAATGTGTGGGTGGTTGGAGGAACTCAATTACAAAATACATTAATAGAACAAAATCTTATCAATCAGTTAGATGTCTTTATTATGCCTGTTTTATTGGGAAGTGGTATTCCTCTATTTCCTCGCTTTAATACAACTGAACGCCAATTAAAGTCATTACAGGCGGAAATGATTGAAAATAAAATCATTAAGCAAAGCTATGTTTTTTAGTGGCTGATGCAATATGAATTTTACATCAGCCACAGCGATTAAAAACTGCTATTCGGTTGTTTTAAAAACTCAATTTCTTCAGCAGTTGAGGTTCTTCCCAAAATTTGATTACGATGTGGGTAACGTCCAAAACGGTCAATAATCAGTTTATGCTTTTTCTCGAAGTCCAAATTGATTGGATTACCCAACGTTTCAAAAAGCTGTAAAGCCTGAGCATGAATGATTTTCGATTCACTGTGCATAAATGGCATATATAAGAATGAACGTTGTTCAGGCTTTAACGCTTGATCTAATTTAAGCTGAATCGCTTCTTGTGCCAATGCAAGTGCCAAAGCATCCTGAGCAAATGCATTGGCTTGATCTCGATATAAATTACGAGAGAATTGATCTAGAACAATAATTTCAGCAAGGCGACCTTCGGCTGTTGCTCGCCATGTCCACAATTCACACTGTTTGGCTTGATCTAAGGTATGTGCAAAGCGCTCATCTAAGGTTTGATCAAATGCGTCACTTTTGGCGAACCAAAAAGGTTGCGTTTCTGCACTAAACCAAAAATCGATAATTTCTTGATAATTCATAATGTTTACAATTCTTTAATGGTGATTTTTCTATACAAACACAAATTTTTGATGTCTTGTAGTCGAACTTTGTGATAAAAACTTTTTTCGAAATAAAGTGAATAATTGATTTAAAACAACGATGGTTATACGTGTATATCGATAAATAACGTTATACTGCGCGCATCCAAATATTTTATTTTAAAAAATTCTTTAAGATAAGTGAGTAAGTATGAGTCAACCCGAAATGATTTCCCAATTTATCGTGCCAGATTGGGTGGATTCAACCTTATTCAAAGGGATGTTACGTGGCATTGAACGGGAAAGCCTGCGTATGCAAAATAATGGCTTTTTATCACAAGCCGATCATCCGCTGTCTTTAGGTTCTGCTTTGACGCATCCGCATATCACAACAGATTATTCGGAAGCGTTGATGGAATTTATTACGCCTCCAAAAGAAAGTATTGCTGAAGCGCTAAATTTTTTAACGGATATACATGCTGTGGTACATCGCCATTTAGAAAATGGTGAAAAGCTTTGGACATTGTCTATGCCATGCATGTTGGATGAAAAAGAAGAAAATATTCGTTTGGCACAATACGGCACATCCAATATTGGTAAATTTAAAACCCTGTATCGTCATGGTTTGGGTATTCGCTACGGTCGCCGGATGCAGACGATTTCAGGCGTGCATTATAATGTCTCGTTTCCTGATGCTTTATTTGAACAACTACAACAACATGAACAAGACGATGCATTAAAATCATTGAGTTTACAAGACTATCGAAGCCATCGTTACTTGGGTTTAATTCGTAATTTTATTCGTTTAACGCCGTTAGTGATGTATTTGGTGGGCGCGAGCCCGTCGGTATGTAAATGTTTTATGACCGGACGTGAGCACCAGTTATTGCCATTAATCAAAGGCACTTTGTTCTTACCTTATGCGACTGCATTGCGTATGGGGCGTTTTGGTTATCAAAATTCTGCTCAAAAACAATTAGGCATTCACTATAACAATTTAGACAGTTATGTGGCTGAATTGCAGAAAGCGGTGAATTCACCTTATGCGCAATTTAGTCATTTGGGGCTAAACAATGCCGAAGGTGAGCCGATCCAAATCAATGATCATGTCTTACAGATTGAAAATGAATACTATAGTCTTGTTCGACCTAAGCAAGTTCCACGAGCAGGGGAAACCCCATCTCAAGCATTGGCAGATCGTGGTATTGGTTATGTTGAATTACGTGCTGTAGATGTCAATCCATACAGCGCAATCGGGATCAATCAAGATACCGCAGGCTTCTTGGAAGTGGTTGCCTTATATTGTTTACTTCAAGATAGTCCAGATTTATGGGATGAAGAGCAAGATGTGATTGAACAAAACCAAACTGAGGTGGTCAATCGTGGACGTGCGCCGAATGCCAAAATTATTGAGGCAGGTGCTGAATATCCATTGTTAGAATGGTTACAACAACATCTCAATGCCATGCAACCGCTTGCAACTTTACTGAATCAAAGCTATTCGACCGATTTGTATCGTCAAGCGCTCAATGTGATGCAAACACGGATTGATGATGTTGATGAGACTTTATCAGCACAAGTGATTGCCGATACCATGGAGCAAGGTGGGACATGGAGTTTTGGCAGTTATATGGCAAATCAGCATATCGAAAGTTACGAACAACATGTATTAAGTCCTGAAACTTTAGCGTATTTTGAGGGTCTTACTCAAACTTCTCTCGCAGAACAACAGCAACTTGAACAAGATACAAGTATAAGTTTTGAAGATTATCTGAGTAAATTTAGATAAGGCATTGATTATATTAACGAGGAAGCTCCATGCAATGGCGTAGTTATCGCTTCGTAAGTGGTCTTTTATTTTTAGCAAGTGTGGTCGGGATGTCTTTTGCACTCTATTTAGAGCATGTGCAAGGGCTTGAACCATGTCCACTTTGTGTTTTTCAACGTATTGGGTTGATCGGTCTTGGACTGATCTCTTTAATCGCATTTTTACATCATCCTAAAAATAATGTATTGAAACGCATTTATAGTTTCTTGGGTTTAGTGACAATCTCTTGGTCAGTCGGTGTTGCTGCTCGCCATGTGTGGCTGCAAAACTTACCTAAGGATCAAGTGCCAAGTTGTGGTCCTGGTTTGGACTACTGGGTAGATACTTTGCCTTTAAAAGCTGTTTTTGAAAATGTTTTAAAAGGTTCTGGTGAGTGTGCAATGGTGGATTGGACCTTTTTAGGTCAGTCTTTACCTGTATGGTCATTATTGTTCTTTAGTGTTTTGGCACTGATTAGCTTATGGCAGTTGTTTAGAAAGTACTAAAAGCACTATAAAAAAGAGTTGGTATTGATCAGCTCTTTTTTATGATCTTATTTCATTACAATCACAGTCAATATCGTCTTATTAAAATGATGAAGTCTAAAATATATTTAAGTTGTCTTGGCGCAATTGCGCTTTGTGTATCTACACCCGTTTTAGCCAAGACACCACCACTTGCCAGTCAAGATGTATCCTGTCACTTTAAATCCGAATTTGATGACACCATCCCAGCAGATGTTTCTTATGTCAAATTTGGCGCCCAACCTTTTAAAGTGTTTAAGACCAATCCTGATTATTTTTCGAGTCATGTTGAAGACTGCCAATTACATCATGGTCGGTACTATGTGTTGTCTGTATCTCAGAGCCATCCAGCAAGAACATTGGCACAGTCTTTGATTGAAGTGACACAATTTGACTTAAACGGTAAAAAAGTTGATCAGAAATTTTATAATCAAGGTTGGACCTGTGAGTTAACACAAGGCTTGATTGCAAAAAATCAAAAATTATTCATTGATACACAATGTACAGAAAAATCAAATTTTGATGAATATGGTGAAATGCGTGATCCTAAGAAAACCAAGTCCTATCGAGTCGAAATCAAATAATCTAAAAAAAGCTGATTAAACATCAGCTTTTTTTAGGGCTAGGCTTTATATCATTAGGTTTCCACAATGCCTTGCATGCTTTCTAATTTAATCAAATATTTACGGATTTGTTCTTCCGCCAATTCATCATGGCGTGGGTAGAACCACTTGGCGATCTGTTCTGAAACCAAAGGGTGATATTGAATATCAAAATGGTTAAGACCATAGAACACCGCTTTGTGCGATTCTGGCAGTTTTAATTGAAAGCGTGGATTAGGGTGTTCGCCTAAAGCACTCTTTACACTGACCAAATAATCGCCAATTACTTTTAAGGTTCGATTTTTTCGATTCTCAAACTCTAAGGTGCCAGCAATTAAAAAGGTATTGATGTGTGAGGGCAGTGGCGCAGGTTTACGGTTATCGTCCATTAAACCGATACGCGCATTATTGTGTTCCCAATCATCATCACGAACACTACCATAGCGCAAGTCCAAAATCCCATTACTGCGAATATTCACAACATGGCTGATGATTTTGACGATGGGGAAATGTCCAATCTTTTCTTGGATTGCAAAACCAAAGCGTTCCAACACCGCGCCATGATGCGGAGAACCAATACATACTAGGTTTTCAACCATATGAAACCATTGGTGCATATTCTGCTTGCCATAGAATAAGGCACTACGACAAACCAAACCTCCCATACTGTGTCCAATCAAATCAATACTGGTAATACGTGGATTACGTTTGATGAGGTCTTCTAACAGATTGGCTAACGAGCGTCCATTGGCTGAAATTCTGCGCCCAGTATTGTAGTGAAAATAGAGCATGGTGTTGTTATCACGTTGTGCCAGTAATTTTTCTCCAATACCGCCATTGCCACGGTTGCTCCAATCCTGATAAGTCATACACAAACCGTGTGCGAAAATCACTACACGACCAGCCAGATCACCTTGTTGTAATGCACCGTAATGATCATAAAGTACAGGTGAAAGTGCCAATGGATTATGTGTCGCCAAAAGGTAATCGCCCAGCACACCATTTAAAGCACTGACTAAAAAAGTCATATGCGCATTAAGTGGTTTATCATGTAGATTCGGGAAACGTTCAATGGTTTTACGAAGTACAGGCGCCAACAGGTGACTACCATAATTTTGTAAAGCGTTATAACCAAATTTATAGAATTTATCGACGATTGGACGTGACTGAAAACGTTTAGCTTTTTGCTTACTTAAACCAAAAATACTCAGTAACATTTCACGCTGAATCGACTGGATGAAGTCCTGAACGACACCACTAAGCGGTGTACTCACTAACTGTGCTAAGCCTTCTAATACGTCTGCCTGACTCGGAGGCGAGCGATCCCACTTACAATAGGTTTCGTGTAAAGGGGTTAAACTTGGCATTGTTATTTCCTCATCCATAGTGATCTGGAACAAAGACTTTATTTTTGCTCTAGATCCATGTATAAATTCTTAGGCAATCATCTTATCTTGTTCATCCTGAACACTATTTAAAATACCGATAATTGCATTAAAGTTTTAATTTTTTGTCGGACAAGATCCCCAAACATACAAATTAAAACAATTCTGTGATTTGAGTCACATTAAAAATTAAAACATTAGTGGTGAAAAAGCAATCTATTTTCAATGAATATTATTTATTTACATGGTTTTAAAAGTAGCTCGTTGTCTATTAAAGGGCAACAACTGAATGATTACTGTCGATGCCATTCATCGCATAATGTGCATTTACCTGATTTAAATCAACATCCAAAAGATGTGTTGACGAAAATTTCAGCATATATTGAACAATGGTCAGATGTAGTCTTAGTTGGGAGCAGTCTAGGTGGTTTTTATGCGACACAGTTGGTCGCAAAATACGGTGTACCCGCTGTTTTAATTAATCCAGCTATGCGACCATGGGAATTGTTTCGTCGTCTTTTTGGAACTGAGCATATGCCTTATCAGGTGACAGAACAATGGACACTGGATCATGCTCAATTGGTGTATTTGGAAGATATTGCTGTACCGTTTGTGCAAGATGCAGACAAAATAATGGTGTTATTGCAACAAGGTGATGAAGTTTTGGATTATCGTGAGGCTGAACGGTATTATAGTACAGCTCCACACACATCCTTGATCATGACAGAAATGCATGGTAATCATGCGATGGAAGATTTTGCAGATAAAATTCCCATGATTGTGGAGTTTTTATCTTACTCCGTAAAATAAAAGGAAAAACTTAAACGTGTCTCAATATACGGCTCAATCACTTGAAGTATTATCTGGCTTAGACCCTGTGCGTCGTCGTCCAGGCATGTATACAGATACCACGCGTCCAAACCATTTGGCGCAAGAAGTTATTGATAATGCGGTCGATGAGGCACTTGCAGGGCATGCCAACAAAATCACTGTCACGGTATATAAAGACGGTTCTTTATCTGTTGAAGACAATGGTCGTGGTATGCCAGTCGATATTCACCCTGAGTATGGACAAAGTGGCATCGAAATTATTCTGACCAAGCTGCACGCAGGTGGTAAGTTCAGTACAGACAATTATCAGTTTTCTGGCGGCTTACATGGGGTCGGGATTTCTGTGGTAAATGCCTTGTCTGATCGTGTTGAGGTTGAGGTTCAGCGCCAAGGCAATCTCTATAAAATGGCTTTTGAGCGAGGTGAACCTGTCGCACCTTTAGAAGTGTTAGAAGGTAAAGTTGCTAAACGTGCAACAGGCACAACAGTACGTTTTTGGCCTGAAGCCAAGTATTTTGATTCGCCTAAATTTGCGCTTAAAGCGTTAAAGCACAATTTAAAAGCTAAAGCTGTTTTGGCTGCAGGTTTGCAGATTAATTATATTGATCAGATCAATGACGAGAAAATCGAATGGCAATTTGAAAATGGTTTAGTCGACTATTTGATGGATGAATTGCAAGACCGTGAAATTATTCCTGAACCTGCTTTTGTTGCAACAGGCGAAGCTGAGCGTGCCAGTGCTGAATTTGCAATTTGCTGGAATATCGAAGGTGGAGAGCAGATTCAAGAAAGTTATGTCAACTTGATTCCAACAGCACAAGGCGGTACACATGTGAACGGTTTACGTTCAGGTGTTACCGATGCGATGCGTGAATTTTGTGAATTGCGTAACTTATTGCCACGTAATATGAAATTGTCAGCAGAAGATGTTTGGGATGGTGTGAATTTCATTCTCTCACTTAAATTCCAAGAACCACAATTCTCAGGTCAAACCAAAGAACGTCTTTCTAGTCGTGAAGCATCCAATATTGTCTTGAATATTGCCAAAGATGCTTTTGCCCTGTGGCTCAATCAGAATGCCGAAGTTGCCATGCAATTGGCTGAAATCGTGATTGCCAAAGCTGGTCGACGTTTAAAAGCAGCAAAGAAAGTTGAACGAAAAAAAATCGTCGCTGGACCTACACTGCCTGGGAAATTATCAGATTGTGTTGGACATACGCTTGAAGAATCAGAACTTTTTATTGTGGAAGGGGATTCAGCTGGCGGTTCTGCCAAACAGGCGCGTGATAAAAACTTCCAAGCCATTATGCCGATCCGTGGCAAAATCTTAAATACATGGGAAGTGTCTTCGGATGAGGTTTTAGCTTCTCAAGAAGTTCACAATATTGCGATCGCGATTGGTGTGGATCCGGGAAGTGACGATCTTTCAGAATTACGTTATGGCAAAATTTGTATTCTTGCCGATGCGGATTCTGATGGTTTACACATCGCAACATTGTTGTGTGCTTTATTCGTGAAACATTTCCCAGCAATGGTGGATGCAGGGCATTTATATGTAGCGATGCCGCCTTTGTATCGAATCGACGATAATAAAGATGTTTATTATGCATTGGATGATGATGAGTTAGAAGCTATCTTAAAGAGAGTAAAGTCTAAGAACCCGCAGATCACCCGATTTAAAGGATTGGGAGAGATGAACGCAAGCCAATTGCGTGAAACGACTTTAGACCCAAATACTCGACGTTTGGTTCAGTTGGATTTAGATGATGCACATCATACCGCAGGCTTATTGGACAAATTACTGGCAAAAAAACGTGCCAGTGATCGCAAAGACTGGTTAGAGCAAAAAGGTAATCTCGCAGATTTAACTGTTTAAACAGCATATGCTTTGATAAAAGCTCTTGTAAAAAGATGAGGTCTAGAAGACCTCATCTTTTTTTATCCGCTTTTAAATCCATATTGCCCAACCTATAGTCAAACTGCTTGATTATTCATAAGCGCTAAAGCGTGGCAATAAAAGCTTTAGATCATTCAACAATAAATTCATCGCATTGATTTTATTGATCAAGAGAGGTTCTATTTTACGGTATGAGTTTTCAACAGATTGACGATATTGACTTTTTAAAAGTATAGGAATTGTCCGTTTTTATCCTAGCTTATCACACTCAATCTGCACTCTCTTTGCTCATTTTTAAGCGGAAAAATCGCACTTAATTTGATCAGTGTGGACTTTAATCTCGCATTTTTAGATTCGCTACCTCTTCTTTTCTATCCTATTGGATAGGTATTTGTAGAGCATAATTCATCCGCTTTAGAGAAAAAAATAGTACTGATAGTCTTATTAATTTTCAATATGTTATTGCTTTAAGAAAGCTATTCAAAAAAATTAAATTTTCCACTTGGCATAGAAATTGAATCCAGCCTGTTAGGTATAAACAAAATCATGCATTTAAAAATGCACCAAAAGGTTTGGAGAAAAAATCATGTTCCAACAAAAAATGTTTTCAAAAACACTGTTAGTTGCTGCAATGATGGGGAGCATGGTATTGACGGGATGTTCAAAGCCTGCTGATAAAACTGACGCGAAACCAACTACCGCTGAAAACAAGGCACCTGCTGCAAGTGGCGACACGATCAAAGTGGGTATTTTACATTCACTGTCAGGAACTATGGCGATCTCAGAAACTTCGCTTAAAGACACGGCATTGATGGCAATCAATGAAATCAATGCAAGCGGTGGTGTGATGGGGAAAAAACTTGAACCTGTCGTGGTTGACCCAGCATCAGATTGGCCACTATTTGCTGAGAAAGCGCGTCAGTTGATTACCCAAGATAAGGTGGCGGTGATCTTTGGATGTTGGACATCTGTTTCACGTAAGTCGGTATTACCTGTTGTTGAAGAGCTCAATGGTTTGTTGTTCTATCCTGTGCAGTATGAGGGTCAAGAGCAATCTAAAAATATTTTCTATACAGGCGCCGCACCGAATCAACAAGCGATTCCAGCGGTTGAGTATTTGATGAGTGATGAAGGTGGAAAGGCGCAACGTTTTGTTCTGTTAGGTACGGACTATGTTTATCCACGCACCACCAACAAAATCTTGCGTGCATTCTTAAAGTCTAAAGGCGTCGCCGATTCAGACATTATGGAAGAATACACACCTTTTGGTCATAGTAACTATCAAACCATTGTTGGAAATATCAAAAAATTTGCTGCGGGTAAAAAAACCGCTGTGATCTCAACCATCAATGGCGATTCCAATGTGCCGTTTTATCGTGAATTGGGCAATCAGGGAATCAAAGCTTCGGATATTCCAGTGATGGCATTCTCAGTCGGAGAAGAGGAATTACGAGGTATTGATACCAAACCTTTGGTCGGGCATCTGGCATCGTGGAACTACTTCATGTCGGTGAAGAATCCAGTAAATGCAGAATTTATCAATAAAATGAAACAGTACGCAGTGGAATACAAACTACCGAATGCAAGCAAATTAGTCACCAATGATCCAATGGAAGCAACTTATGTCGGTATCCATATGTGGAAACAAGCCGTTGAAAAGGCTGGAACAACGGACGTGGATAAAGTGCGTGATGCAATGGCAGGTCAAACTTTCAAAGCCCCTTCTGGTTATACATTAAGCATGGATGCCACCAATCATCACTTACATAAGCCCGTCATGATTGGGCAAATTCGCTCCGATGGGCAGTTTGATGTGGTGTATAAGAGCCCTCAACCGATCAAAGCAGAGCCGTGGAGTCCGTATATTCCTAAATAGGCATTTTAAACCCCGAAGCTTGCTGTGTTTCAGCAAGCTTAACCCATGACCAAGATCTAGCGTCATTGTATTTCAACAAGAATAGGGGGAGTTGCGTATGTCGATCAGACTAAGTTTTGCAACACTTTTTTTTATGATTTCCCAGTTGTTCCTGATTCAAACTATTTCTGCTGAATCCTCACATACAGCGCCAATGGGAGCTGCATTAACCACACAAAAAGCTGCATCTCATGATGATGCAATTCAGCAATTTGTACGCGGAGATTTCGCCAGTCGCCGTGCAATGCTCAATCAATGGCCTGTCAGTATTGAACAACTTGACCAGTTGGTTGCTTATGTTGAAAAAGATCAACTCTACACCGATAGTTCAGGCAATACTTATTTGATGAAAGAGGGGGATAAATTATTCAGTTATCCCGATGAGCAAGCAATAACGGATTGGCCGGGTGATTTAAATCAAGTGACTTTGGTCAATACCCTACACAAAGCCTTGAGCTTTGCTCAAGCAAAAATCAAATTACAGTCTACAGATGTTTCACAGCGTCTTGCCGCGATTGATATTCTAGAAAACAACTTAGATGAGCTGGATATAAAAATGATCAATCAGCTTTATCTAGATGAAAACAATAATAAAGTCAAAGCACGTTTAGCACAGCTAAAGGCCAGAATGGATTTTAATAGCCCTGATACTTTGACCAAAATTCAAGCTGCAAAAACCTTAAAAGATTCTAATCGCCCTGATGTTTTAGCCATCGTTGAACAAGCGCTGACACAACCAAACTTAAACCCAGAATTAAAATCAGTATTGGTCAGTGCACAAAGCAGTATCAAAACACGAATCCAGGTCAGTGAATGGACTGGACATGTTTTTTCAGGTTTAAGTACGGCAAGTATTTTACTGCTTGCTGCTCTTGGGCTTGCGATTACCTATGGCTTACTGGGCGTCATCAACATGGCGCATGGTGAGTTGATCATGATCGGTGCTTACACCACTTATGTGGTGCAAAGCTTTTTTAAAACACATTTAGGTGCATATCTGGATTGGTATTTGATTGCTGCCATTCCTGCGGCTTTCCTTGTTAGTGCCTTGATTGGCATGTTGATAGAACGAACCGTGATTCGCCCTTTATATGGTCGTCAATTGGAAACATTATTGGCAACTTTTGGTGTAAGTCTCATCTTGATGCAATTGGTTCGAATGATCTTTGGTGCTCAGAATGTTGAAGTATCAAATATTTCATGGCTTTCAGGCGGTATTTCAATCACACCAAGTTTAATGCTGCCATACAACCGTATTGCGATTATCGTCTTTACCATTGCTGTACTGCTGTTACTGGTCTATCTACTCAATAAAACTCGGTTTGGCTTATTTGTTCGTGCAGTCACGCAAAATCGTCAAATGGCACGGGCTGTCGGGATTCGCTCGGCACGTATCGACATGATGGCATTTGGCTTAGGTTCAGGGCTTGCAGGACTTGCAGGCTGTGCTTTGGCACAAGTAGGTAATGTCGGTCCAGATTTGGGGCAAAACTACATTATTGATGCTTTCCTTGTCGTTGTGGTTGGTGGCGTCGGGCAGGTTTGGGGAGCAGTTTTGGCGGCGCTGGGACTTGGTGTCAGTGGAACAATTCTCGAAATCGGCATGGGTGCTGTGCTGGCTAAAATTATTCTCTTGGTGCTTGTGATTTTGTTTATTCAAAAACGTCCACAAGGTTTATTTGCCATCAAAGGTCGTTTTGTGGAGTAAATATATGAAAATCACTGCATTACTTTCAGATAAACCCTACAGTGCAATCGCGATCGCAATATGCTTTGCAGTGATGCTGATTTTACCGTGGTTCCATGTACTGCCACAGGATTCAAGTCTACATCTTTCAGCGTATTGGGTCACTTTGATTGGCAAAATCATGTGCTTGGCTTTGGTCGCACTGGCGTTGGATTTGGTGTGGGGTTATGCCGGCATTCTAAGTCTGGGGCATGGGCTTTACTTTGCTTTGGGCGGATATGCTTTTGGTATGTACTTGATGCGAGAGTCGGCAGGGGATCAACTTCCCGATTTTATGCGGTTTCTCAGTTGGACTGAATTGCCTTGGTATTGGGTTGGGACTCAACATTTTGTTTGGGCCTTGGTGTTGGTTGTTTTAGTCCCAGGTGTAATTGCCTTTATTTTCGGATTTTTTGCTTTTCGTTCCAAAATCAAAGGGGTGTATTTTTCAATTATTACCCAAGCCATGACCTTTGCAGCAGCATTGTTATTTTTCCGCAATGAGACAGGGTTTGGTGGCAACAATGGTTTTACTGGTTTCAAAACGATTCTCGGAATGGATATTACCTCCGCTTCTATGCGAGCTAGCTTATGCTTCCTGACGGCTGTGGTATTACTCCTGAGCTTTATAGGTTTACGCAGTTTAATGAATAAACCTTATGGTCGAGTACTGGGTGCGATCCGTGACAGTGAAAACCGTTTGCAATATCTAGGTTATCGAACACTTTGGTATAAGTTATCTGCATGGGTCATTTCAGCAGTTATTGCTGGAATTGCAGGTGCATTGTATGTACCGCAAGCAGGCATTATTAATCCAAGCGAAATGAACCCTGTCAATTCAATTGAAATGGCTGTCTGGGTTGCCGCAGGTGGACGGGGTACTCTGATTGGTCCGATTCTCGGTGCAGGATTAATTAATGGGGTAAAAACCTATTTTACAGTTGCCTATCCAGAAGCATGGTTATTGATTCTAGGTGCATTGTTTATTGTTGTGACTATTTTCCTCCCGAAAGGTGTGATCGGGTTATTTGAACGTTTCAAAAAAGGAGATCACTAATGTCAGCACTGTTATCAGACTTAGGTTTAAATGCTCAACATGGTGGTCAAATTGGTGAAGGTTACGGTCGCCCTAAAGCCGAAGGCGCCGATTTTAGCCATGGTATTGCACTGTATTTAGAAAAAGTCAGTGTGTGGTTTGATTCCTTTCGTGCCTTAAATGATTTGTCTCTTTATATTGAAGAAGGTGAATTACGCTGCATCATTGGTCCAAATGGTGCTGGCAAAACCACCTTGATGGATGTCATCACAGGCAAAACACGTCCAACAGAGGGTTCGGCTTTTTTTGGTCAAAACTATGATTTAGCCAAAATGAGTACCGAGCAAATTGCTGAAGCTGGGATTGGTCGTAAGTTTCAAAAACCGACTGTATTTGAAAATTTTACGGTCATGGAAAATCTGCTCCTTGCTGCACCTAAAGATAAAACGGTGAAAAAAAGTTTCTTCAGCAAATTAAGCCCTGATGCACAGTTGGCATTAGATGAATCTTTGCAGCAAATTCGTTTACAAGAGTTTATTCAAAAGCCAGCAGGTTTATTGTCACATGGGCAAAAGCAGTGGCTTGAAATCGGGATGCTATTAATGCAACGCCCAAAACTGATTCTGCTAGATGAGCCTGTTGCAGGCATGACCGATGCAGAAACCGAGCGTACTGCTGAATTATGTTTGGAGTTAAAAAAGAATCATACTTTGTTGGTGGTTGAACATGATATGAGCTTTATCGATACCATTAGTGAAAAAGTCACCGTGCTTGCACAAGGTGCAATACTCGCCGAAGGCACATTGGCAGAAGTTCAGGCGAATGAAGACGTGATTGAAAAGTATTTAGGGCGCTAAGGGGGGACGTATTATGTTGGAAGTTAAAAACATCAATCAATTTTATGGCGGAAGTCATATTCTCCGTGATGTTAGCCTCAATGCGCCAATCGGTGAATGCTCGGTGGTTTTGGGCAGAAATGGTGTAGGAAAAACCACCTTATTAAAATGTTTGATGGGGATCTTACCCATTAAGTCAGGACAGATTCTTCTAGATGGTCAAGATATTGCCAAAATGAATCCTGAACAACGGGTGAGAGCAGGGTTGGCTTATGTTCCACAAGGGCGGGATATTTTTTCTACGCTGACTGTGGAGGAAAATATTTTGATCGGCATGGCAAAATTTTCTGGCGCAAAAACCCGTAAAGTTCCTGAGCACTTATATGAAATTTTTCCAGTTCTCGATGAAATGAAACATCGCCGTGGAGGCGATTTATCAGGAGGACAGCAACAACAATTAGCCATCGCACGTGCTTTGGCTTCCGAACCTAAAGTGTTGATCTTAGATGAGCCTACGGAAGGTATTCAACCCTCAATTATCAAAGACATTGGACGAGTGATTCGAAAATTAGCGGATCGTGGAGAAATGGCGATTGTATTGGTCGAGCAATTTTATGATTTTGCTGAGGAGTTGGCGGATAATTATACGGTGATGGCGCGTGGTCAGGTGGTGGCACAAGGTATTGGGGAAGAAATGCCTGAAAAGGGGATTCGAGATTTAGTTGCCATTTAACAAAATCTAGAAAACATTTTGCCCACCTCCCTAAGTGAAGAGAGGTGGGGATTAAACCCTATATTATCGAGGTTCAACTTTCTGATAATAGCCCGTTGATGAAACATTCATCCCAAAGCCACAATCGGTCTGTTCAGTTAATTGTTCCACTTCAATAAAATTTCCTAAAGATGGGCTATAAGTAAAATTGATGGCAATTCGACAATTTTTATAACGATAGCTTGCTTTCTTCGCTTGAAGAGGCATTTCTGTTTCAAACTCACCAATATTAGGACCATAAATTAGGCTTCGAGGTCCCATCCATAAACCAGTGAATTCGATGTGATATTTCTGATCACGCTTTTTAACATTAACCCGATTCCACTCACCAAAACCGGCATAACTGACATATTCTCCGGTAAAGTCATTATTTGGTTGAGGGACTGCTAGCTTTTTTAAATTAAATTGACTGGTTTTTGTGGGTTTAATTTGAAACCATGCTCTTGCCCATAACGGTTGATTGAGTTTGCTATAGGTTAAACCCACATTATTATTGGCAATGTCGATGTCATTGTCTGAAACTTGGATGCCAGTTTCTTCTTGACCAACCGACTGACAAAAATCGCTCCAAGATGCTTGCTTTTGAAACTGATCAAGTGCCTTTTTATAGTTTTTCTGGTCGTAAAATTTTTGTCCCAATTTACGATATTGACTAAGTTTGGCACACCCTTGTTTGACATTTGGGTCAACATAGTCAGCAGCGTAACTTGATGTATGAAGGATCAGAGCCAATGGTGCCAGTAGGCTGATTATAATTTTATTCATAGATGCTCAGAAAGTAGGCAATATTATTCATTGTTATACAACAGATTTTGGAAAAGCCAAAAACAAAATGTGTGATTTTTCATCTTGAATTAACATCCAATTCTAATCAAGCGCTTTGGCTATAGAGATATATTTAATTTGCAAGAAACTTATTTTTTAATTTCACATGCTTAATGCTTCATCAAAATTAAGTTGCATCCACACCAAATCACGCCACATGCCAAATTTCTGACCAACCTGAGGCATATAGCCAGTTTGGATGAATCCGAGTTGCTGATGTAGATAGATTGATGCTGCATTCTCGTGATCGATTGCAGCAACCATGACATGTATGCCTTGTTGTTGTGCATGTTCAATGAGTTTGATCATGAGGCGTTTACCCAGTCCTTGCCGTGCATAGCTTGGATCAATATAAACAGAATGCTCTACAGTTTGTTTATAGCCATTGATTGCTCTGAAACTCGCATAATCGGCATAACCTGCAATCGCGTGAGTAGAGGTTTCTTCTGCCACAAACACGGGGAATCGATTTTGTTCCAGTTCTAAAAACCATTGTTGATAATCTTCTAAGGTTTTTAATTGACTATTCCAAGTGGCTAAACCTGTTTTAATTTCTTGATTATAAATATGCATGATCTCAGTCAGGTCTGAGGTTTTCGCAGGGCGGATCTGAAAATTCATGAATGTCGATCAAAAGAAAATTTGTCTGTTTATTTTAAAAAGATTTATTTTTAAGGGCAATAAAAAAGCAAGGTTGAACCCCTGCTTTTTTATCAATACCTAGACGATCAATTAAAAGTGATATTTCACAAGTGCGCTGACGTTATTTTCATCTTTGCCAGGAACGCCATATTTGTTATGCCATACAGAATGTTCAACACCAAGATATAGGCGAGTATCTGGAGAAATGTGTTTACCAGCATTCCATTTCCATTGTGTTGTCCAGTTTAATTCACTTGAGTGAGCAACTTGATCTTTTTCTGCAGTTGACCAATCTAGGAAACCATCTACTAAGAATTCTTCAGAAGCAATTTTGAATGGAATTCCATAAGTGAATGTCAATTGATAGTCATCTTCTTGGATTTCGTTATTGGCACGGTAGAAGTTTAATTGTGCATATTGGAAATATGGAATCGCTAAATCTACGCCAACACCATAGAGGTAGTTGTTCATATCTTTACCACCTTCCCAAGTGGTTGCGATCAATACATCTTTGATTGGACCAAGTTCAAGTTTTTTCCCTGAAACTGCACCTAAACTGAGGCGTGGTGAAACTTCAAAATAAGTGTCTGATTGACCACCACTGTTAGTACGGTCTGCAAATGCAAAAAAATCGCCGTATTTTAGCTTTGCTGCATACTCAAACGTAATTGTAGATTGTTTTTCATCTGGCGTTAATTCATAGTTTTCACCATAAAGACCGGTAATACTAAAATCTTGCCAAACTGGCGCAGCTTGAGCCATAGTTGCAGTTGAAGCGATTGCACAAATCGCAGCGAGATGTGTAAGTTTCATGAAAAATCTTTCCCCCAAGAAAAGCGCTTCAAGGATACAGATTCCGCGATAAAAATAAAGCTAAAAATAGATGGAATGTAAATAAATATGTAAACATCAAGTAGGGAAGTGTGTTGAAAAAGTGAATCTAAAAATAAATTAGAAAATGAACTTTTATATTCACGCAATCATCATCCTTTTATATAGAGTTGATTAATTTACTCAGGATTAATGCTAAAAAATTTAAAAAAATCATTAGATTATAAAGTAAAGTAACAAGATGTCATTTTTCATATTGTTTTCATAAAAAAGTTAAAAATCCGCTTGCATATTTTTCAATATAGCCTGATATTGAAGATATAAGAACACCTATCTGCAGATCATTAAAAGTGTTCATCTTTGCAATAGAGGAGTTAAGGTTCCAATTTATTGAAGGTGAAAAGCTGTTTTAAACAGTAGGCTTTGAATGAGCCAAAAATATAAGTTTTGCACTGTTTTAGATGAAAAAAGAGGTTTTTTTATGAATATTGAAATCCGTACAGATAAAAATATTAGAAATAGTGATCGTTTAATTACTTATGTACGCGACGAGCTAAATCAAGAATTCCAACGTCATAGTGAGCGTATTACCCAATTTTCAGTTCATATCAGTGATGAAAATGGGGACAAAGGTGGGGATGATGATATTCAATGTATGATCGAAGTGAAAGCAGCAGGTCTAAAACCGGTGGTGGTAAAACATCGAGCTAAAAATATAGATCTCTCGTTACATGGTGCGATCGATCGCGTAAAACGTAGCTTAGAGCATGTTTTGGAGAAAACTGAAAATCCACGTGGTGGTAAGTTAGAACTTGCAGATGCGGATGAAGCATGAGTAGAAAAAAGGCCTTAGGGCCTTTTTTTATGAATCAAAACAAAAAATGCGATGCACTTTGTCATAAGTTAACAATAAATGCCATTTAAACCAAAAAAATGAAGTATTAAATTTTTTCAAAGCTATTTTTAAAATATTCGTCATAATGTTGATAGGAATAGAATAGTGAGATCAAAATGTTATCAGCACAACAACAAGTCTTTATACAGGCTTTAGAAGATTTAGACCTTGCTCAAGTGAAACGTTTGCTCGCAGATGGGTTTGACCCTAACTTTATGGAGCCAGAAAAAGGTCCAGCAGTATCTATCTGGTCAGATGGATTATTTAAATGGTGGGAAAAAATCTGTGATGCTTATGAAGCAGGGCAGCCCCTAAGTGCGGAACAAAAAGCTCAAGATTTACAACCACATTTAGACATTTTAAATGCTTTGATTGATGCTAAAGCAAATTTTTATTTATGGGATGCAGAAGAGTGTTATGGTCCTTTATGGGATGCAGCAAGCGCAGCGTGTGTGCCGGTAATTCAAAAGCTGTTAGATCATAAAGTTGATCCTAATACCAAAGATGATGAAGGTAAAACCATTTTGTCATCGATCAGTGATTTGTTTTTTGATTGTGAATTTGATCAAATAGATTGGTCTCAGGCTTTACCTGAAGAGAAAGAATCTTTAGAGTTACTACGTAGTCGCGGTGCGAAAATGTCCAAAGAATTACCTTAAATTTTGAGTCTTCATATGGCAATTTTAAATAGAATCACATTAGCCCTTGCTTCGAGCCTAAGTATAAGCGCAATGGCAGCAGAATTTTCTTTTGATCGTCCTGGATCAGGTTTTGGAACAGGAATTACTCCAGTAGGTCAGTTGGCTTGGGAGCAAGGTCTACCAAGTGCAACCTACACTGAAACCCGAGTAGATGGCGCAAAAGCAAAAACTGTAACCCTCAATGGCGATATGCTACTTCGTACAGGTTTAACCTCAAGTATGGAATTGCAGTTAGGTTGGCAAGGTCCAGCTTGGACACAAACCAAGTATAGAGGCGTGAAAGACGATGACTCTGGTTTGGGTGATGTTTCTATTGGGATTAAAAAAGCCATTGATTTAAAAGATGATAAGTTGTCTATGGCGATCTTGGCAAAAGCATTGATTGCAACTGGCAATGAAGGTTTTTCTGAAGAAGACGATATTTACAGTATTGGAACATCTTTAGCTTACCAGTATAACGATTTGGTTAATACGGGTATCACTATGGACTATGCGGTGCAAGATGGTCATTGGTCAGTCACAGCTATTCCTACAGTGGGCTATAAAATTGCAGGCAATCTTTCGGGTTTTTCTGAATTTGTTTATTCAAAAACTGAAAGCAAAAATTATGAATATAGTCTAGGTTCAGGTTTGATCTATGCTGTGAATGAACGTACTCAGCTTGATGGCAGTGTCGGTGTTGATTTAAACGGTCGCGATCGTAGCTATAAAGCAGGTTTTGGTATTTCCTATTTATTCTAAGATAGGTCGTTCAGAAAAAAAGGAGCAGTTAAACTGCTCCTTTTTTTGTTGCTGAGTTTTTATGCTTTTAGATAGGCGAAAACTTGGTTATGCTCTTTTTAAAATGTAAATAAATAGAGGAGGATAAAAATGTTAGAACTCTTTATTGGTGATAAAAACTATTCAACTTGGTCTATGCGTCCTTGGCTTGTGATTCAACATTTTAACATTCCGTTCAAGGAGCGTTTAATCCCATTTGATCACTTCGACATGGACAGTCAATTTAAACAAAGTATTTTAAAAATTAATCCTACAGGCAAAGTGCCTGCTCTGGTTGATGATGGCTTTTTAATTTGGGACTCCTTGGCGATTTGTGAATATCTTGCTGAGAAGTTTCCTGAAAAACAGTTATGGCCACAAGAGATCAAACAGCGCGCACGGGCTCGGTCGATGTCTGCGGAGATGCACAGCAGCTTTACTGCGCTACGTAGTACATGCGATATGAATATTGATGCGGACTTAAAAGATATTGGTTTAAAACTTTGGCAAGATCATCCGGCGCTACAGCAAGATGTGTATCGTATTGCACAACTGTGGTCGGAGCGTCCACAGTTGGATGGTTTCTTATGTGGGGAGAGTTTTAGCATTGTGGATGCATTTTATGCGCCAGTAGTAATGCGTTTTATGACCTATGGAATTCCTGTAACAGACAACAGCCAGCGCTATATTCAAAAAATATTGACTGTACCGGCGGTGCAACAATGGATTGCTGAAGCACAGGCTGAGTTTAGATTTGTGGCATGCGAAGAGCAATATCGAACATTGTCTGACTAAATACCAAAGTTAAGCGATTTCATTGATCGGCGTGTGATACAAGTGCACTTGATTACGCCCAGATTGTTTTGCGCGATATAATGCTTTGTCTGCCAGATGAATAATTTTACTGATATTGTCATCATCTATAGAGGTGGCAATCCCAAAACTTGCAGTCAGTTGAACGTAATGATGATCAAGTGACTCAATGACTTGATTTTGGATCGCCAATCGACAACGTTCAGCAAATGCTTGAGCGCTTTCCAATGTGGTGTCAGGTAAAGCAATAATAAATTCTTCTCCACCATACCGCGCCACGATATCGGAATGGCGAATTTGTGAAGAGAGCAGTTTGGCAACTTGGCATAATGCTTCATCACCAAAGTGGTGCCCATATAAGTCATTGATATCTTTAAAATGATCAATATCAATTAAAATAATGGCATAGTGGGTTTTTTTGCTTTGCATTGCATCGAGTTTTTCATTAAAAAAACGACGATTATATAAATTGGTGAGTGGATCCGTTTCGCTGAGTTTTTTGATTAAAGACTCTCTATGTCGCCACTGTGACAATAAAATTTCACATAAAATTAAACACACCATTAAAATGGGAATAATAAAATACAACATCGTTCCTACCCAGAACAGATTGTCATGACGATTATTCTCTAATATGCGTATGCTAAAGATGGGTGCATAAGGAATGGTGTGCCAATAGGTAAAGAACATCATTGAAATATAAATCACTAGGGCAGTGATGAGTTGAATATAAATAATTTTTCGATTGAATAAAATGAGCCCCAAACCTGAAATACACACGAATGCAAATACTGTTGCAGGGCTATAAATTCCGACTAAAAAACCATCAGTGAGCATTAACATAATAAAAATACTGATGACGATATGGGGTAAGATGGTGTTCGCCCATGTTTTATGTTGGAAAAAATAACAAAATAGGATCAGAAAAAAAAGCAGTAGTGTTGAACCAAGATTGACCATCAACTGCGATTGAATCAAGCTGATATTGACCCATTGCCAAGTTTCTGGGGTCAAAAGGATAAAAACTTTCCATGCAATCCAGGAGAGATGCAGCGCCATAGTGAGGATGAGAATCAGAATACACTTATGCAAACTGCTCCAATTCATAATGATGTTTGAATCAAATTGTGTTTTCAGTTTTTTAAAAAAAAGATTAATGCCTAAATTTGATTCTGCCATCCATATTTATTCCTCTATTCTGTTAGTCAGTCATCATTGTATATTGATCACATTTTCTAAATTATAATGACTAAAATTTATGTTAACAAAACATTATTATGCATGATTTGTTAAAAATTTTTTATAAAAATACACACATTAAAAACAGTGCTTCGATGATTTAAAAACGTTTTGTTAAGATCGAACTCCTGTACTTGAATAAAATTGATGGCGATTGGTTTTTGCCATGTAGAGTGCTTCATCAGCCTGTTGTAAGACTGTACTGCTCATACTGTCTCGTCCCGAAACGGAAACACCACAACTGGTTTTAAGCGACAGGACTTTGTTGTTAATTTTAAACTCATGATTGTTAATCAAATCTGTTAAACGCAATGCAATTTGTTGCGCCTGCGTTTGATTGACATCACTTAAAATTAAAATAAATTCGGACTCACTATAGCGACCGATCAAGTCTGTTTCACGGATATTTTGTGATAGTTCATTAGCAATCGCAGCCAAAGCTTTATTTGCTGTCTTTAAATTATATTGAGTTTTAATCGTATTTAAATTATCGACGCTCAGCAAAATAATCCCATAATAAGATTCACTTTGTGGGTGCAATTCTTTTAAATAGCTATTAATGGCAAATTGGTTATATATACCTGTTTGTGAGTCAATTTCTAAATCATGATTGACTTGGTTTTTGTGAATAATCTTGGCAATAAAAGAGTGTTTCAATACTTGATTGAATAATGAGTGAATTTTACGCCGTCTTTCAGAATAAATTTTATTACGCATCATTTAATCCATCCGTGCTTGGATTTTTATTGTGTGATTCTGAGAATGTAGCAATTTATTCAGCCAAACTCAAATTTAAGTTGATGTAAATAATTGATGAATATAAACATAATTTATAAAAGGGTGACTAATTTTGCAGTAAAATTTAATAATATAGTCAAACCATCTGATTATTGATACAAGTAATTTGATTTCAATCATGCACATTCAATAAACTTAATGCTTTTATAAAAATTATTAGAAGCGTTTAGAGATTCATTTATTTTTGTATTTTTGAATCATAGATGGTCTTTCTATCGAGAGAAGACATAGATGTCGTGATGTTGAGCGCGGGATATAAGTAAAAACAAAGTACTGCTTTGTTTGCCAAGAATATGGTTAAACAAAAAATGGTTGAGCAATGAGTCTCATTACCTACGCAAATCAATTTAAACTCTAAATATAAAGCATGGTAATGAAAACTTTAAATTATTCAAAAATATATTCATCGCATTGATTGTATTGATCAATAGAAATCATTTTTTTACTGTATACATTTTTAAGCAGATTGACGATAAAAGTAGTGTTGAAGCTATTTGAATAAGGCTTAAATTTCGTGATTGATATAAATAAAAAAACAACAGTGAATTCTGCATATTCTCTGTTGTTTTTGGTCTGAGGCAGTGTTTTTAAGGGTTAATCTTGATCAATTTTATGTGCAAATTCTGCGAGATCTGCTAAAGATTGCTTCGCTTCCTCAAACCATGGGCTAAACATCTGAAAATTGTGCCACATGCCGGTGTAGAGTTTGTAATTAACCTGAACATTTGCTTCTTTGGCTTTTTCTTCAAAACGTTGTGCATCCGAAAGCAAAATTTCTTTGGAACCAATTTGTACAAGTGTTGGAGGAAGACCTTCAAAATCGCCAAAAATTGGGGATAGTGCTGGCAAAGAACGATCTAGATGTTTCGGAACATAAAAATCAATGCCAGATTCAAGCGCTTCTATAGACAGCAGTGCATCATGCTTTTGGTTATAACGCAAAGACTCTCCTGTGAGCGTTAAGTCTAGAAATGGAGACATCAGGATTAATGCGCTTGGAAGTTGTTGTTTATTTTCTGCTTTAATTCTTAACGCTAATGCCAGAGCTAAATTTGCACCACAAGAATCACCTGAAATGATGATGTCTTTGGGTTGAATGCCTTGATCCAAAAGTTGTTGATAAACATCATAAATGGCGTCACCCGCTTCAGGGAACTTATTCTCAGGTGCGAGAGGATAATCCAGATGTAGCACTTGCATTTGCGTTCGTGCTGCAATTTCGGAAAGAAAAGCACGATGCGTTTTAAGCGACCCTACAAAAAAAGCGCCACCATGGATATGTAGAATCATTTGAGTCGATTGTGCTTGAGGTTTGATCTCTTCTGCTCGAATCCCTGCAATCCGCAAAGGACGTATTTGTACATCTTTACGTTGCGGGAAAACGCGTGCAAGTTGTTCTATCGCAAAGCGCGCTGTAGCTGGAGGAAGATTAAAGCGACTTGGAAATTTGAAGCTGGATTTAAGAATAGATTCTGTAAGATATTGTTTCAGGGCTGAGTTCATCTTCACGTTTATTCCATATTGTTAAATTTTCGACTTTATTTTTGTTGATTTACCAACATTTGTTACAAGGGTACACTATATAGTCACATAGAAGAATTGCTTAATTGACGCAAGTTTTTGATACTATAGATTGTCAATTAGACTAGGGAAAACAAAACAATGAAAAAAATTGTACTCGCATTAGGCGTATTATCGGCAACAGTTCTTGCAAACGCTGCAGATCCACTCAATGGAACAGTTTGGAAAACAATTGATGATACGACGAAACAACCAAAGGCAATTGTAAAATTCACTGAACAAAAAAATGGAACATTGACGGCAACGATCCAAAGTGTTTTAACACCAGGTGAGGAAAACTCGTGCAGCAAATGTGAAGGACCTTATCACAATAAATCATTGAAAGGCGTGACCATTGTTCACGGACTACAAAATGTCGGTGGTAAGAGTTATGACAATGGTACGATTCTTGATCCTAAAAATGGCAAAACCTATAAACTGAAAGGCGAACTCGCTGGGAATCAATTAAAGTTACGTGGCTATATGGGCATCTCGGCTTTAGGTCGTAACCAAACATGGGTACGTGCAAACTAAGACGGACGTTTCTATCATCTAAAAAAGCCTGATCAATCGATCAGGCTTTTTTATAGTTTAGCGTAGAACGTTTATACAGCAGTTTTTAAGGCTCTAATTTGGTCTTCATCATAACCCACCACAAATTGACCATTCTGTTCAATCACAGGACGTTTAATTAAACTGGTATGGGTTGTGAGTGCATCAATTAAATTTTGATCACTGGATAAGGCAAGCTGTTGCTCTTGTTCACTGAGTTTTTTCCATGTTGTTCCCTTTTTATTCAGCACCACATCTTTTCCTAACCGATCTAGCCATAATTGAACCGTATCTTTGTCGATACCTTGCTTCTTATAATCATGAAACTCATAACTCAATCCAAGTGTTGTGAGCAAATCAAATGCTTTCTTCATTGAGTTACAATTTTTGATCCCGTAAATTTTCAACATGTCTTAACCTAACTTACAATTGTGTGATTTAACTGAAAGAGTAACAAAATTGTCGATCTAGACTGTATAGAATAGATAAAATATTTTAAAGCAGAGGGTGTTCTGTCATAAAAAATTAATATAGTAGGATTAATCTTTTGATTAAGTTGGCATGAGATCGACTGAGATAAAAGATTTTTAAAATAACTCAAAAACAAAAAAGCAAAAATAAAAAAGAGAAAACCCGCATCTAATCATCCTGATTATGCGGGTCTCATTACAACGTCCAATGTCACATCCTTGCAAAATAAATATTCATCATATTTATTTCTTTTCGTCCTACGGCGTCCTATCCCTTTGCTGTCATCCTGACAATGTCCCTGTGCCGTGGAAGGTATAATGCGCTTATTGCAGTGAAGAAAATATACGATAACACGACAAATTTTGTAGGTTTTTACCGCATATTCAGTGCACACTTGTAAACTTATTGAGTGGATTTTGAATAAAAACCACTCAAATTGGCTTAAATTTTGTAGTCAATGACCACTGGAGCATGGTCGCTATACCATTCATCTTTATACACCCAAGCATTGACGGTACGCTCTTTCCAGTCAGGTGAGCAAGCATGATAATCAATTCGCCACCCGACATTTTTTGCCCGAGCTTGTCCGCGATTGGACCACCAAGAATATAGTTCAGCTTCTTTACGTACTTCTCGGAAGGTGTCGACATAACCTAAATCATCATAAATATGATCAAGCCAAGCACGTTCATGAGGTAAGCAACCCGAAGATTTTTGATTACCCGACCAATTTTTAATGTCGATACGTTTATGCACAATATTGTAATCACCACAAACAATGATTGATCTGTCTTCATCACGCCATTGTTTTAAAATTTTTGCATATTCTTCTAAGAAATGGTCTTTACGCGCCTGAGCTTCATCACCAGATGAACCTGAAGGGAGATACAATGAGCAAATTTGTACTGGTTTATCTAAACCAAGATCAAATTCAGCTTGGATAAAGCGACCTTGACTGTCTGCAAGCTCAAAACCTAGACCATTGCTGATCGATTTAAAAGGCAAACGACTATAGATTGCAGTACCTGCATAACCTGATTTTTGCGCAGGAAACAGATGGGTAAACCAACCCTCTGGTTTAAATTTATCTGTCCATTGCTCGTGTGTAATGCGGCTTTCTTGGATACAGATTACGTCGGCATCCGACTTTTCCATCCATTCGAGTAAGCCTTTGGTGACGGATGAACGTAAGCCATTTACGTTAATTGAGACAACTCTTAAAATTTTTTGATCACTTGGATAGCTACTCTTTGGTATCATGCGCAGTCATAACCTCAATGTATGAATTTTGGAGCACCTCATGTCAACGCCAGCTCAGTTTAACCCACAAGCTTTTATCGAACTCGCATTATCACGTGGTGTGCTTAAATTTGGTGAGTTTACTTTAAAATCAGGTCGTGTGAGCCCTTATTTTTTTAATGCAGGTTTACTCAACGATGGTGAAGCATTATCGCTTTTAGCTCAAGGTTATGCAGATAAATTAACACAATGTAACAACGTCGAAGTAATTTTTGGACCAGCGTATAAGGGGATTCCTTTCGTTGCTGCGACTGCTGTAGCGCTATCTCAAGTTCACAATCAGAGTGTACCTTGGGGGTTCAATCGCAAAGAAGCAAAAGATCATGGTGAAGGTGGTGTTTTGGTGGGTGCTTCAGTTGAAGGCAAAAAAGTTTGGATTATTGATGATGTGATTACCGCAGGTACTGCGATTCGTGAAGTTGTCACGATTCTTAAAAATGCAGGTGCAACAATTGCAGGTGTATTGGTTGCACTTGATCGCCAAGAAAAAGGTCAAGGTCAGTTGTCTGCGATTCAAGAAGTTCAGAAAGAGCTTGAGATCCCAGTTCATGCTTTAATTACCATGAAAGACTTGATGGATTATCTGGATGCGAAAGGCGACAAAGATGCTTTAGCGAAAATGGAAGCTTACCGTGTGAAATATGGCATATAAGCTGAAAAATTAGATAAGATAAGGAGCATCAGCTCCTTATTTTTATGGTCAATGAAGGATTAGGTACCATATTCAATGTTAATTCTTGTGATAATCGTTGTTGTGGCTGTATTAGGCATTATTTTTGCCAAACAGATCGACCAACGACGCTGGCAACGATACCAATTTGAAAGAGATATTTATTTTCGACAATATCCTTTTCAGTGGAAAGGTTTAGAACAGTTTGAACTGGTTCTAAATATCAATGCGCAAGCGCAAAAAAAATTGATCAACCAACTGATGTTAAGACCGTCAAATGACAGCTATATCAGAAAATCATCCATACAGCGTGAACCAGAATATCCAAGACAACATTATACGATCAAAGTGATGGTACAAGATTTCACGATTGGCTATTTAGAAACAAAATACGCTGAATTATTCGGAGCGAGTCTCGAGCAAACGGATTTTGAAATTGGTCGCCCAATTGAATTAAATGCTGAAATTATTGTTTTTGAAAGGGATAATGAAGTTTCCTGTCGTGTAAAACTAGATTTGCCACGTAATCCAAAAACTGCATATCAATATTTAATTGAAAATAACCAACAACAATTTAAAGAAAAAAATTAAAAATAAAAACAGAGGAAAAGAAGCATCGGGCTGTGACCACGACAGTCCTGCATCACGCTCTTTAATTTGAAACAAGATTTTTTTTGATCAACGCAAGGATTTCTATCTGTGTGATTAAGCTCGCACATAGCCTTTCATTGCTTGTAAGGCTCTATTTTGCACAGATAAAGTGTTGGTATGAGCTAGAGGGTTTATCTTTCATCATCCATATGTGAATTTAGCAAATAAATACTTTTAACAATATGTTTCTGATTTTGAAAGGTATGGGCGACACGGTGTGTCTGAAACTCTTCAATGGTGAAGTTTAATGTGTATTCTTGAATAGCGTCTAAACTCACCAAGTGCGTGATCAATTGATTGTGTTGTCTTAAAACTTGGATTTGAAGAGGAATGTTGAGATTGTTTTGAAACTGCAAATCCTTGTATCCATAGACCACAGTGGCATCACTGCCTAAAGGTGTAAAACGTTCATGTTCTTGATAAATATCTATAGAATGTGAATGCCTTTCTACAATCACTAAACCAGCTTTTAATGCACTGATATAGAGTGAAGACGAAATTTGGCAAATTCCACCTCCAAGATCTTCTGAAATGACCCCATTCACTAGATTGCGTCCTGCTTTATAGCCATTTTTTAAGGTGGGTGCTTTCACCAAATGCCAAAATGAAAAAATCTGCTGTGGTTGAATGATCACGCCATTTAAGGTTTGGATGGCAAGATCAATATTGTGGATTTTATTTGCGAAATAAGCATTCGATTTGATTTCCTGCGATGTTGAAATTTGGTATTCCGATAGCCATAAATTTTGTTGTGTCAACGCAAAATTTGCTGAGGAAAATAGATGTTCTCGGCTATACCTTCGCAACTGCTGATAACGTAATTTCCATGATTTAGGTAAATATTTTTTCATGTAGAGTTATGCTATTGGATGAGGTTAAAGAGAGGATTGTTTTTCTAAAACAACAACCAAGTAAGACGCATATTCTTTTAAAAATGAACGGCAGAATAGATTATCCAAGCTTCTGAATAGTGGACGCAAGCGTTTGGGAATACGATGAATGGGGAAGAATAAGAACCCTTGACTGGCAATCAATTTCCACTGGGTGCCTGCAATTTTTTCAATTTCCGACAAAGTCATTTGATGTCCTGCATGCCAGTTTTCTTGTTGATGCTTGACCACTTGTCTACGCTTGGCGGAAGGGAAGTCGAAAATAAGCTGACCTTTTGATTTTAATTTTTGATGTGCCTCGTTTAAGAATTGGATAGTGGTTGCATGATCTTGATGCATGATCACATGAAAGCTATAGATGGCGTTTAAGCTGTGGTTAGCTATAGGTATTTCAGTTAAACGACCTTCGAGCAAGTCTTTGTTTGGATATTTTGCTTTAGCAACTTTAAGCATTTCAGGGCTAAAATCCACGCCATAATGGGCATAATCCAATAAACGACCTGTACCACAACCCAGATCCATACACTGTTCAGGTGGTGTAGTTTTAAGTATTCGATTGAGAAAATCTCGTTCCTGTTGGTCTAAATACTGCCCATAACTGTTGTTAAAACGATTGTTGTCATAGTCTTCAGCGAGTTTGTTGTAGTAGGTTTTTATTTCTAATTCAGAATGATTCGACATGGGTAGCTCTTTTTATTCGGCGAATAAATAAATTTATAAACTATTTTTGGGGAAATCACACTGTTTACAATCTATGGGCGTTGCAATTTTTTCCTGACGACCTTGTGCACTCATCACCCAAGGTCGATTTTGCCAAGGCGGAAGATGGCGCATATGTTGGCGGTGCCCACAAGAAAGCAAAGCAACATAATGATATTCTTCATCTATTTCAAACCCAAGGATAGTTTGCAACATTTTGATGGTCTTATTCACAATTATTGCCAATAGTTTAGCGAAATTTCGAAAAAGAACGGCATAATCTCCGCTATACTGCATGCAATCCAAAAATTTATCAGAGTATCAAAATGCGTGTACTTGTTGTGATGGATCCCATCGAAAGTGTAAACCTCAAAAAAGACTCAACTATGGCGATGCTGTGGGCTGCAGCACGTCGTGGACATGAATTGGGTTATGCATTGCAACAAGATTTATATATTGATCAAGGCAAAGCATTTGGTTTGATTTCACCCCTTAAAGTTTTTGAAGACTACAGTCATTATTATGAGTTGGGTGACAAAACCAAAGAGTCTATTGCTGCTTATGATGTGGTGTTGATGCGTAAAGACCCACCTTTTGACATGAACTTTGTTTATACCACGTATATTTTAGAGCAGGCAGAACGGGAAGGTGCGTGGATCATCAACAAACCACAAAGTTTACGTGACTGCAATGAAAAACTTTTCGCAACACAATTTCCTGATTTACAAGTACCAACCTTAGTCAGCTCACAACAGCGTTTAATTCGTGAATTCTTAAAGGAACATGGTGATGTGATCGTTAAGCCTTTAGATGGTATGGGGGGAATGGGGATTTTTCGTTTATACCAAGATGGGGTAAACATTGGTTCAACCATCGAAATTTTAACTGAAAATGGTACACAACCGATTATGGCGCAACGCTATATTCCTGAAATTGTAGAGGGCGATAAACGCATTTTAATGATCAATGGTGAACCAGTACCTTATTGTTTGGCGCGTATTCCACAAAATGGTGAAGTACGCGGAAATTTAGCTGCTGGCGGTTTAGGTGAAGCGCGTCCATTAACAGAAAATGATAAAGCCATTGCTGCAAAAGTTGGTCCATTTTTAAAAGCAAAAGGTCTAGTCTTTGTTGGCTTGGATGTGATTGGTAATTATGTGACTGAGATCAATGTGACCAGCCCAACCTGTATCCGCGAGATCGATACTCAATTTGGTACTTCAATCGCAGATGATCTGTTTGATGTACTGGAGGCGGGTAAATCTGCTTAAACATCATATTTAGTGGAATGACATTTTATAGTGAGATGATCAATTTATTTTTAAATGATGCTAAAAAATAGAGTCTAGAGAGACTCTATTTTTTTTGGGTTGAACTGGATAAATCATGCAAAAATAAAAAAAATAACATTGAATTCTACTTTTTTTAGCAGATTAATGACAAAAGTAGTTTAAACTTTCAAAACAGTAGAAAAAAACAATGAAAGGCTTGGTGAAAAAAAGTAAATAAACTTTTCCCCATAGCGGATTGTGATTACAATTGGTTGTTTAAAATATTCGTTAAACATTTATTTTTGCATTGAAGAATTAGACCGTGACCAAACCTCAGCAAAGCACACCGAAACACGTCATGATGATGGCGGCGGGTACAGGCGGACATGTATTTCCTGCACTGGCAGTTGCAAAAGAATTGCAGCAACAAGGCAGCCAAGTGTCTTGGTTGGCAACACCAACAGGTATGGAAAACCGACTTTTAAAACAACACGATATTCCAATTTATCAAATTGATATTCAAGGTGTACGCGGCAACGGAATTGTACGTAAACTGGCTGCGCCCTTTAAAATTTTAAAAGCAACCTTAAGCGCGATGCGCTATATGAAACAGCTCAAAGTTGATGCTGTTGCCGGTTTCGGTGGTTATGTGGCAGGTCCAGGCGGTTTAGCTGCACGCTTATTGGGGATTCCAATTCTGATTCACGAACAAAATGCTGTTGCAGGGTTTACCAATACCCAATTATCACGAATTGCTACGACGGTATGTGAAGCTTTCCCAAATACATTCCCCCAGAGTGCGAAGATTGTGACGACTGGAAATCCTGTACGTGCAGAGATTACGGGGATTTACAATCCATCTTTTCGTTATAAAGAACGAGAAAATGCGCATGAACCATTACATATTTTAATTGTAGGTGGCTCTTTGGGAGCGCAGGCATTGAATGAATGTGTGCCTGAAGCTTTGAAACAGCTCAATGTACCATTAAACATATTTCATCAATGTGGTCAAAATAAACAAGATACTACCCAAGCGTTATATGCCAATGCCCCCGATAATATGCAGGTTGAGGTTCAACAATTTATCGAGGATATGGCACAGGCTTACAGCAATGCAGATTTAATTATCTGCCGTGCAGGAGCGCTAACAGTGACTGAGGTAGCAACAGCAGGTGTGGCAGCGATATTTGTTCCATTGCCAAGTGCCGTGGACGATCACCAAACTGCCAATGCCAAATTTTTGGAAAAAACGGGTGCTGCGAAAATTTGTCCGCAAAGTACCATGACACCAGATTCCCTAAAAGATTTACTCACGCCGTTGATGAACCGTCAGTTATTGATGGAAATGGCAGTTAAAGCCCGTCAACAAGCTCAACCAGATGCGACACAACGTGTGGTTGGTTTAATTCAAGATTTGTAAGTTAGAGTTGATTATGTCTCCAACAAGCCCAGCTGATAAAGCAAAGAACCTGATTAAAATTCCAGAAATGCGCCGTATTAAGCATATCCATTTTGTGGGTATTGGGGGTGCAGGTATGTGTGGTATTGCAGAAGTATTAAAAAACCAAGGTTATAAAGTTTCTGGTTCTGACATTAAAGCATCCAAAACGACAGTACAGCTTGAAGAGAATGGTATTAAAGTTTTTATTGGGCATGCAGAAGACAATATCAAAGGTGCAAATGTACTGGTGGTATCCACAGCAATTGATCCTGAAAACCTAGAAGTCAAAGCAGCAATTGAAAATCGCATCCCTGTGGTGCGTCGTGCTGAAATGCTGGGTGAGTTAATGCGCTATCGTCATGGTATTGCTGTTGCTGGTACACATGGTAAAACTACAACGACAAGTTTGGTCACTTGTATGTTGGCAGAAGAAAACATGGACCCAACCTATGTGATTGGTGGTTTGTTAAATCGCACAGGTGTGAATGCTGCATTGGGAGCAAGTCGTTTTATCGTTGCTGAAGCCGATGAATCAGATGCTTCGTTCCTTCATTTAGAACCAATGGCTGCGATTGTCACCAATATCGATGCAGACCATATGGACACTTATGGCGGTAGTTTTGATGTATTGAAAGATACTTTCGTGAAATTCTTACAAAAAATGCCGTTCTATGGTTTGGCTGTGGTGTGTGGCGATGATGCTAATATTCGTGAAATCATGCCACGGATTGGTCGCCCTGTGGTGACCTATGGTTTCAATGAAGATAATGATATCCGTGCGATTGACATTGACCAAACGGGTATGCAGTCAAGCTTCACCGTATTGCGTAAAGGACGTGAACCTTTACGACTAACAATTAACCTTCCTGGTTTACACAATATTCTCAATGCATTGGCTGCGATTGGTATTGCCACTGATGAAGGTGTATCAGATGCGGCGATTGCACGCGCATTAGAAAGCTTCAGTGGGGTAGGTCGCCGTTTTCAAGTTCAAGGCGAATATCCACTTGATGAAGGCACCGTGAAACTGGTAGATGATTATGGTCATCATCCAAAAGAAGTAGAGGCAACGATTAAAGCCGCTCGAGCGAGTCATCCAGATCGTCGTTTAGTCATGATGTTCCAACCGCATCGTTTTAGTCGTACCCGTGATTGTTTTGATGATTTTGTCGATGTGTTGTCACAAGTCGACCAATTGTTATTATTAGAAGTATATCCTGCAGGTGAGAAGCCAATTGTTGGGGCAGATAGTCGCTCTTTGGCACGTAGTATTCGTTTGCGTGGTGAAGTTGAACCGATTTTAATTGACCCTGTAGAAGGTAATTTGCAGAACGTGATACAAAAAGTGTTACAAGCGAATGACTTGTTATTAACACAAGGTGCAGGTAACGTGGGAGCAATTTCTGTAGAATTGGCTCAAAACCAACTGTATTTAAAATAATTGATTTGGCTTTGTTTAAATTTGGATTTGAATAAAGCCTTAAAAATTGAAATTGACTAACTTATAAGTTTAAGGATTTAAACGTGTCAAATGCTTCTAAATTCGGCAAAGTAGCGGTGTTGCTTGGTGGTAAATCTGCTGAGCGTGAGGTGTCATTAGATAGTGGTAAAGCTGTTTTAGAAGCATTATTACGTTCAGGTGTGAATGCAGAGGCTTTCGACCCGCAAGAGCGTAGTGTGACGGAACTTGTGGACTATGATCGTGCATTTATTGTATTGCATGGTCGCGGTGGTGAAGATGGTCAAATCCAAGGTGCCTTGGAATGGATGAATGTACCTTATACAGGGACAGGCGTACAAGGTTCTGCGATTGGTATGGATAAAGTCAAGACCAAACAGATCTGGCAAGGTTCAGACTTGCCGACCGCACCTTATCGTATTATTTCAAAGGATTCTGATCTCAATGAAGTGATTGAGAGTCTTGGATTACCTTTGATCATTAAGCCCGTTCACGAAGGTTCAAGCGTGGGAATGAGTAAGGTTGAAAAAGCAGAAGACCTTATTGCCGCAATTGAAAAAGCCACTGTACATGACGCAGTCGTGATGGCTGAAAAATGGATTACAGGGCGTGAATATACCATTTCATTTCTAAATGGTTTGCCATTACCAGTGATTCGTTTACAACCTCCAGCAGATGTAGCATTCTATGATTACGAAGCCAAATACAATCGTAATGACGTGGAATATGGTATTCCATGTGGTTTAAGCGAAGCTGAAGAAAAGAATCTTCAAGCGCTCTGTTTGCGTGCTTTCCAAGCTGTAGGTGCTAGCGGATGGGGGCGTATTGATGCGATGTTGGATGAGCAGGGTAATTTTTGGTTATTAGAGGTGAATACTGTTCCAGGGATGACCAGCCACTCTCTTGTACCTAAAGCGGCAAAAGCAGTTGGTTATAGTTTTGATGAATTGTGTGTTGCGATCTTAGCGCAAACACTCACGGAACAAGCTCACTAATTTATGGCTCAACTTCCTGCTTCGATGCGTCGCAAACGTGCGGCGATTACATCAATACACGATAAGCCACCGACACGTCAGGATAAGCTTCTGAACGTGGGTAGCTGGTTGCTTATGGTTGTTGCTATAGCTGTATTATTTGCAGGAATCTATGGTCTTTATAAAGTGATCACCGATGCGCGAGTTGCAACACTTGAAGTGGTGGGGACGAGTTCATCGGTCGAATCGCAAGCGATTACACAACACCTAAAACCTGTTGTGAAAGATAATTATTTCACCTCGGATTTGGAGCAAATTCGAGATAAAGCACTGGAAGTATCATGGGTAGACCGTGTTGTGGTATCACGCGCATGGCCAAATGGTATTCGAGTGCGCGTTATGCCGCGTCATGCAATCGCACGTTGGGGAACAGGGCGATTACTCAGTGATGCTGGAGATGTCTACAGTGAAGCAGTGGTGACCAATCATTCCAATTTGCCATTGCTTCATGGACCACTCAGCCAATCCAAAGTCATGATGCGTCGCTATAATGAAATTAACCAATTATTTCACCCAGTCAATTTACGTTTAAAAGAGCTTTATCTCACTGAACGGATGACTTGGTTTATGCAGTTTGATTCAGGTCTACGTGTGATTGTCGACCAAGATCAAACGATGAGTAAGCTACAACGTCTCAGTCACTTGGCACAAACAGACTTAAAACCCGTGTGGTCGAATATTTCTGCAATTGATTTGCGTTACCGAAATGGTCTGGCAATTCAGTGGAAAAATTCAGTTTCACCCAAAATTACCAACGGTCAGTTTGTTGTAACCAGTAATGACATAGGCGTTGCAGGTGGGATGGTTGCACAGCCATAATATGTGGCTTGAAAAAGAGGCGTAGAGCCAAACATAAACAATGAAGATAATGGTAGCAAAGCGATGAATGAAGCTGTTCCCTCAGTTGTTGCAATTGACATTGGGACACATAAAGTTTCAGTACTGATTGGTAAAGTACATGCCCCTGATAATATTCAGGTTATTGGCATGGCAAGCGCACGTAATAAAGGAATGAATAAAGGCAAAATTGTGAGCCTTGATAAAGTCACAAATGCAATTAAACAAGCCGTTCAAGAAGCTGAAGATATGGCTGAATGTCGTATACATTCAGCATGGGTGTCGATTCCAAGTACTGAATTACAAAGCCATTATGCAATTGGACGTACCCCGATTTCAAACGCAGAACGTACGATTACCACAACTGAGGTGGTACGTGCTCTAGAGTTGGCAAAAGCCAGTCATATGGCAGCTGATCACTATTTGGCGAGTGCTGTACCTTTAGGATTTGAGTTGGATGACTCAACTGAATGGGTACAAAATCCGATTAACTTATCTGCCAATAGTATGACTGCACATTATCAATTGATGATGATGCCGATCAGTACCATGCAGAACTTAGATCGCGCTATGAAAGGTGCCAATATTTCTGTTGAGAAAATGGTGGTTTCGTGTTTGGCAACTGCTGAGGGCAGTTTGCTGAAAGATGAAAAAGAATATGGTGTTTGCCTACTCGATATTGGTGCAGGTACCACCAATATTGCTGTTTATATAGAAGGTCATTTGGCTCTAGCCAGCACCATTCAATGTGGTGGTGAAAATGTTACACGTGATATTGCGACAGTGTTGCAGACCACCACTGAAGAAGCTGAACGGATTAAGTTGCTTCATGGCTGTGTCGATATCCATCAAGTCAAACCTGATCACATGATCCAGTTTGAGGCAATTGATGGTCCGCAAACCATCAGTCGCATAGAACTTGCTGAAATCATTATTGCACGTTATGAAGATATTTTAACTAAAGTGCGCTACGAACTAGAGCAGCGTGGTGCCTTGCAAAGCTTGTATCATGGTGTTGTACTGACAGGTGATGTTTGTCAAATTGAAGGCATGGTGACTTTGGCGCGTCGTATGTTGGGCGTTTCTGCACATCTAGGCAATCCACCTTTACAGGTGGTCACTGACGATCAGAACTTACCTTCATTACGTCGTTCAATGTATGCTACAGCGGCAGGCTTACTTTTATTTAGTCAAAGTGACATGCAAGAGGCGATTGAGGAGCCTGAAGTTCAAGGGGGAAGACCATTCTTTGACCGAATTGTGAATGGTTGGAATGCCTTGAATAACAAATTAAAAGGTATTTTTTAGGTGTATTTTTTTTGGGAATATTGTTAGGAAGTTGTAAGTGTTCTATCCAATACTTGACAAGCTCTGTAATGAACAGCATCCTAAAAACAATTTTTATTATTGAAGATCAAGGCAGTATACGGGCTTAAGTGACTGCCACATTATATTAGGAAATCTAAAGGTCATGGCCTCATTTGAATTTTTAGACGATGGACAAACCGATAACAACGGTCAAGCCCGTTTTACTGTGTTTGGTGTTGGCGGCGGCGGTGGTAATGCTGTACAACACATGGTGCAATCTGACATTAAAGGGGTGAAATTTGTCTGTGCAAATACAGATAAACAAGCCCTGGATCGTATGAATGCACCTTTTAAAATGCAACTTGGTGAGCAAAGTACGCGAGGTCTAGGTGCAGGTGCGAATCCAGATGTAGGTCAAATTGCTGCTGAAGAAAGCCGCGAGCAAATTCGTCAGCACCTTGAAGGTGCAGATATGGTGTTTGTCACTGCCGGTATGGGTGGTGGTACGGGCACAGGCGCTGCACCAGTTGTTGCTGAAATTGCTCAGGAAATGGGAATTTTAACTGTAGGTGTTGTGACTACGCCATTCAATTTTGAAGGTCGTCGCCGTCAGCGTTCAGCTGAAAAAGGCATCGAAGCATTAGAGCAGCATGTTGATTCTTTAATTATTATTCCGAACCAACGTCTTCTCAGCGTATATGGTGACATCTCGATGCAAGATGCTTACCGTAAAGCTGATGATGTATTGTTGAATGCGGTTCGTAGTATTTTTGATTTAGTGGTACGTCCAGGTCATATTAACCTTGACTTTGCTGACTTAAAAACTGCAATGAGTACCCGCGGTTATGCCATGATGGGTGAAGGCAAAAGCAGTGGTCCAGATCGTGCTGAAGAAGCTGCACGTTTGGCGATTCGTAGCCCATTGCTTGATAACGTCAACATCATGAACGCTAAAGGTGTGTTGATCAATATCACTGGCGGTGCAGATGTGACATTACGTGAAACAGAAGTGATCACGGATGTTGTCAACCAGATCGTTGACCTTGAAGAAGGTGAAGTGTTCTTTGGTACTGTGTTTGATCCCGATGCGCGTGATGAAATTCGTGTGACAGTGATAGCTACAGGTTTGACGCGTAACGCAAGTGACGCGACTGAAGCGAAACGTAGAACACATGTAAATAGTGCTGCTCAAGCTCATTTACAACAAGCACAACATCATGCTGTAGATGAAGATGATATTCCTGCGATCAATAAACAGCGTCAGGAAGAGGGTGCACCTGTGACGGCACCGAGTTCAAATGGTCGTTCTACGCCAATGAGTATTCAAGATTATTTGAAAAATCAACAGCGTAAGTGATTGATAAATATTAATAATATTTAATATTGTCGAAAAAGGTAGTGAGATTCATTACCTTTTTTGTTTTTTATCAATGGCTAAATGTGCTAACGTATAGCGGATTTGAGAACGAAGACCGAATTAGCATGTTGAAACAACGTACCCTGAAGCGAGTCGTTAAAGCGAGTGGCATCGGACTACATAGTGGACAAAAAGTCATGATTAACTTTTTGCCTCATGTGGCGGATGGGGGTATTGTATTTCGACGCATCGATTTAAATCCACCTGTCGATATCCCTGCGGATGCCATGCTGATCCAAGAAGCATTTATGTGTTCAAACTTGGTCAGTAAAGAAACTAAGGTGGGCACGATTGAGCATGTCACCAGTGCGATTGCGGGATTGGGGATTGATAACCTGATTATCGAAGTCTCAGCGTCTGAAATTCCGATTATGGATGGAAGTGCAGGTCCATTTATTTACTTACTCATGCAAGGTGAGTTGGTTGAACAAGATGCACCAAAGAAATTTATCCGAATTTTAAAACCTGTTGAAGCACTGATAGACGATAAGCGTGCAATTTTTTCTCCTCATGATGGGTTCCAAATCAACTTTACCATCGACTTTGATCATCCAGCCTTTGCTAAAGAATATCAATCCGCAACCATTGATTTTTCAACTGAAACATTTGTATATGAAGTTAGTGGTGCGCGTACCTTTGGGTTTATGAAGGATTTAGATTATTTAAAAGCCAACAATCTAGCATTGGGGGCAAGTTTGGATAATGCTGTGGGTTTAGATGATACTGGCGTCGTCAATGAAGAAGGTTTACGTTTTGCTGACGAGTTCGTGCGTCATAAAATTTTAGATGCCGTTGGTGATTTATATTTGCTTGGACATCAAATTATTGCCAAATTTGATGGTTACAAATCGGGTCATGCACTAAATAATCAACTTTTACGCAATGTGAAAAGTGATCCAAGCAGCTATGAAATTGTAACATTTGATGACGAGAAATTGTGTCCAATTCATTTCGTCAATGTGACATAAGTCATTGTGTTCTCTAGATTGTGTTATAGTGTAACATTAATAAGTGTGAATTGAGTCATATTTTAAACAGTTTCAAATCTTAATTTTATCTATTCTGTTTACTTTTTATTGCTTGCCAAACGTAGTAGAGCTTGGCTAAGCTTAGGGTCGTTCACAAAACTAGCGGCATTTTGTAACATTTCGGATGTTGCGGGTTGCATCGAGCTTACCGTTTTATGGGGTTGTAAGGACGTTTCAGTATTGGTATTTTCAATATGTAATCGGACTTGTAGTTTTTGTAAATCACGTAGTTCATTGATTTGTGATAATTGAGAAATATACTGCTTTTGAAGATAACCGAGTTGACTAATCATGGCTTGATTTTCACCGGTAATCGTCAAAATACCGTATTGATAACAGACAACTCGCCAATTCTCAGGTTGAGGAAGTAGCGGTTGAATTAATTTAGTAAGTTTTTGCCATTCAGCAACTTGCTTTGTAAGAAACGATAAGTTTCCTGTTTTTAAGTGTTGTCTTGTTGGTTGGAAGACGTTTTTGGGTTCAGACATACATTGTTCCTACATATTTATGTCCTATCTTAAGCGCTCGTTTCACCGGATATCAAGGATGAGATCACACAAGAAACTTGACTAAGAACAGTTAAAGAGGTTTTTATGCACACGCGACGTATTTTATTAGCTTTTACACTAGCTGCTTCAGCTGCTACTGCGACATTTGCAGACTTGATTCAAACTCCAGATCGTTTAGAAAAATTATCCAAGACACTTTCTCAAGGTTCTTACAATCCAGATGATTTAGACCTTCCTGCTTCAGCAAAGATGAATGTCACGCTACGCAGTTCAGATGCTCCAATCGAGTTAAACAACGCAAGCATTGCTAAAAAATACGGTTCTAGCTCAAATTCAACTTCTCGTTATTCAGCAAGTTCTCCATATTCATGGTTAGTCACGCATCCTCTTCCAGACATGAAGCGTGTGAGTTCTGATTTCGGTGGTCGTACCATGGGTGGTCGCGCTGAACATCATTCAGGTTTAGACCTTTCTGCACCAAGTGGTACACCAATCTATGCTACAGGTCCTGGTATTGTAACCAAATCAGGTTGGGGTACAGGCTATGGTCAATATGTTGAAATCAACCATGGCAATGGCTATATCACACGTTATGCACATGCCTCACGTCTGATTGCGCGTGTAGGTGATCAAGTCAAAGCAGGTGAGCATATTGCCAATGTAGGCTGTACAGGTCGTTGCACAGGTCCACATTTACATTATGAAGTTGTAAAAGATGGTCAACGCAAGAACCCTTCTTCTTACTTAGCGATGTTGCCATAAAACAATGACGTAATTCATTGAGTGTCTATGTTGGATATTGAGGATGATATTCAGTGTCGCGTTGAATTAAATCCTGTATTCAGACTAGCATTAAATTGAATTTATATTGTATAAAAAACCGCCATTATTGGCGGTTTTTTGTTATTTTAAGTGTCATTTAGTCAACAACTATTTAGTTCCTAAATAATACCTACAATCTGCATTCGTCTGTAACGATAACTTAACAGGGCTAAAACATGATACATATAATATATAGAAAATTATTCAAGGAGTAAGTGGAAAATGGCGTATTACGGTGATAGCGACGCTCAGGAAACACAAGAATGGCAAGATGCCTTTGATTCAGTGCTCCAGCATATGGGGACTGAACGTGCTGCGTTTTTATTAGAAAAATTATATCAGCAAGCCATTTCAAAGCATGTTCCTATTCAGCGTCTAAATACTCCTTACTTAAATACCATTCCTGTAGAAGAGTCTCCAGCAATGCCGGGCGACCAAGATATGGAACGCCGCATTCGTGCATTGATCCGTTGGAACGCCTTGGCAATGGTATTGCGTGCCAATAAAACAGGTGATGACTTAGGTGGTCACTTGGCAAGTTTCGCTTCATCTGCAACTTTATATGATGTTGGTTTTAACCATTTCTTCCGCGCCAATAGTGATAGCTTTGGCGGCGATATGATTTATTACCAAGGGCACTGTGCGCCTGGGATTTATGCGCGTTCATTCTTGGAAGGTCGCTTAACTGAAGATCAATTGAGTAACTTCCGTCGTGAAGTGGGTGGTCAAGGTCTTTCAAGCTATCCGCATCCTTATTTAATGCCTGATTATTGGCAGTTCCCAACGGTTTCGATGGGGCTTGGTCCAATCATGTCGATCTATCAAGCACACATTCAAAAATATTTAATGAATCGTGGTTTGATCAAGGAAGAAAACCGTAAGGTTTGGGCTTATCTTGGCGATGGTGAAATGGATGAGCCAGAAAGCTTGGGTGCGATTTCGCTGGCAGGTCGTGAAAAACTCGATAATTTAATCTGGGTGGTTAACTGTAACTTACAACGCTTAGATGGTCCTGTTCGTGGTAATGGTAAAATTATTCAAGAGCTTGAATCGTTATTCCGTGGCGCTGGCTGGCGTGTGATTAAAGTGGTTTGGGGACGTCATTGGGACCCTCTACTTGATAAAGATACTTCTGGTGCTTTAAAAGCATTAATGGATGAAACTTTAGATGGCGAATATCAACGTTACCAAGTAAAAGGCGGTGCGTATACTCGCGAAAAATTCTTTGGCAGATATCCTGAAGCTGCGGAATTAGTGAAAGGCTTGAGCGATGAAGATATTGATAATCTAAATCGTGGTGGTCATGACCCATATAAAGTTTATGCGGCTTATGCAGCAGCAATGACCAGTAACGGTCAACCTACAGTGATCTTGGCGAAAACTGTAAAAGGTTATGGTTTGTCTGATGAAATCGAAGCAGTCAACAAAACGCACCAAATCAAGAAAATGCAACTTGATTCATTAAAATATGTGCGTGATCGCTTCAATTTACCATTCAATGACGAACAGCTTGAAGAATTACCATTCTATCGTCCTGGTGAAAACTCGCCTGAATTGAAATATATGAAAGCTCGTCGTGAAGCTTTAGGTGGTTATCTACCTGCACGTCGTAAAGAAAGCGAAGCTTTGGCGATTCCTGAACTTTCAGTATTTGATGGTGTATTGAAAGGCAGTGGTGGTAAAGAACAATCTACGACGATGGTGATGGTGCGCTTGATTGCAGCATTGTTAAAAGAAAAAGCCATTAAAGACCGTGTTGTTCCAATTGTACCTGATGAAGCTCGTACTTTCGGTTTAGAAGGGATGTTCCGTCAGTTGGGTATCTACGCTGCACACGGACAAAACTATACGCCTGAAGACCAAGAACAGCTCATGAACTATCGTGAAGCAAAAGATGGTCACATGTTACAAGAAGGGATCAATGAAGCAGGTGCGATGAGTGCTTGGTCAGCATTGGGTACCAGTTATTCCACCAATAACTTGCCAATGATTCCAATGTATATGTACTACTCTATGTTTGGTTTCCAACGTATTGGTGATATTGCATGGGCTGCAGGTGACTCTCAAGCACAAGGTTTCTTGTGTGGTGCAACAGCAGGCCGTACAACTTTGAATGGTGAAGGCTTACAACACCAAGATGGTCATTCACATATCTTGGCAGCAACTATTCCAAACTGCGTGGCTTATGATCCTTGCTTTGGTTATGAGTTGGCTGTGATTGTGCATGATGGTTTACAACGCATGTATGTCAATCAAGAACGTGTGTTCTATTACTTGACACTCATGAATGAGAACTATGATCAACCTGCATTGCCTGAAGGTGCTGAAGAAGGCATCAAGCGTGGTATGTATTTATTCAACCAAGATGAAAAAGCCACAGTTCAGTTGTTGGGCTCAGGTGTAATTTTACGTGAAGTTATCAAAGCGGCACAAATTTTACGTGATGAATACCAAATTCATTCTAATGTGTGGAGCGTAACAAGCTTCAATGAGTTAGCACGTGATGGTATGGCTGTTGAAGAATACAATCGCTTGCACCCACTTGAAGATGGTAAAGAATCTTGGGTATCGCAGCAGTTACGTGATACCGATGGTATTGTCGTATCAGCAACAGATCATATGCGTGCATATAGCGAACAGATCCGTGCTTACCTTCCAGATAGCCGTCCATATGTGACTTTAGGTACAGATGGTTATGGTCGTTCAGATACACGTGGCAACTTGCGTAGTTACTTTGGTGTAGATGCAGCTCATATCGTGGTTGCAACATTGAAAAAACTTGCCGATGAAGGTGAAGTGGACGCACGTTTAGTGAAAGATGCGATTTCTTCGTTTGAACTTGATGTTGACCGTCCAGTTGCATGGTTACCTCAAGCACATCCATCTGTGCAAGAAGTTGCAGCTTATACTGAATCTACTGAGGAGAAATAATGATGCAAATTACAACTCCTGATATTGGTGTAGATAAGGCGACTGTTGCCGAAATCCTCGTCAAGGTCGGCGATACCATTGCTGTAGATGACAGTATCGTTTTGCTGGAATCTGATAAAGCCTCTGTTGAAGTGCCTAGCACTTCAGCAGGTGTAGTAAAACGTATTGCGGTTGCTGAAGGTGATGAAGTTTCAGAAGGTGCAGTATTGATTGAAGTTGAATCTGCTGATGCAACTGTGACAGAAGCCGCTGAAGCACCTGCTCAAGAGCCAGCAAAAGCAGAAGCTGTTGTAGAAGTTAAAACTGAGTCTGCGGCGCCTGTGGCAAATTCAGCATCTACAAATACGACATCACAAACAGTTGAAGTGAAAGTTCCAGATATTGGTGTGGAAAAAGCTTTAGTAGGCGAAGTGTTAGTAAAAGTTGGTGATGAAATTGCTGTGGACGATAGCATTGTTGTTGTCGAATCAGATAAAGCCACAGTTGAAGTTCCAAGTACAGTCGCAGGTACAGTTGAAAGTGTTGTGGTGAAAGAAGGTGACAGTGTTAAAGAGGGTGTAGTACTCATTACAGTGAAAACTGTAGATGGGGCAGCAGCATCAACAGCATCGTCCGTTGAGACAGCGCCACAGCAACCAACGCCAGTACCTCAAGCTGCTGCACAAGAACAGTCCGCTGTGACTCAATCAGGTAAAGTTGAGGTCACTGTGCCAGATTTGGGCGTGGACAAAGCGACTATTTCTGAAATCTTGGTCAATGTGGGTGACCGTGTTGAAAAAGATCAAAGTCTTTGTGTTGCGGAATCTGATAAAGCATCTGTAGAAGTGCCAAGCACAGTTGCAGGTGTGGTCAGCGCTATTCATGTTGAATTGAATCAGTCTGTGGCTCAAGGTACCGCTTTGGTGACGATTGAAGCTGAAGGTCAAGCAGCATCAGCTTCTCAAGCGAAGCCTGCGACTCAATCATCGCAAGAAATAGCACCAGTCGCAGCTCAAGCATCGACTACTGCATCTGCAAAAGTTGAGACGATTACTGCTGTAGACTCGGGTGAGAAATTATCAAAAGCACAGCAAGCTGAAAATGCCAAAGTCTATGCGGGTCCAGCTGTGCGTAAACTTGCACGTGAATTGGGCGTTATACTTTCTCAAGTTCAAGCTTCTGGTCCACATGCACGTGTGATGAAAGACGATGTTTTTGCTTTTGTTAAAGCGAAACTGACTGCACCACAAGCAGCGCCACAAACTACAGTTGCTCAGGTTGCTTCAGGTTTACCGGCTTTACCAGACTTCAGCGCATTTGGTGGTAGTGAAATTGCGCCAATGACACGTTTACAGCAAGTGTCTGTACCGCAGTTGTCATTGAACAATTTTATTCCGCAAGTGACACAATTTGATTTGGCGGATATTACTGAGCTTGAAGCTTGGCGTGGTGAACTCAAAGGTAAGTTTAAGCAAGACGGTATAAGCTTAACCATTCTTGCTTTTATTGCGAAAGCTGTAGCGTTCTTGTTGAAAGAAGAACCTTATTTTGCAGGTCATCTTGCTGACGATCAAAAGTCAGTGGTGTTACGTAAGGAAATTCATATGGGAATCGCAGTGGCGACACCAGATGGATTAACTGTTCCTGTATTGCGCAATCCTGACCAAAAATCAATTAAGCAAATTGCGATTGAATTGGGTGAATTGAGTAAAAAAGCACGTGATAAGAAACTTTCTCCGAAAGATTTGCAAGGTGCCAACTTTACAATTACCAGCTTAGGTTCAATTGGTGGTACAGCATTTACACCTTTGGTCAACTGGCCACAAGTTGCAATCTTGGGAATTTCACCTGCCACCATGCAGCCAGTTTGGAATGGTTCAGGTTTTGATCCGAAATTGATGTTGCCACTGTCATTGTCTTATGACCATCGTGTGATTAATGGTGCGGATGCGGCTCGATTTACCAATAAATTGACCAAGTTGTTATCGGACATTCGTAACATTTTGCTTTAAGTTTTAAAAAAGATGAGGAAACCTCGCTTTATGCGGGGTTTTTTATATTTAAGCCGATCAAATCTTTTGCTTTGATTGGTGTTTAAGATATTGAATAGTAAAAATTGAAAATAAACTGAAAAGCATTGTAGAATAGTTGTACTTCATTGGGGAGTAGCCGCTGTTTGTTATCAATACGATAATAAATGGGTGATGATCAACATAATTACTCAACAGAGTATGGTCATCATAGCAAAGAACCAATTTAGCTGAAGGCATGTACTCAGCTATCTTTTGTTGGCAAGACCTTTGATTTATCACTCCGCGTTGGATAGGTGACTATTCATATTGGCTAGCAGGAGGGGTAAGTCATCGGTAAATATTGCTAGCCAGAGACTTTGACATGTTAAATGCCTTCCTCATCTCTTTGGTGGTTGTTGCTTTATCCGAAATGGGCGATAAAACGCAACTACTCGCATTACTTCTTGCTGCACGTTTCCGTAAACCTATTCCGATTTTATTCGCGATTCTGATTGCGACATTGGTCAATCATGGCGTTTCAGCTGTGCTGGGGCAATGGATTACCACGGTACTCAGTCCAACTGTTCTGTTATGGATTGTTTCACTGGGCTTTATCGCCATGGCGGGTTGGATGCTGATTCCAGACGAACTGGATGATGAATCTGAAAGCATCAATAAATGGCAGAAATATGGGGTCTTTGGTGCAACATTTGTGTTGTTCTTCCTGGCTGAAATCGGTGATAAAACTCAAATTGCGACCGTAGCACTTGCTGCACGTTTTGACAGTATCGGATGGGTCACTCTAGGGACTACACTGGGCATTATGTTGGTCAATGCACCTGCTGTATTTATTGGTAATAAGTTGGCAGATAAATTACCAATTTCTTTAATTCATAAAATTGGTGCAGCGATATTCTTTATCATTGGTGTTGCCGCATTGGTACAACATTACTTTTTTTAAGGCTGTTTTGTCGATGCAGCTTTAAGCTGTGATTGGATCAGCACCTTTTCAAGATAAAAAACTCAACCTAGTGTTGGGTTTTTTATTATTTTGAGAATAATCACACAAATAATCATAAAACTTAGGTTGTATATTTATTGTAACTTTGAAGAAAACCTTATATGTTGTATGGGATAAATAAAGATTTATTTTAAAAAAGGTTTTGGGGTTCTGGGTATGGCTTTAGATCGCACCACATCGCAAGTTTTGTTTGATAATGGCACACATAAATGTATTAGTTTTACCAGTTTGGTGAAAGGCGAAGGTGTACAAGCCAATCAATTTTTGATTCTCAATAATGAACGTGCAGCAGTTTTGGATCCAGGTGGTGATTTAACTTATGTGCCTTTAACTATGGAATTAAATAAATACACACGTTTGCAAAACCTAGACTATGTGATGGCATCTCATCAAGACCCTGACATTATTACCTCAATGCCACGTTGGTTAGTGTATACCGATGCTAAAGTGGTCGCTTCTAAGTTGTGGGCGCGCTTTTTACCTCACTTAAATTCCGCTTTTATGAGTGACCGTATGAAAGGCGGTTGGCTAGAGCGTTTGATTGAGTTACCTGATCAAGGGGGTTCAATTCCTTTGGGTGAAACTCGAATTATTGTCGTTCCTGCACATTTCTTACATTCAGTAGGGAATTTTCAGTTTTACGACCCCATCTCTAAAATTTTATTTACTGGGGATATGGGGGCATCTATTGTTGATGATGCATCTACACCGATAGATGATTTTAATAGTCATATTCCAAGTATGCGTGGTTTTCATCAACGGTATATGTGTACCAATAGAATCATTCGCTTATGGGTGAAAATGGTGCGTCAGATGGATATTGAGATGATCGTACCTCAGCATGGCAAACCTTTTATTGGAAAGGAAATGATCAATCAATTTTTAGATTGGATTGAAAATTTACAGTGTGGTGTTGATTTGATGGATGAGACCGTGTTTACCTGTCCTCAATAAAAAAACTCAAAAAATCTATTGTGTTTGGATACGACTTTTTTTAGGATTTTCTTGCCAAAATCTTAAACTGATAACGAGAATCTTAAAAAAATGTTGTCACAAATCTCAGCACAGGATGCGTGCTTAAACTGTGGGGCGTGTTGCGCCTTTTTCCGAGTCTCATTTTATTGGGCGGAGGGAGAAGCAATGCCTTCAGATTATGTAGAACCGTTAACTGCAGTATATTCATGTATGCAAGGGACCAATCAAAAACAACCCCGTTGTATTGCATTGGATGGTGTTGTTGGACAGCAGGTCAGTTGTACCATGTATGAACAACGCAGTTCATCTTGTAAAGAGGTGCAGGCTGGGGATGCACAATGTGCCAAAGCAAGGCAGGCACATAATTTAATTCCTTTGATTGATATTGATGTCATGACACCCAGTAATGATGAAGATTTTGATCAGGTGTGCTAATGCTGCAATGCAGAAGTTTAGGATACGAGAAGATTTTTTTACAAGAGATACAAGCTCTAATCATATATTGAGTCGTTTTTTGACAGTAGCCTAGAGTTGTTTAAAAAGCAGAGACTGTCAGCTGACAGTTTGCTGTAGTGTTAAATCCACTATAATTTTATATTCAAAGCCCATTTTTATTTCAATAAGATACTGAAAAATAAAGGGTGATCGAGAATAAGATAAATCCGCACAATAAAAAATGAAAATTGAACGGAAATTTGTATATAATAGCTCACGGAAATTACCAGCGAGACTGTTATGTTGACCATCGTTCAAGAAGCGTTAACCTTCGATGATGTCTTATTACTCCCTGCCTATTCTACTATTCTCCCAAAAGATGTCTCTCTAAAGACACGCCTCACACGCGGCATTCAACTGAACATACCTATGGTTTCAGCAGCAATGGATACAGTGACTGAGTCACGTATGGCGATTGCAATGGCGCAAAATGGTGGTATCGGTATTTTACATAAAAACATGGATATTTCTGCGCAAGCTGCAGAAGTTCGCCGTGTGAAAAAATTTGAAGCAGGCATGGTGAAAGATCCTATCACCGTGACTCCTGAAACGACGATTCGTGACTTGATTGCGATTACTCAAGCCAACAATATCAGTGGTGTACCTGTTGTTAAAGACGGCAAGGTTGTTGGAATTGTGACAGGACGAGATACTCGTTTTGTGACCAATTTAGAGCAACCTGTAAGTAACATCATGACCGGGCAAGATCGTCTTGTGACTGTTCGTGAAAATGAGTCTAAAGAAAATATTCAAGCATTGTTACAACAACATCGCATTGAAAAAGTGTTGGTGGTGGATGATAACCATGCCTTAAAAGGTTTGATTACTGTCACTGATTTCCGCAAAGCAGAATCTTATCCAAATAGTTGTAAAGACGAATTAGGTCGTTTACGTGTTGGTGCTGCGGTGGGTACTGGTGCAGAAACGCCAAGCCGTGTTGAAGCTTTAGTAGAGGCAGGTGTCGATGCGATTGTGGTAGATACTGCGCATGGTCACTCTGCAGGCGTGATTGAGCGTGTACGTTGGGTCAAAGCCAATTTCCCACAAGTTCAAGTCATTGGCGGAAATATCGCAACAGGTGATGCGGCATTGGCATTGCTTGACGCGGGTGCAGATGCTGTAAAAGTCGGGATTGGTCCTGGTTCAATCTGTACAACACGTATTGTTGCGGGTATTGGTATGCCGCAAATTTCAGCAATTGATAGTGTTGCAAATGCACTGAAAGATCAAATTCCGTTAATTGCTGATGGTGGTATTCGCTTCTCTGGCGATATGGCGAAAGCGATTGGTGCTGGTGCAAGTACCATTATGGTGGGTTCACTCATGGCAGGTACTGAAGAAGCACCTGGTGAAGTTGAATTCTTCCAAGGTCGTTACTACAAAGCTTACCGTGGTATGGGTTCTTTGGGTGCAATGGCAGGTGCAACAGGTTCTGCAGACCGTTATTTCCAAGACTCTAAAGCAGGTGCTGAAAAGTTAGTTCCAGAAGGTATTGAAGGTCGTGTACCTTACAAAGGACCAATGGGCAACATCGTACATCAAATGATGGGCGGTTTACGTTCATCAATGGGCTATACAGGTTCCGCAACCATTGAAGATCTTCGCCAAAATGCAAAATTTGTGAAAATTACTGCAGCAGGTATGCAAGAGTCGCATGTGCATGATGTCACGATTACTAAAGAAGCACCAAACTATCGAGTGGGTTAATCTTTTGTAATATTTTGATTGAAAAAAGCCGTCAGTTTATGACGGCTTTTTTATTTTGGTGTAAAGTATAAACGTGAAAAATTGATTGTTATACAACGCATAATAAGTGGGTAAAAAATGAGTTATTTCGGTACAGATGGGATTCGTGGAAAATTTGGTGAACTCCCAATTACCCCTGAATTTGCACTTAAATTGGGGTTTGCCGCGGGTAAAGTATTAAAGCAAATTAGCCCAAAAACAAAACCTATTGTGGTTTTAGGTAAAGATACACGTTTATCTGGTTATATTCTTGAAGCAGCATTACAGGCAGGCTTAAATGCAGCAGGTGTTTATGTGCACTTGTTGGGACCGTTACCTACCCCAGCGATTGCCCATTTAACGCGTGCATTGCATGCCAATTTAGGGATCGTCATTTCTGCATCACACAATCCTTATTTTGATAATGGCATTAAATTTTTCTCAGATGAAGGCAAGAAACTACCTGATACGATTCAAGAAGCGATTAACCGTGAATTAGAAAAAGATATAGTCATTGAAGACACCGCCAACTTGGGTAAAAGTGTACGTGTTAAAGATGCCAATGGGCGATATATTGAATTTTGTAAATCGACGTTCCCGTATCATTTCAATTTACGCCATTTAAAAATTGTTGTGGATTGCGCCAATGGTGCAGCTTATAGCGTGGGTCCTGCGGTGTTTCGTGAATTGGGTGCCAAAGTGATTGCACTTTATAATGATCCTGATGGTTTAAATATCAATAAAGATTGTGGGTCAACACATCCTGAAAACTTACAAAAAGCTGTAGTGGAGCATCAAGCAGATTTAGGCATTGCTTTTGATGGCGACGCTGACCGTGTTGTTTTGGTTGATCGTCATGGAAAACTGGTAGATGGTGACCATATTCTTTATATCTTAGCCACACAGTCCTCACAGAAACCAGCAGGTGTAGTGGGTACAGTGATGAGTAACATGGCTTTGGAATTGGCATTGGAAAAGGCAAAAGTACCTTTTGTACGTGCTAAAGTGGGTGACCGCTATGTTTTACAAAATCTAGAAGAAAACAACTGGGTCATTGGCGGTGAGCCATCAGGTCATATTTTGACTTTAGACAAGAGCACCACAGGTGATGCCATTATCGCGGCACTGCAAGTATTGACGGTGTTGGTTGAGCAAAATAAAGCTTTGGATGAATTGGTCGCCGAGTTTAAAACTTTGCCCAATGTGTTGGTCAATGTGCGCCTTGAACAAATGTTTGACCCATATGCAGTGCCTGCCTTGGTTGCTGAATTTGATAAAGCAGAAACATTACTCAAAGGGCGTGGTCGAATTTTAATTCGTAAATCTGGGACTGAACCGATTATCCGTGTTATGGTAGAAGGTGATGATTTGCAAGAAGTCACTGATTTAGCAAATCATTTAGCAGATGCTGTACGCAAAAATGCTGCCTAAAAATAGTATCTAATCTGTAGAAGGTTTGGGTTCATGAGTGATGTGATTAAAGATTTAAGCGAGCTTCGTTTAACCTATCAGAAAGGTGAACTGCATGAGGAACAGGTGGACGCCCATCCACACGAACAGTTTCTCAATTGGTTTAATTTGGCTTTAGAAGCCAAACTTCATGAACCTTATGCAATGTCCCTAGCGACTGCAAATGCACAAGGTCGCCCGCATGTGAGGACAGTGTTATTGCGTGGTGCAACCGAAGCTGGTTATGACTTTTATACCAACTATGACAGTCAAAAAGGTTTGGATTTAGCTGAAAATCCTTTTGCAGAACTTCTCTTTTACTGGCCGGAGTTGGAGCGCCAAGTCCGTGTTAGTGGTCAAGTCGAGAAAATATCTGAGCAAGAGTCTACTGATTATTATCACAAGCGTCCACGCGATAGCCAAATTGCAGCGCATATTAGTACACCTCAAAGTGGGGTGATTGCGAATCGTGAACAACTTCAACAACGCTTTCAAGCACTGTATGATCAAGTTGCGGAGAAAGACCAACTGGTAAAACCTGAGTTTTGGGGAGGCTATCGTTTGCAACCCGACTATTATGAGTTTTGGCAAGGTCGTCCAAACCGTTTACATGATCGTTTAACGTATGAAAAAACAGATGGATTTTGGAAATTACAACGTTTGATGCCATAAATGCAAAAAATACAAATTAAACAACGACCACTGTTGACACGCCCTGATCATTTTCAGGGCGTATCACCGTTTATTGCTGAACTTTTGGCAAGACGTGGAGTGCAGTCGGAACAAGAACTTGATTTAAAACTGAAATATTTACTTGCACCCAAAATGAAAGGTTTGGAGCAGGCGATTCAGATTATCGACCAAGCCATAGATGAACAGAAAAAAATCGTCATTGTGGGGGATTATGATGCCGATGGTGCGACCAGTACAGCACTGATGATATTGGCTTTAAATGAAATGGGAGCAAATGTTCAATATCTAGTGCCTGATCGTTTTAAATATGGTTATGGTCTCACCCCTAAGATTGCCGATTTAGCTTTTAAAAAATTTCAACCCGATTTATTGGTCACTGTAGATAATGGAATTTCCAGTCATGCAGGAGTTGATCAAGCGCATTTACTGGGTATGCAGGTCATTATTACCGACCACCATTTGACTACGAAGCAAACACCTCAAGCTGAAGCTGTGGTGAATCCGAATCAACTGGGATGTGAGTTTCCAAGCAAGGCATTGGCGGGTGTGGGGGTTGCTTTTTATTTATTGGCGAATTTAAGCAGTCATCGTGCAAAACTTGCTAAATCGACTGCAAAAATGCAGCAATATTTAGATTTGGTTGCTTTAGGCACTTATGCCGATGTTGCAAGTCTGGATTATAACAATCGGATTTTGGTCGATGCAGGTGTGAAGCGAATTCAGCAAAATCAGTGTCGTGCTGGAATCAGTGCATTGTTGGATATCGCAGGGCGTGATCCAGCTGAGTTAAAAGCTTCTGATTTAGGGTTTGTCTTAGGTCCTCGAATTAATGCGGCAGGACGTATGGAAACCATGGATATTGGGATTGAATGTCTATTGGCAACTGATATGCAAATTGCCTATGCATTGGCGCGTCAGTTGAACGATTTAAATTTGGAGCGCCGTCAAGTTGAATCACAAATAAAGCAAGAAGCACTGACTGAGCTAGAACAACTTGAATTAGACCAAGACAATTTACCCGCTGCGTTGGTGATGTTTGAAGAGCATTGGCATCAAGGTGTGATTGGTATTGTTGCGGGGCGTTTAAAAGAGCAGTTTCATCGTCCGAGTATTGTATTTGCTGCCGATAAAGATGGCATTCATATCAAAGGATCTGCTCGCTCGATAGAGGGTATCCATATTCGAGATATGATTGAAAAAGTGGCAGAACAGTATCCTGATTTAATTAGCCATTTTGGTGGTCATGCTGCTGCGGCAGGTTTGACCATTCAAAAGCAAGATTTTGAAGCATTTAAGCAGCGTTTTACTGAACTGGTTGCTCAATCAGATGAATCTTTGTTTCAAGCGGTGTTATGGACAGACGGTGAATTACCTGCTCAAGCCTTTCAACTGCAAACGGTTGATACACTTGAACAATTGGGTCCTTGGGGACAAAAGTTTCCTGCCCCTGTGTTCGAAGGGCAGTTTAAGGTGATTGACTACCGCTGGCTGAAAGATGCTCATTTAAAATTGCGTTTGGCTTTAGCAGATGGGCAGGCTGTGGATGCTATTGCATTTAATGTTCGTGATAAATTTAATTTTGATCCAATGCAGGATCGTGTTCGTATCGTCTATGAGTTAGATAAAAATCAATTCAATGGCAATGTGAGTTTGCAATTGCGAATGTTGCATTTGGAACAGTAATTTCAAATAAAAAAGCGCTGATATAGGCGCTTTTTTATTGGCATATCATTAAAAATATAATGAGTAAACTATACGAATAAAAACAAGCCATGTCCTGATTCAATCGGCAAAAGGATTCAAATCTGCTGATATTTCTGAATTGATCATGTCCACTTTAAAAATTGAAAGAATGTCTTTTTCATATCTTAAGCAATATCTCTTTTTAAAATTAATTTATTATAAATCAATTAGTTGTGATTTATAATAAATATTTTATTGAATTAAGATGTATTAAGATATATCTTAATATGTATAAATTAATCAATTTGAGAAAAATAAAGATGAAATCAGCTCAGCATGATCATTCACAGCATGACTTTGAACATCGTGGTCATCATCCAGAAAAAGGCTATGCTGGACGTAGAGGTCGCTTATTTGAATCGGGAAAAATGAAGCTTTTGGTACTTCATCTGATTGAACAGCAAGCCAAACATGGTTATGAAATTATCAAGGACATTAGTGATCTGGTGGGTGGCGGCTATACACCCAGTTCAGGCACTATTTATCCCACACTGACCTATCTTGAAGAAATAGGCTTTGTTCGGGTAGAGAGTACGGCGGATGATCGCAAGCAATATCATCTTACTGACGCTGGAAAGTTACACTTAAAAGAGCAACAACAACACATTCAACATTTATTAGCGCGTTTAGAAACGCGTCGTGAAATTCATGAAAATGACCAATATTTGGATGTGCATCGCGCCATGGAAAATTTAAAAACGGCGTTGCGTTTAAAGCTCAAAGGTAAAGATTTTAATGCAGAACAGGTCAGACAAGTTGCTGAAATCATTGATCAAGCAGCTGTAAAGATTGGGCGTTTATAGCATGACATCCAAAAGGTGAGACATGAATATTGAAATCCAACAGAAATTACGTCACGCAAACTTAAAAATTACTCAGGCACGAGTGATTGTATTCAAAGCCTTATCAGATCAAAAAGTACAACTGACGGCTAAACAAATTTATCAGCAGTTATATCTGAACAATCAGCAAATTAGCTTATCCACCATCTATCGTGTAGTGAGTGACTTAGAAAGGGCGGGTTTGGTGAGTCAAAAATTGAATGGTAGAGATGAAGCACGCTATGCCTTGATTAACAAGTCCGAAGCTGAATTTCTCAACATTCATTGTGCTGATCTGAAACAGATCAATAAATCCTCTTTGATTGAGTCACTGGAAAAGGTTTTCCAACAATTCAATATCGATATTTTAGAAATTGAATTTAACAACACATTACACTAGAAGGTTTAGAGAAAGAGTATGAAACAACATCAATACCACGTGAGTGTACAGCATCTTGCAGATGCCAAAGGTCAACCATCAAACTACAGTGAAAATATCGAATTTAATGTGGGAAACCACGACGATATTTTTGAAATTGTTGAACGTTTAAAAAAAGCTGAGTTTTTTGATGATGAAACAACAAAGGCATTTGCAGTGGGACTTAAATTGTTTTTAGAAGTGATGATTACACATCGTGATCATATTTTATTTAAAGACTTTGAACCCGCAGTAAAACAATTTATGAAAAATTTAAAGCAAAATGTAAAGAAAGAGGCATGATGATTAAAACAGATACATTTAGAGTGTTGGTATAATGCAAGCAAAATCTACAACGATCGTGGGTAAAATTCCCAAATTACCTGCAAAATATGCCACTTGGTTGATGCCATTTTTCCTTTCAGGATTAATGAGTGCCACTATTTCTATGATTAATTTATGGAAAAATGTGGGATGGTTTGATGCATTTTTTACAAAATGGTTCGATGTCTAGTTGTTTTCATGGATGATTGCCTTTCCAACGGTATTGATATTTTTACCGATCGTCCGTCGTTTTACTGGACTGTTTGTAAACCTAACACCGCCGCCAGCACCTTAAACAAAAAGTTCTGAAAATGGATGGTGTTGGATGGAGATTAGGTGTAGAGCATTTTAAGCGCAAGCCTATATCAGAAAATACAACATCACCAGTGGAGCATCACCATCCTCATAACAAAAACCACACTATTATTGTCCTATTCATAGTATTCAGCGTATTAAGATAGCTATAGGTTGATGGATATAAAACCGCTAGGCTAGATATATTGAAATAGCAGATGTTGAAATAACATCCTGAGCTGATGAACAACTTTAGGATAACAAAATGACCAATACCAACTATACCGAGATTTCTAATTCTGACGATTGTGAAAAATACGTGAATCAATTTATTCAAGATTTTCCAATTCGCTCAGCAGAAATAGGCAGAGGCACCGTCATTAAACGTGCATTACCAAGTCGTCAGAAACGTATGATAGGAGCATGGTGCTTTTTAGATCACGCAGGACCAGTGACATTTCCTCAAGGAGATGGATTGGATGTTGGACCACATCCACATATCGGGCTACAGACTTTTACGTGGATGATTGAAGGCACAATGATGCATACAGACAGCATTGGCTCAAAACAATTGATTCGCCCAAAGCAAGTTAATTTGATGACGGCAGGTTACGGAATTTCTCATACAGAAGTTGCACCTGATACCGAAACCCGAATGCATGCGGCACAACTGTGGATCGCCTTGCCTGATGATAAAATCAATATGGCACCTCAATTTGACCATTATCCAGTTTTGCCAATTGTAGAAAAAGACAATATTGAATTCACTGTATTAGTTGGTGAATTTATGGATACCGTGTCTCCAGTCCAAGTTCATACAGAATTATTAGGCATTGATTTTTTTGCCAAAGAACAGACCAAAACCCGTATTCCGCTCAATCCTAAATTTGAGTATGGATTTATGGCTTTAGAGGGGGATGCAATCGTCAATGGTCACGATTTAAATAGTGACAATATGGTGGTGCTGGAACCTGGAATCTCCCAGATTGAAGTGGAACTTCCGAAAGGTTCTCGTTTGTTGTTGATTGGTGGAGAACCCTTTGAGTCGCCTATTTTATTGTGGTGGAATCTTGTGGGACGTACCCAAGAGGAACTGAAAACAGCGACAGAGCAATGGATCAATCAAGATGCCCGTTTTGGAACAATTCCTGATTATGATGGTCCACGTTTAGAAGCACCAGCATTCCCAGATAAGATGCGACCATCGAAGTAATCGGGATCATGATTGATGGCTGATCTTGAGACATGAACTTAAATTAAACAATTTGTGCTAGAGGTACATTGATATCCTTTAGCGCAAATACTGAGCTTACAAAGTTTCATCTAAACGAAGGTTAAATAAAAATTTCAATATTATAGGAAAATAAAATGGCAATTATTGCAAATGCAAAAGTAAAAACTTATCCAGAACCATGGTCTGGCGAAGTGCTCAGTGGTAAACACCAACTGATTACTGATAAACCTGAATCTTTTGGGGGGCAAGACAAAGGTTTAGCACCTTATGATTTTGTTTGTTCGGGGTTGATTTCCTGTACGATGATTACGTTACGGATGTATGCGCAGCATAAAGGTTTTGATTTGGGCGAGTTTACAGTAGAAGCAGATTTTAATGCCAACAAAGAAGGTAAAGAATGGATTGAACGCCGTTTATCATTTGCCAATGCTTTATCAGAAGAGTTGCATCAAAAGGTATTAGACATTTGCCAAAAAACACCTGTCACCAAAACCTTGTTACGTAGTGTAGAAATCAATACCTCGATTCTTTGAGTGATATTGAAAAAATAATTTGATTTGGAAAAGACATTTTGTTGAGCAACAAAGTGTCTTTTTTATCTGGTCAATATTGCTGATGACTTATTTACAACTGATGTTATAAATTTGTGTATAAAACTGACCTTGATCTAAGGGCTTAAAATCTAAATCATCAAAAGAATAAAAAGCAGCACCAGTTTCGCCATCATGACTCAAGGTAATGTCATCAAATTTTTTTACGAGTTTGCTGTTTGAGGTTTGTCCTGCAAAGAAATCAGCACCTCGAAGGGCAATGGTTTTCCCTTTACAGTCGACAATAAGTTGTTTAATCACAGATTGATAAGGCAGATCAGTGTTTTGTTTGAGTGGCTCAGCATATTTTTCGTAGATCACCGCTTGTTTAAATGAATCACGAATCACTTTATTTGCCTTACTGTCAATAAAGGCTTGACCTTGGGGTTCAATAGCTCCCAGCAAAATAAGTTTGGGCTGATAGGAATATGCATTGGCGCATGCCAATAATAGAGTTAAACCGAGTAAATGCTTCATTTTTATTTTTCAGTATGGCTGATATTCAGACAGATTATAAACACAGTCATTCCAGAGCACACTTAAAAAAGTGTTAAAAATATAGCAATTCAATTGTTGAAAAGCCAAGATCAATCTATAGTCAGAACACAATAATTGAGGCAATAAAAATGATTACATTACATCATCTGGATCAATCACGCTCATTACGGATTATTTGGGCTTTGGAGGAGTTGGGGCTTGAATATGAAATTAAGCACTATAAGCGTTTGCCTACCTTTGCTGCACCGCCAGAGTTAAAAGCTGTGCATCCACTTGGAAAATCACCTGTGTTGACGGATGGTGATTTAACAATTGCCGAATCTGCGGTGATTTTGGACTATCTTCAAACGACCTATGATACCCAAAATCAGTTTAAGCCTCAGAAGTCTCAAGATCTGATGCAATATAACTATTGGATGCATTATGCAGAAGGTTCTTTAATGCCTTATTTGGTGATGACTTTGGTGATGACCAATATGCCGAAACATGTACCATTTTTGATTCGACCGATAGCAAAAAAAATCTCCGAAGGGGTACGTGGTGGTTTTATCAATCCACGTTTAAAAGAGCATTCTGCATTTTTGGAAGACTATTTTAGCCAGCATGATTATGCGGCAGGAGAATTCTCTTTTGCTGATATTCAGATGAGCTTCCCTGTGATAGCAATGCAGCAACGTACTCAAAATAAGATGCCTCAAATTGCAGCTTATGCGGAACGCATTCAGCAGCGACCTGCTTATCAACGTGCTAAAGCAAAAAGCGGCGATTAATTATTTGAGAGCTCAAAGTGAAGTCTAAATGAATTTGATCTTTTTACCGGGTGCATCTGGAAGTACTGAATTTTGGCAACCCGTGATGCAAAGCTTGTCGATGAATTATGCAAAAACCGTGATTGCCTATCCAAGCTTTGGGGGATGCCCAGATCATCCTCAAATTCATAGTTTTGAAGATCTACAGACTTATGTTCTTGATCAGATTGAACAACCATCGATATTGATTGCGCAGTCTATGGGAGGCATCTTTGCTGTCCAAGCAGCATTACAAAAACCAGAATGGGTTAAGGGACTGGTATTGGTTGCAACTTCAGGAGGAATCAATTTAGCTCCATTTCATGTGGCGGATTGGCGAGAAGACTATCGTCAAACTTTTGCTGTTCCAAGTTGGTTTATGGATCATCGATCTTATTTGGATGATGTATTAACCCAGATTTCTTGTCCTGTTCTATTAATCTGGGGTGATTCAGATCCAATCAGTCCAGTTAAAGTCGGTGAATATTTACAGGACAAAATCAAAAATTCAATATTACATGTCATTCCACAAGGTGAGCATGATTTAGCTCATGTTTTTGCAGATCAAGTGACAGAATGGGTTGAAGATTTTCTTTCCGAACATGAATGTACTTTACCATAATGACAATTGTGACTCGTCTTGTCGATCTGTGAGTTGATATAGCCCCACGCCAATTAAACGGAATTGAAAATGCTCAGGAATCTGCATTTCATTCAATAAGATTTGAACCACTTGAGTCATTTCTTGTGGTGATTTAAGTGCAGTCTTAAAGCTCTTACTGTGTTGTAGTACCTGAAAATTCTTTAATTTCAGTTTGACGGTCACACCTCGTGCTTGCATCTGTTTCTTTTCTAAACTGAGCCAAACCCGTGAGATTAAATTATCCCAATAGATTGCACATTGTTCGAGATTAAAATCGTCATCAAATGTGGTTTCTTTTGAAATTTGCTGCCGTTGTCGTTCTGCTTGTACAGGTCGATCATCTATGCCTTGAGCATATAAAAACAACTGTTTGCCATATTTACCGAAATGGTGAATTAAGATGTTTTCTTCAATTTTTTGCAAGTCGCCCAATGTTTCTAAATTTAAACTTTTGAGTTTTTCTTGAGTAACTTTACCCACGCCAGGAATTTTTTTCAGGGCTAAATCTTGAATAAAGTTTTGCACTTGGCTGGGTTTAATGATGCAAATCCCATTGGGCTTGTTCCAATCTGAAGCCACTTTGGCAAGAAATTTATTTGGTGCAACGCCTGCAGATGCAGTAAGACCCGTTTGTTGGAAAATATCAGCACGAATTCGTTCAGCGACTTCCGTGGCACTGGGAATATTGAATAAGTTTTCAGTCACATCAAGATAAGCTTCATCTAAAGACAAAGGTTCAATGAGTGATGTATATTTTTGAAAAATTTCATGAATTTGACGAGAAACATCACGGTATTTTTCAAAATTAGGTTCAATCACATAGACTTGTGGGCAACGTTTTTTCGCTTGTGACATCGACATGGCAGAGCGTAAGCCGAACTCACGGGCAGGGTAAGATGCCGCAGCAATCACCGCCCGAGGGTGATGTGAAGAAATCACCACAGGTAAATGCCTCAATTCAGGACGTTCAAGTAGTTCCACAGATGCATAGAATGCATCCATGTCGATATGGATGATTTTTCTCATGAATGACACAGTGTTGCAGCGCTGTGTGTTTATTCTAACCGATCTGGTTTGTTGTAAGTGATGAATTTGGTGTTTGGTAGCGAATCTGCGACAGTCTGTGTCGAGATGAGGGTTGGCTAATTTAACTTATTCTGTTGTAAAAACTGTTTCCACTGTTCAGCATCTCCATAAAAAACATTTAAATCAACATTTTTAGCAATGCCTTGAATTGTTCCCTGATTGGTATTTTGCCAAAAAGTCCATTCACGACCATCTTTTAAATCAGGCTTATCTTTATACTCACGAATCCAAATCGGTGTGTCCTTAAATTCGCCTGTAAGAACCATGTTATAAAATACTTTGGACGTGTAAAAAATGGGTTGTTTAGCATAATGTTGATGCAACTGATCATGTATAATTTTGATTTGTTTCAGTAATTGTTCTTTGGTGTAAGTGTTGATACAGGCACTGTCATATTCCAAGTCGATGACAGGGGGCAAGGCATTACTTTTGTTGGGTACTGTTTTGATAAAGTTTTGTGCTTGAATTGCGCCGTCTCGACACAAACGGAAAAAGTGATATGCACCTACACGCATACCACGTTCACGTGCTTCTAACCAGTAATCCTGAAATTTATCATCTTGATAATCTCCGCCTTCAGTGGCTTTGAGATAAACAAATTGATACTGCTGAGGAGAGATTTTTTTCCAATCGATCTCACCTTGATGATGTGATACATCGAAACCACGAATAACATAATCTTGAGCACCAGCATTTTGTGGATAAAACACAGCCAAGTAACTGGCGATACCCAATAAACTGATACATCCGATACTGGTGAAGATAGAACGATATTTAGGTTGGTGTTTCACAAAAATCATCCTGTTGCCAATGTTATGCAATTTCTAGATTAATCGTCGCGTTGCAGTATTGATCATGTGTTGATTGTACGCGTTTCGCTTTAGGGTGCGTCATTTGACTACCCAATTGTTCAATAAATTTACATGATGCATATTTTTTGGCACGTGCTTGATATTCAGTAATCCATCTGTCTCGGTCAAGCATACGGTTTTCTTGAACTGGCCAAACCCCTAAACGTAAGGCATCTATACCAATTCTCCACGGTTTCGGACTAATCCTTGCTCGGAAACAGTTTTGGTTCTTACACATACGCACATAGTTTGGATCGGCTTGTAGTGCAATAAAAAACTGTTGAGTTTCTTCACTTCGAGGTTCAAAGAGCTGATGCATGACCAAGACCCGATAGCCTTTTGGGGTTTGATAGACACGTAAATGCCAAGTTGGATGTTGCATAGAAAATTGACGAATGGATTTTAAGGCTTGTTGTTCCGGTGAACCCTTCCATTTATTTTGAATACTCAACAATATTTCGGCAGTTTGTTTGCTGAGTACAATGGAAAAAAACACGCCGAATAGCAACACCCACCATGTTTTAAGTAATACAGTACAGACGATACTGATGAAAAAGAGCAATATAAAACTTAAAAAATACAGTCGACTATTCGGCGCATAATTAAAATCAATGTCTGCAAATAAAACATCGGGCGTATTGAGACAGAGTGCACCATAAGAATTACGTGTGATCACCACATCATCGTGTTGTTGAATAATTTCTTCACGAATGGGCAAACCTTCACTGCCATTATAAGGAATTTTATGGTCAAGTTTGCGAATGTTCTGTCCTGATCTAAGTTGCTCAAGTGCTTCTCTAACACGTGTTTCTGCATGTGTTTGTGCATCTTGCATACTCAAATCTGACCAACCAAATCGTTTGATGGTGACTTGGCGTTTTTCGTACTGTGTTGTTATTTTTGCTTCCGCCCAATATCTTGGAATGATCATATGATGTGTCCTTATTCTTTATTCAGTTTTATTTTGAACAGTTTAATCTCGGGTATCTTTTGGGATCTGAAAGAAAATTAAAGCAGTGATGATATTGATTGCACCTAAGCAGATCAGCGTATAGTGAAAAGCTTGAGTAATATGTGTCTCTGTAAAATAGACGGTAAAAGTATTCAATAATGTGCCTGCTAAGGCAATACCAATACTCATTGAAAGCATCATAATCATCGACAAGAAACTGTTACCACTACTGGCATCTTGTTGAGTTAAATCTTTCAGCGTCAACGTATTCATGGTCACAAACTGTAATGAATTGAGTACACCAAAAATAAAGAAGTGTAGAGTGCGCAGCCAAAGTGGCGTATCGACGGTATGCAAGGCAAAGCTGGCAATACATGCACCAATCAACAAGGTATTGACCAATAAAAATGGACGATAGCCTGTGCGTTGTAAAATAGGGCGGATGATGGGTTTGGAAAATAATGAGCCTAATACAATTGGCGTCATCATGATCCCTGTCATCAAAGGCTCCATTTTAAAAGCCACTTGTAACATGAGCGGTAAAATGAAAGGTACTGCGTTGCCACCAAAACGAGCAAAGAAATTTCCCAATACACCGATGGCATAAATTTTATTTTTAAATAAACGGCTACGAAATAGTGCATTCTGATGCGTATGGGCATGATAAGCGTAAATACATGCTGAAATGATGCCGATAGAAAGTAAGCCGATACTGAAGTTTCGAGAGATCTCTTTACTGGCAATATTTTCAATACCGAGAGCCATACCCACCATCGCGATGGCTAAAAGAACAAAACCGCTGAAATCGAAAGATTTCACTGAAGCTTCTTTGACATTGGGCATGGCTTTAAAGGTGACAAATGTCCCTAAGATTCCGATCGGTAAATTGATCAAAAAAATCCAATGCCACGAGGCATATTCAACCAGCCACCCTCCTAAAACAGGACCCATCAATGGTCCGAGTAGCCCTGCCAAACTCATCAGACTCATTGCTGAAAGAAATTGTTCACGAGGAATAATTTTTAACATAGCTAAACGACCTACTGGAACCAGTAGTGCACCACCTATGCCTTGAATGACTCGGAATGCGATCAGCAAATTGAAATTGTTGGATAGCGCACAACCCAAAGAGGCACTGGTAAAAATCACAATCGCGATAAAAAAAGTATTACGTACTCCAAAGCGATCAGCCAACCAGCCACTCAAAGGAATACAGGCGGCAACAGCCAATACATAGCTGATGACAATACCATGCATTTTTAATGGATTTTCTTGCAAACTTTCCGCCATTGCAGGCAAGGCAGTATTGATAATGGTGGTATCCAAGCCTTGCATGAAAAAGCCGATCGAAACTAAAAAAACCAATAAATAAAATTTAGGCTGTAATTTGCTGTGCGATGGCGTTGCAGTCATAGAACTGAAATAAGTCAATTTTGTGAATAGTTTAAAACAATGCTCAGCTTAAATCTGTATGAAATCGTTGTTGAACCAGCGAGATAAATGAGCTTTGGTACATGAGTCAAAAAATGAGGCATTGTACAGTTGATCTGAATGCACTGATTTCTGTGCAAAGTTAAAATTTGATCACTGATCAAGCTTACCCACATTTAAAATGCTTTTGCCAAAGATACTGTGTCAAAGGTCAAGAAACTGCAATAAAAGTGTAATGTGTTGGTCATGAAATTTACACCCCTAATTCTTATAGTGGTGAAAATTTAAACTACAACGGATTGGCGCATGAACTTAAAGATTTCTGCATTGTGTTTGGCAATGCTTTCTGTGGGACTGGTGGCATGTAATGATGACAATGATCAATCAACACCACCAGTGGTTGAGGAAGCAACACCTGAAAGTATTAGCCTAAGTCTATTAGGTCGTTATGAAACAGGTATTTTTGCTGAAAGTGCAGCAGAAATTCCTGCTTATGATGCAAGCACCAAACGAGTATTTGTGGTCAACGCCAAAAAAGGTTTGGTCGATGTACTTGATGTGTCTAAGCCAGATGCACCTGTGCATATTGGCGAGCTCTCTGCACGTGAAGCCCTGGCAGAGTCAGAAGTAAATTCTGTGGCGATCAAAAATGGTATTGTTGCGCTAGCCGTTCAAGCCAAGCAAAAAACTGACAAAGGCATGGTGGCGTTTTTTGATGCTAAGGATTTAAAACTCATCAGTAAAGTTGAAGTGGGTGCTTTACCAGATATGCTGACTTTTACCTCAGATGGTAAAACAGTTTTGGTTGCCAATGAGGCTGAGCCTAATGATGATTATAGTATTGATCCTGAAGGCTCAATCAGCATTATTGATATCACGAATATTCGTCAGCCAACCGCAACTGTTGCAGACTTCAAAGCATTTAATGATAAAAAAGCAGAGTTGATTAAATCAGGTGTACGAATTTTTGGTCCAAAAGCGACAGTCGCCCAAGACTTAGAACCTGAATACATTGCAGTTAGCCAAGATGGAAAAACTGCTTGGGCAAGCTTACAAGAAAATAATGCCATTGCAAAGATTGATATTGTCGCAAAAAAAGTGACTGATATTTTACCATTGGGCTATAAAGATCATGGTCTGGCAAATAATGCTTTGGATGTCAGTGATAAAGATAAGAATATTAATATTCAAGCTTGGCCTGGTTTGATGGGCATGTATCAACCTGATTCAATTGCCCACTATCAAGCCAATGGTACCAGTTACTTAGTGACCGCAAATGAAGGTGACTCACGTGAATGGTTAAATGACACAACTGCATATTATGCTGGAGACCAAAGTAAAGGTTTTGCTGAAGCAATTCGAATGAAGCATTTATTCAATGTCAAAGGTTTTAATAATAAAGGGGATTATCCTGCGCATTTGACTCATCTTGTTGCTGGGGTAAAAGGAGCCAAATTGGATGCTACAGTCTTTGCATATTGTGGAGCAACAGCAACTGGTCCAGGTTTATGCCGTGAGGACGACCAATTGGGGCGTTTAAATATTGCATGGAATATGGGGTATGAAACCAATACCGATGGTTCTCCAAAACTAGATGCCAACGGATTATTGACCTATAACAAACTGTATAGCTATGGCGCACGCTCATTTAGTATCTGGGACACACAAGGTAAATTGGTTTGGGACTCAGGCAGTGAGTTTGAACGTAAAGTTGCTGAGTTATTTCCAAATTACTTTAACAGTGATCATGAAGCGGCTGCTTTTGATGACCGTAGTGATAATAAAGGACCTGAACCCGAAGGTTTGGCTTTAGGGACGATTGGTAAGAAAACCTTTGCCTTTATTGGCTTAGAGCGTCAAAGTGGGATTATGGTTTATGATATTAGTAATCCTCAAAAACCTGCTTTTGTGCAGTATTTTAACAACCGTACTTTTAAACAAGATCAGGTTTATAAAGATGCAAATGGTCAGCCAATTTTAGACAAAGAAGGTAAACAGATTCTCATTGAGAAAAGTGACTTAGGACCTGAAGGACTGACGTTTGTTTCTGCGAAAGATTCACCGAACGCTAAACCAATGTTGATTGTGGGTAACGAGGTGAGCGGTAGTACAGCAATTTATCAGATTAATTTAAAGTAGAATTTTAAATTAATCTCTTCGTTTTAAAGAGTGCTTTGGCACTCTTTTTTATTACATTTTCAACGCCCACTGTCCCAAAACTTAATATGTATAAGGGAGAGTGGGAAGCATTATATCTATAAATTACTGATCTAAGCCTAACCATTGTCTTTGATGATAAGCACCATCCCAAAATAACCATTCTAACTCAGCACCTTTGGTATAGGCTTTATGCATTTTCTCAAGTGTTGCGGCATCACAATGTTCAGCAATACGGTCAATAGTTGCCAAAACATTTTTAACCGCTTCATTAAACTCTTCACCAGAATAGGTATCGATCCATGCTTGATAAGGATTATTGGCGACAGATTTGTTGACAATATCTTTACCCACTTCAGCATAAATCCAGAAACAAGGCAGTAATGATGCCAATACCACTGGATAGCTTTCTGACCACGCTGTCGCTGTTAAGAAAGAGGTATAGTGATGGCAAGCAAGCGTCAGTGGTGTGTTTTCAAAATCAGCTTTGCTGATGCCGAAGTTTTGCATAAATCCATCATGCAAACTGCGTTCAACCACAATGGCTTCTTTCGCGCCTTGCGTAAATTGAATGATATCGTCAGCATCAAAGGCTTTTGCACCACAAATAGCCAACGCACGTCCATACGCCACTAAATAATGGGCATCTTGGATCACATAATGACAAAAAACGTCTTTGCTTAATGTGCCAGTAGCAAGTTCTTGATTAAATGGTAAAGCTAATGTTTTGTTATATAAGGCAAGATTACGTTGCCAAAGCTGTTGAGAAAAACTCATGTTATTTTCCTATGCGATCATTCAAGCAATTAAAGTCATTTTGAACTGGCAAGACTATAACAACTCTAGGTTGGTTTAGGTATTTGAATGCAGAAAATTCAACTGAGTTTGCATAAAAATATGACAAAGAACTTTTGGAGAAACCTAAAAAAGTCGTCATAATGTGCGCATTAAAAACCCAATTTTTATTTCAGTGTTCTGATTAAAAAACTATTCTCCGTAGGTCGTATTCTCATGATGAAACATTTTGGTTTCTCAATTTTTTTTACGGTTGTGTGTTTGGCTATATCTGCATATTGGGGCTTTACCCATGGTCCCAATGCAGGTGTCCAAGCCATGCTGTCTGCACTGACGATTACAGCGATTTTGGCTGTGATGGAAGTGTCTTTGTCTTTTGACAATGCTGTGGTCAATGCCTCTGTATTACGCAATTGGGATCATTTTTGGAAAATGATCTTTTTAACGGTTGGGATCTTGATTGCCGTATTTGGTATGCGACTGGTTTTCCCTGTTGTGATCGTTGCAGTGACCGCAGATATGGGCATGATTGAAGTTGTAAAAATGGCTTTAAATGATCCAATCCAATATTCAGCAAAATTATTAGCGCATCATGCAGAAATTGCTGCTTTTGGTGGAGCATTCTTATTGTTGGTTTTCTTAAACTTCTTCTTGGATGAAGGTAAAGACACTCACTGGTTTAAGTGGGTTGAAAAGCGTTTAGCAAATTTAGCCAATGTGCCTGCGATGTCGGTTTTCCTCGCACTCATTGCTTTGTTGGTGATGGCAGCCAATGTTGAAGAGGCAAAACGTCTTGTAGTGACCATGGCAGGTATTTGGGGTATTGTCATTTATATTGGTGTACAAGTGCTGAGTCATTTATTGGGTGGTGAACCTGAAGTTGATGAAGAGGGCAATGCCGTAGGACACGATGCCAATGGTGCTCCAACAGGCGTCATCAAAGCAGGTATCGGTGGTTTTATTTATTTAGAAGTCCTTGATGCCTCCTTCAGTTTTGATGGTGTGATTGGTGCTTTTGCAATTACCTCTGATGTGGTCATCATCATGTTGGGCTTGGCCATCGGTGCAATGTTCGTTCGATCAATGACGATTTATCTTGTTGATAAAGGTACACTTGATGCTTATGTCTACCTTGAGCATGGCGCACATTATGCGATTGGTGCTTTAGCTTTTATTATGATTGCAAGCGGTACTGGACTCCATGTACCTGAAGTGGTGACAGGATTGATCGGTGTTGCCTTTATTGTCTGGGCTGTGATCGCATCAATCCAATATAACAAGCGAATTGAACAACAAGATTAATCCTTTTTTAATAAAAAAGATTACAATGGGAGAGCACTTTGAAAGTGCTCTTTTTTATGCGCAATGTTTCCACAAAGTTGCCACAATATGCGATGATGTGTTTGAAAATTAGCTCGCCAGTTTTGATAAGCCAGTAGATATGATGAATCCTTTAGAACGCCGCTCGACCTTTGCATTAAGTAGTATTTTTGCTTTACGCATGTTGGGGCTGTTCATGATTATCCCTGTGTTTTCGGTGGTGGGGCAGTCTTATCAATATGCGACACCAGCCTTGATTGGTTTGGCGGTGGGTGTCTACGGTTTAAGTCAGGCAATTCTGCAAATCCCTTTCAGTTTATGGGCAGACCGTTTTAGTCGAAAGCCATTGATTGTATTTGGTTTACTGCTATTTGCTTTAGGTGGTGCAATTGCAGCCATGTCTGAAAGCATTTATGGTGTGATTCTTGGACGGGCGATTGCAGGGGCTGGCGCTGTATCAGCGGTTGTTATGGCATTGCTTGCAGATGTGACTCGCGAAGAAAATCGCACCAAAGCCATGGCTGTGATGGGTATGAGTATCGGCTTATCTTTTGTAGTCGCATTTAGCCTCGGACCTTGGCTAACCAGTTTAGTCGGTATTTCAGGACTTTTTTGGGTCACGACTGTGATGGGGTTGTTGGCAATTTCAATGTTGTTTTTGGTGCCAAAAACTACTCGTCATCATAAGAACTTTAAACAAGGCTATCTCAATCAGCTCAAACAAGTGTTAAAAATGGGTGATCTGAATCGTTTGCATGTTTCAGTCTTCGCGTTGCATTTATTGCTCACAGCCATGTTTATTTATGTGCCTTCACAGTTGATTAACTTTGCAGGTATTCCTTTAGCCAAACATGGCATTGTGTATTTACCACTGTTGGTGATTAGCTTATTTTTTGCTTTTCCAAGCATTATTCTTGCTGAAAAATACCGCAAGATGCGCAGTATTTTTCTCACAGCGATTGCAGGCATTATTGCTGGTCTGGTTATTCTTATATTTGGTTATGAATCCAAATATATTTTATTGCTCGGTCTGGGCTTATTCTTTATTGCTTTTAATGTGATGGAAGCCTTATTACCTTCATGGTTGTCCAAAGCTGCACCGATTCAGTCCAAAGCAACAGCAATGGGTGTCAACGCAAGTGCTCAATTTTTAGGTGCTTTTTTTGGTGGTACACTCGGTGGGCAATTAATTTTGCTCAATAATACAACAATGGGTTGGAGTGTTTTAGCAGCTATTGCTATACTTTGGTTGCTCATTAGTTTTGGGCTGGCTCAACCACGATATTTGACATCAATCGTTTTGCGATTACCTGAGGATAAACAAACCGATAATTGGACTTCTCAGTTATTGTCAATTCGTGGTATTGAAGAGGTCGTGGTGATGTCTGACCAGCAAGTGGCGTATATAAAGGTTGATAAACAGCAGATTGATGATGCTGCGCGACAACATTTAACGCAGTTGTTTGGGAAAGAGGTAGCCATTTAAACATAACTCTTATAAAGTAAAACATAGAATCGAATAGGAAGATAACATCTAATGCGTGGTGTAAATAAAGTTATTTTAGTTGGTACTTTGGGTCGTGATCCTGAGACGAAAACATTCCCAAATGGGGGGTCTCTCACTCAATTTTCAATAGCGACCAGTGAATCTTGGACAGATAAAAATTCCGGAGAAAGAAAAGAACAAACGGAATGGCATCGTATTGTGTTGCATAACCGCTTAGGTGAAATTGCACAGCAATATTTACGTAAAGGCTCGAAAGTTTATATTGAGGGTTCTTTACGTACACGTCAGTGGACAGATCAAAATGGTCAAGAACGCTACACAACGGAAATCCGTGGTGAGCAAATGCAGATGTTGGATAACAACCGTCAGCAAGGTGAAGCAGGTGAAAACGGGGGCTATAACCAACCACGTTTCAATAACAATCAACAAGGTGGTTTTAATAACAACCAAGGTGGTGGTTATAATCAAGGCAACCAAGGTGGCTATGGTAATGCAGCTCCACAAGGTGGTTATGGCAATGGTGGAAACAATGTTAATCAGGGTTTCCAGTCGCCTAAACCACAACAAGCGCCTGCAACTGCTCCAGCAGATTTAGATGATGATCTGCCGTTCTAGATCAAATATCTCAATTATTTATTTGAAGTTGATTTAATTTAAATTTCTTTAAACTCAAATATTTAATGTATTAAATAGCCTCTTTTATTTTGTAAATAAGAGAGGCTATTTTTATTTCATGCAGAGCGTAAGCTATCGTTTTTTCACTTAGCTTCGGTTGAGCATGCGAGGGAGTCTAAAATTTGGTAATTTAATAAAGAAAATTGCATTACCAGATAAAATTAAAATTACCCCGATCACAGCATTGATATGCCATTGATACCCTTCCCAAAAGGTCGAAATCAGCAAAGCGACCAATGGAAATAACAAGGTACTATACGCCGCTTTAGCTGCACCAATCCGCCCAACTAAATAGAAATAAGCAGTAAAGCCAATCACTGAGCCAAAAATAGCCAAATATAGTAAAGCACTCACTGCACTGAATTGCATATTTGGGAAAAACTCATCTTGCTTGATCACCGCGATCAGTGCCATTAAGATTGAACCGTACAACATGCCATAAGCATTGGTGGTAAAAATATCCAACCCCTTTTTTTGATGGCGTGCACTGATCATATTTCCCAGAGAAAAGCCGTAGGTTCCCAATATACACAGACCTATTCCTATCAGCGTATATTGATTTAAGCTGTTTCCCACGACATCATGCCAAAACAAGGCAATAATACCTAATCCACCGAGCAAAGCCGCAGGATAAAAATATGTAGAAACCTGCTGTTTAAAGAAAATTTTGGCATTCAGTGTGTTAAAAATCACTGCCATTGAAAAAATGACAGCTTCCAAACCACTACTGATATATTGAACTGCATAATAAAAGCAAACAAAGTTAAAACCAAAAATACAGCAAGCTTGCAGCATACAAAATAAATGGTCGTTTAAAGCTAACTTTTGCTTTTTTCGGCACAACATAATCACTGCAAATAAGAACATTGCTGAAATAAAGAAGCGCCAGAACACCGCCACATTGACCGATATACCACTTTGTTGTTGCAGAGTAATTGCAATCCAAGTCGTTCCCCAAATCACCACGACCAATACATATAGGAGTGCATTCATATTCTTTCAACCAAACTAAACGATCAGCACTATTGTGCTTGATTTAAGCCACCTATTTCTTGCACCTGCTTGCGGTGGCTATCATGAGCTTGTGGTTTTTTTCTACTCACATTTTTATATCAATGATAAAATAAACTTAAAGTCTTACACTCAATATTCAAATTTGGTACTGCGTATAGAAGATGAAATATCAGATTTTCGATCAATTGCAACAGCACAAAGCTCAACTGCTGGATTCGGTCGAGTTGGGTTCTGGTATGCAATTAGCCATGTGGCAAAATAACCAAGATCGTGTAAGTGTATGCAGTAACCACCATACCCTGAGTATGTATGTTCAAGGTGGGTATCACAGTTATCAAAAGACGGCACAAGGTTGGCACAATGGTGGTGGACCTGACCATATGTGCTTAATGCCTCAAGATTTTGAGTCAACTTGGGATCTACGAGATCCGCTCACTTTTGCGCATCTTTACTATACCAAGCAACACTTACAACGTGTAGCAGAACAAGTGTGGGATCGTGAGCCGAGTCAAATTATATTAGATCCGCAAATTTTTGTTGCTGATCCACAGATTGCCATGATCTATCGTCATTTTTTATTAAATACGGCTTGGCAGGACAGTGAAAACCACTTGCAAATGAGTACAGCCACGACACTGTTGCTCAATCATCTGATTAAAAATTATAGTGCTGCTCAGTGGCAGGCGCCAGAGATCAAAGGGGGCTTGTCGCCTTATACACTCAAACACGTATTGGAATGGATTGATCAGCATATTCAGCAAAGCTTGACCCTATCTGATTTGGCTCAACAAGCTCAACTGAGCGAATATCATTTTGCACATATGTTTAAGCAATCCATGCAGATCCCACCACATCAATATGTGATGCAACGTCGTCTGGAATTGGCTCATCAAGCTTTACAACAAACCAAAGCGAGTATGATGGACATTTCAGAACAATACGGATTCAGCTCAAGTAGCCATTTTAGCAATCGTTTTAAAAAGCAATTTGGGTATTCTCCATCTCAAATGAGAAAAGCTGAAAAAAGTCGTTATTAATATGATCGAGGCTTTGAAATAGAAGCTTTGGGTAATTTACTTATTTTGTAGTTTTCAATCATCACGGGTTTTCTATTCTGAGGCGTTACGGATATTACAACAAGGTCGAATGATCAACCTTGTTGTATGGGATGACACTAAAACTAAAAGGCAGTATTTTGAAAGGGGCTTAGAAAATACGTGAGCTGTGCATATAGTGATTGCTCACTTGATTATAGCTTTGCATGATCTGTTGGCTATTATTACTGCGCAGTGCTGAATTAAATTGATGCATATAATCGAGTAGTTGTGATTTTGCTTTGGTTGCAAACTCAGCAGTGATGGCTTGATCTTCATAGAGTAAAACATAGTTTTTGGCAAAGCCATAAATGATAAACAATGCTGTTTTCTCAAAGTCTGATTCGCAATCAAGAATTTGATCTTCACAGTTTATTTTCAGTTGTTTAAAGGCATCTGTACCAAAAGGAAGGTTTTGGAATTGCTCCAAAATAGCTGAGAACGTCATTTTTTAAAGTCCACGCAAAAAGAAAATTTACAGATTAATTCTTGCGAGGTCAAGCCACTTTGCAAGAACAACATGAAAAGCCTTTTTAATTTATAAAACCGATTTATTTTATTAAAAACTACAGTTTTACCGATTTAAATATTTTTCGTATAGTGGCTTCACAGATAAGCAATCCCTGAAACAAATTGAAGGAAGATCACATGAGTTTAATCAATACTGAAATTAAAGCATTCAACGCAACAGCATATAAAAACGGTGAATTTATTGAAGTGTCTGAAAAAGATTTCTTTGGTAAATGGTCAGTTGTATTTTTCTATCCTGCGGATTTCACCTTTGTTTGTCCGACAGAGTTAGGTGATCTCGCCGATAATTATGCAGAATTCCAGAAAATGGGTGTCGAAATTTATTCAGTCTCTACAGATACTCACTTTACCCATAAAGCTTGGCATGACAATTCAGACGAAATCAAAAAGATTCAATATCCAATGATTGGTGATCCAACTTGGGCATTGGCAAAAAACTTTGAAGTGCTGATTGAAGCTGAAGGTCTTGCAGACCGTGGTACATTTGTCATTGATCCTGAAGGTAAGATTCAAATCGTAGAAATCAATGCCGGCGGTATTGGTCGTGATGCACAAGAGCTATTGCGTAAGGTCAAAGCTGCACAATATGTCCATACTCACCCAGGTGAAGTTTGCCCAGCAAAATGGAAAGAAGGTGATGCGACACTTGCGCCATCAATTGACCTGATTGGTAAAATCTAATTGTTCAATGATTTTGAGTCTCAAAAAACCAGAAGTGCTACTTCTGGTTTTTTATTTTTAAATTGGCTTTAGAGAACATAACCCTCTTGTTGAGGGGCATAAGCACGGATGCCTTCAACAAGATCCTCAATGAGTTTTTCCATCACTAAGCGTTGTCCTTTTCTGGATGCATAAACCAGTTGTACAGTCCCGATATTGGAACACCATTCAGGTAAAATATGAATCAAACGACCCGAAACAATATCTTGTTCTACGGTTAAATAAGGCAGATCGGCAATGCCTAAACCATCCAAAACTGCATAATAGGCACCCATCAAGTCATTGCTCTTGATACGCGGTTGCAGAGGAATATCGATTTCCTCTTGTTGCTCGTTATGATGTAAATGCCAATGATAATGCTGTTTGTCTGTACCTAAAACAATGCTTGGAAACTCACATAACTCGGTGACATGCTGAATTTCACGGTCGCCTAAAAGTTCAGGACTAATCACTAAACAATGCGTGGTTTTAATAATGTCACGAACAATGATACTAGAGTCTTCATTCATGGTGAAATTGGTACGAATCGCCAAATCAATATCATCATGCAAAACATCGATACGTCGACTGGTCAATGCTAATTCAACATTGACCTTGGGATATTTTTTTAAAAACTGATTTAAAATAGGACGAACTTGGTGTTCTAACATCACGGGAGGGCAACTAATTTTAATCAGTCCCTGCAATTCAACTTTTTGCTTTAACAGTACATTCTGTGCAGTATCAGCTTGATCAATAATCTTGGAGCATTCTTCAAAAAATTCTTGCCCTAAAGGTGTGACTTTAAAATGCCGTGTCGAACGTTGAATTAAAGTGACATTGAATTTTGCTTCCAAATCCAAAATACGTCGGCTAAGTTTTGACTTGGTAATGTTACTGGCTTCACTTGCAGCACTAAATCCGCCATGCTTTACAACCAAATAAAAATAATAGTAGTCGTCAAAAGAATGCACAGCTATATCTCTGAATTGGGTTGTTTAGATCATATCACTGATAGGAAAATACACTCAATCATATCCACTCAAAATAGAAATGTAAGCGCTTACATTTCTATTTGAGAGCAGATTGTCTTATTTTTGAGAAGTATTCTGATTGTAACTGTTGATCAGGTTACGGTAGTCAGGTATATGGTTGCCAAATAATGTACCTAAACCTTCGATGTCATTGCGCCAGTCACGATGTAATTCACAGGCAGCACCAAACCAAGTCATTAACTGTGCGCCTGCACTGCTCATACGATCCCAAGCTGAATCACGAGTGAGTGGATTGAAAGTGCCAGAAGCATCGGTAATCACAAACACATCAAAGTCTTCTTCAAGGGCTGAAAGGGCAGGAAAAGCCACACAAACTTCAGTCACAACCCCTGCAATAATCAATTGCTTTTTGCCAGTTGCTTTTACAGCTTTCACAAAGTCTTCATTGTCCCAAGCATTGATTTGACCAGGGCGAGCGATATAAGGTGCATCTGGAAAGAGTTGTTTTAACTCTGGTACAAGCGGACCATTTGGACCATCTTCAAAACTGGTGGTTAAAATGGTTGGAAGGTTAAAATATTTAGCTGCTGCTGCGAGTGCCAATACATTATTCTTAAATTTATCTGGATCAATATCACGTACTAAAGACAACAATCCTGTTTGATGATCGACTAATAATACGGCTGCATCTTCTTTATTTAAACGAACGTAAGGTTTGCCCATTTTTTATATCCTGAATTTAAAAAAGTTTAAATTGTGCTTAAAAACAAAACAAATTGCTTTGTATGGACTTTATCTTAGGGGGTTTATATTGAACAAATAAGTCTAAAAAGTGAGATAAATAATCCCATATATAAGATTATTATCAGGCAAGTAAGAGGGAGTATTGGGCTTTAATGTCCTATATTTGAGATACAGTGTATTGATGGGTTGCTGTATTCAGCACTTTAAAAAACATAAAATACAATCATATTAAAGCCTAGAGATAGGAGTATTGAGATGAAAAGAATTATCGGTGTATACCGCAATCAAAATATGCATTGGGTGGGTGATGGCTTCCCAGTGAAAAGCTTGTTTTCTTATGATCGTTTAGGTCAGGCAATCAGCCCGTTTTTACTTTTAGACTATGCCGCACCTTATACATTTGCACCGAGTCATGAACAGCATGGTGTGGGTTCGCATCCTCATCGTGGTTTTGAAACAGTAACTATTGCATATCAAGGTGAAGTGACGCATAAGGATTCACATGGCGGTGGTGGAACGATTAAAACTGGTGATGTGCAATGGATGACTGCGGGCGCTGGTTTAGTTCATGAAGAATTCCATTCACATGAGTTTACCGAAAAAGGCGGTCTGTTTGAAATGGTTCAGCTTTGGGTAAACTTACCTGCGGCAGATAAAATGACTCAACCGAAGTACCAAGCCATTTCTGCACAAGATATTCCTGTGATTCATTTTGATGATGATGCAGGGCATTTGCGTGTGATTGCTGGAAAATATGCTGAACAACAAGGCGCTGCTTCAACATTTAGCCCTGTGAATGTATGGGATGGTCAATTAAAAGCAGACCACACGCAAATTGTTCATGTTCCTGTTGACCACAATGCGTTGGTGGTTGTCCTTGAAGGTGAAATGCTACTCAACGGTACGCAAAAAGTACTCGACAGTTCGATCGTCATGTTTGATCAAGATGGCGATGTAGCAATTCAACTTGAAGCGGTGCAAGATGCTAAGTTTTTGGTATTGACTGGTAAACCGTTGAATGAACCTATTCAGGGTTATGGTCCATTTGTGATGAATACCAAGGAAGAGATCGTGCAAGCTTTTAACGATTTCAATCAAGGTAAATTCGGCGAAATTGCAGCAGAAGCTTAAACAAAGGCGGATTGTAAAATCCGCTTTTTTATACTCGAAATTGTATGAAGTTCGGGTCTGAAAAAGAAAAAAGAGCTTTGATCTCATCAATCAAAAGCTCTTTACGCTGTAGTTTTCTTGTATTCGAAATTGCTATTCTTATACGATGGTTTTAATGTATTTCATGCATCATAATAAATGAAAAATGTGAAGTAAAGCACATATTGGGTTGTTTGTCTAAATTCTGAGCATAATGATAAAAATTGATCAAGGCTTATTATGCAAACAACAGCAAAAATTTTCATCTTATAGGTAAATTTCAAAGTGAAAAAAAAGGATCTCTATTCCACACTATAGAGATCCTTTTTGTGCTGTAGTTTCTTTTATTGTCGATATAGTCATAATTATTTGTTTTTGTTATAAATGTGATTTGCTTATCATTTTTATGCTGTAAATTTTAAATAAGAAAATACGGTTTGTAAACGATTTTTTAATAAATAGTTAAATTATCTTTATGTTTTTAACAGAATTTTTCAATATATGAAAATAAAAATGAAATATAAATCATGTAGATCGCATACATTCGCAGTGTTTAGGATTCCGATGAATGGTAAGCTTAAAATGGGCATTTTTTTCTAAAAAAATTCCAACAAAAAAAGTTAAATGTGGAACTTTTTAATACCGTGATTTAATCCGCTATAGCTCATAATAAAAAAAATGGTTACGCACGGATAATAACTTTGGATATTGCAGTGATTGGTAGTGGTATGGCTGGCCTAGCTACCGCAAGAATTCTTAAAGATGCAGGTCATCACATTACCATCTTTGAAGCATTACCTGGTCGTGGGATGGATAGTCACAGTATTGAGTTTGAAGGTGGCTTAATTGATGCGCCATTACGTGTGATGAATCCACATTTATGGAAAAACACGCTTAGCCTAGCGACACATTTGGGTATAAAAACATTTCCTGTACGTACTTTTATGGCGTGCAGTTGGTTATTTGAAGATAAAACAGAAACATGGTTGACCACCTCTCGTACTCGGATTGGTAATTTTCCGATTATCAATAACCGCAAAGGCATTAAGCAGTACGGATGGCGTTTGGTGAAAGGGATGTTGCAACTTAAAACAGCAATTTCTCAGTTTTTTAAATCTAAAAATCAAGAGATTACCCTCGCAGATTTTATCAATCAGAATGAAATCGAAGAAGTATTTTGGCATGGTGCGGTAATGCCAGTGCTCTATACAATTTGTACCTGTGACCCTAAAACGATTGGTGAATGGCCAGCAAAGCCGTTGTTAATCTTTTTAAAGCAATTAACTGATGGCGATGCATTGCTTCGTTTACATGGCGGTACACCTGCTTTTGTCGATAAATTAATCGAAGGCATTGATATACATAGCAGTTCTGAAATTACGCTGGTTGAAGAACAGGGCGAAGGTGTTTTGGTTAAAAATGCTCAAGGCGAGCAATTCCAGTTTGATCGTGTTGTGGTTGCCACCCCGACCAACAAATTGGACAGTTTTTTAAATGTTGAACAGTTTGCTGATGATATTGAACTTTTGAAAAAGTTTAAATTTGAGCAGGGTGAATTGGTCATGCACACTGATCCAACGGTGATGCCTCCAAACCGTAAAGACTGGTCAGTGTTGAGCTATATGATGGACCGTAAATTTACCAAGCAACAGTTCACGGTTTGGCTCAACTCGATTGAACCGAGTCTGGTGGGCAAGTCTCCAGTCTTCCAAACTTGGCGTCCTGTCACGACAATTGATCCTAAGAAAATCATTTCAACAGTGACCTTAACGCGAGCTGTGGTAGACTCTGAAACTGTTGCGCTGAATAAAGAGTTGCAAGCGCGCCATAAAGTGGCAAATCGCAAAGTCTTTTATTGTGGTTCATGGTCTTGTGATGGCTTACCTATCCTTGAGTCAGCGGTCACTTCGGCAATGCATATTGCAGAGATATTTAATGCACCATTGCCATTTAAAGGTTTAAAGCCTAATGTTGAGGTCGCACCACAACTCGGTTATTAATGCTAAATCAGATGGGTGGTGTGTCAGCATCACTTTCAGATTGAGCATTTAAACATGAAATGGATTCAAGCAATTCAGCAACAACTTCCCAAACATAAATATGCAATCAATGCAAAGATGTTGGGCGATACCGCTGAATGTGCTTGGACCAATCTCGGCTTGTGGACAGTAACAACGTCTTCCTACCCCCAAGCCTGCCAACAGCTTGCACAAGGACTTGCAGACGCCGTGCAACTTCAATCGCATGATCGTGTGCTAGATTTGGGTTGTGGGCAAGGTGCGAGTTTAAAATATTGGTTAACGCATTATCAGATTCAGCATCTTGAAGCAGTAGAGCTACAACCACACTGCGTCAAGAAAATTCAAAAGCTACTTCCCCGTGTTAAAGCAGTTCATTGCCAATCATTTTTGAATTTAAATAAAAACCTTTTCTCTCAAGCTTTTGATGTGGCGATGTGTATTGATGCAGCCTATCATAGTGATTTAAATTCATTTCTGACTTCAGTTGCACCACTTTTAAATTCAAAAGGACGTTTAGCTTTTCATTATTTGATGCTGTCAGATGTCCATTTAAATTCAAAACAAAAACTCAAATATCAATACTTACTCAAAGCAGCAGATGTTCGATTCAAAACTTTAAAGACAGAACAGCAAATTCATCAAGGACTAGCACAACATCATTTTAACCAGATTGAGATTCAAGATATTTCTACAGCGGTATTTGCTGGGTTTAGTCAATATATTGCTGCTAGAAAAGACATGGGGCGAGGGCTGGATCAATTCAAAATACAGATGACAGCCAAGCTCTGCGAAACACTATTTAACGAGGGCGTCGTGCGCTATATACAGATCAGTGCGATAAAAGCATAAACATAAGATTTTTTAATTGAAGAAATCGGAAAAAGAAGACCGATATGACGATGCAAAAAGCATGATTCAGAAACAACAAAGCCTCACTAAAAAAGCGAGGCTAAGTAAAAAATGGTGCCGGCACACGGATTCGAACTGTGGACCTACTGATTACAAGTCAGTTGCTCTACCAACTGAGCTATGCCGGCAACGTGGCGAGAATTCTACAGAAAAATGATAAGAATGCAAGCCAAAAAATAAGCACTTGAGTGAGTTAAAGTTTTTTTATTTAAAATCAAAGATTTTTAAAATGTTTGGGAAAGCTGTAATATTGAAAGAGAGGTTAAAAGAATTAAACTAGTAAATGCCGGTTTGTACAATATAGATTGGTTTTTTAAGCAATCTGTCATCTAATTTTAGAATTGTGCTGATTTTAGATACTTAGCCAAAAATTGTCATTGAAAAAACCACACTATTGGCAAGCAATAAAATTGCAAATAAAACGATTTGGAAGTTTTTCATAGTATTTATTTTTTAGTGTGAAATAATATGCATTATTTTTATCAAAGTTGAATTGATATGTAAATAGTGAAGTATTTATTATTTCAAAAAAACATATTATTTTTTTAGTATTTTTAAATCCAAACCATATTTTTCTGATCTTGAATGATTTGATTTTCCTTGGAATTGTTGGTTGTGTATCAAATATCTTCTAGGATGGTCTCGTTGGATCAATCACTCAGCCAAAATGAGTTAAAGTGGATGGATGCGATAGAGATGAAATGGTTGTGTACTGGCAAAAAGGCTTACTGAAATGTAAGCCTTATGGTTTTTAGTGAATTTGAATAAATCTTTATCCGATTTAAAAATATAGACTTATTTTCTCCTCAAAATATGATCTAAATCTTGTGCGCATTCTTCTAGAGTGATTGCCATATCAAATTGCATTTGGGGTTTCAATTCGTTTGCGAGTTTTCTCCATTGCTCAATCAACTGGATAGCTTTCTGAATTTTATGTTTATTTACATCCTTGGCAATAGTTGGGGTGTATCCACCACGTTTAGCATTTTTGACTTGTCTTACATAATTGGCGCTGTTATTCATTGTTGCTCCCGAATAGCAGTTTTATGTCATAAACTTGTTTGAATCGCTAATAGGTACTGCATCATCATTATCTAAAGAGAATATTACATCTATATGATTTTTATTTTGTATTTCACCTCCTTTGCATATATCGAGAAGTTCTTTTCACTTGATACTAATTCAAGAAAGTATGAATTGAAATAGGGAATTGTCTGATTCATTCAGTGGATATGTATCTATTTGCTTCAAAAAACAGTTTAAATATCGTATAACTCAATGAAGTCAAAAACAGAACAATTGAGAATGAAAAGATTCAGTATTTTATTATTTTGGGTTTCGGTTGCACATGCTGAAGTTCCGAATGAATGTCAGTTGGTTGAAGAAACCTCCGCAATGTTAATGCAGTTACGTCAAAGTGGTTTGTCGCTGGATGATGTGGACTTTAATCCTGAAGCCTTGTCTGCAAAAGAGCAGGTATTGTTAAAAGGTATGATTGACGATGCAAAGGATGTTCCGATTTATCAAATTCCTTTAACCCGTCAAAAAGCCATTGATGATTTCAAAGTCAAGTGGCAAGAGGTGTGTCAGTCAGCAGATGTAGTGACGCCGACTGAAACGAGATAAGCTCTTATTTTTCGATCAAGCTAAGAAGTCTGTTGAGGTCAGACAATTTCAGATTATCCCATTCGATCAGATTGAAATAAAACCGATGTGTCTAAAACAGATCGGTTTCAGTAAAAATTACAGGTTACTTGTGCTTGATGTTTTAAGCAGATCAATCACAGTTAAGTGAACCGATAAACCTGACCTTCTATTTTAAGGTCTACAGATTTGATTTGTTTCATCGGGCAGTGATCTAAAATAATACTTAAGCCTTCATCAGTTAAATTTTCACCATCCGCTCCCCACGTAACCACTTGACATGATTTGTTATCTTGGGTCGAAATTTTTAATTCGTCGATCCGCAGGTCTTTGAATTGATTGGCTTTCATAAATTCAATACTGATCATCTGATCAACATTGGGTCTAGGGTCAGCACTATACATAAACCAAATCAGTGGATATGCAGTGTTAGAACAATCAACACTGTATTCATTTGCTCCACAATGCTGCATTTTAATCACTGAATTTGATGACTTTTTAACGCTTTGTATTGGTTGAGTTGATGAAGTAAGACTATCGGAAGGCTGTGCAGATACCTTATCTATTGCGACTTCTGACGCCGACTTTTGTGTTGGTTCAGACTGGATGATTGTCTCATGATCATTTTCTTGTGGGTTTGACTTGGATTGATTGAATAAAATATAAATAATCGCGATCAGTGCGACGATCATAATTAGATTGATGATGATTTGTGGCTGAAGTTTCATGTCATTCTCCTTTTTAGTTTTTTATCAATAGCTGATCAACGCTAAAGTTTATTTAGGCTTGAGCAGTAATCCGCCCACAATCAAAAGAATCAGTACACCACCAATAAATTTACCCACAGAAGGGAACATCACCGCAGGCCAAATCACGCCTTGCCCTAAATGGTAGGCAAATGATTTGTAGCTTTGTGATCCCCAATAGTTTTGGTAGAGGGCAAATAGTAAGCCAATGATGAAGTAACCACGAATGAGCCAAGATGTAATGGATGTATTCATTTATTTTCCCCCAAGTGCAAATTTAAGAAGTAGGTAAAACAGTCCAAACATGATCATCAAGCCGATAAAGGGGAGCCCTAGAAAACAGATAATCACGATCACACAAACGATTGCTGCTATCGTTCTCATGACTTACTCCCTCAAGCATTGCAGACCGCTTTGCATCAAGTCGTATTGAAATGATTCGGTCTGAGTCAGTGTGTAGAGGTTGTTCTTTAAACTGTCTTCTCCGTATTTACTTTCGAGTTTTTTATAGGCGCATTTGCATGCGCTACGGTCCATACCCGTAGACTGACAGCCACTGATAAACTCACGTTCTGATTTACTGGCGCAACCGAGTGTCAGGAGTGAACAGGTGATGATTAAAATTGAAGTGTGAATGTTCATCATTCTCTCTCTTTTATTGTTGTGGTTATTTTTTAAATTTAGATTCAGCGATTTGATCAAATTCAAGGCGTAGCTTGCCTGTCCAAAGAGCAGTTATGCCTTTAGATCAATCTAAGCTGAAATAAAATCTATTAATTTTGCCAAAGGCAGGGGATGTGCCTAAAACGTTTTTGAGAAAGAAATAAAAATAAGAAATGTTTAGTCATGGTTGACTCCTTAGGTTAAAGAAGTCCTGCCGAATCACTGTCAATTGATTATGGTGGCAGAACGAAAAGGGGTTGACAGACTGAACCTAAGAATCAGCACACCCGAAGGTGTCCCCCTCCCGTTCTACCGCAGAGGGAGCACGAGAACTCACACCAAAAGATGAACTCTTTTAGTGCTCTTAGGAAACGGTCTGTCAAAACCGACTGACAATGTAGGTCAGCAGTTGAATGATAAGTTTTGGGGTGGGTTTAGTCAATTGGGTGGGGGATGTGGAAATTATTTTGTCTAGGATCAATTTTTAGTAGTTTTAGAAATAGTAAGAACATGTAGAGAGTAGTAATATTTCTTTTGAACTGACAAAATAAAATTCAGACGATGTAATGTTATATTTAATTTGTGAATCTTAAAAAATAATATTTTTCAATTGGTTATTTTTGATTTATTAGTGACAGTATTTGTCGTTTTAAATTTCTTTAGTCTTGAATCTTACAAGTAGAAAGGATAAAGTTACTGGAGAAAACTCTCCAGTGAAATATTTAAATGAACTTTATTAACTTTACTTTACACTTCTCAGGACATGAAACATTTGCTTTACGTTATGGTTGGTTGAATAAGGCATATAAGATTCTGAATTTAAATGAAAAAGATGCGGAGAAGCAGGTTGTTGAATTAGGTGTTGGTAAAAATATGGTTAATAGCATCAAGTATTGGGCCGATGTTTCAGGTTTAGTACCTTTGCGAAACCAAGAGAATAATAAAATAAATTATAAAACTAAATTGGATGAAATTTTTAAAGAATATGATCCTTTTCTAGAATTAAATGAGTCTACTTGGTTATTACATTATTTTATCCAAAAACGATTTAATGACTTAACATTTTCTCGTTGGTACTTTAATTTTTCAAATAAACAAGTTTTTGAAAAAAGTGAGTTAGTGAGTGATTTGGTTAATTGGCTTGAGGCTATGGGGCAGAAAATACCCTCTCTTGCTACATTACAAAAAGATTTTGACTGTTTCATTTTGTGCTATTCAAAAAGGATTAGTCGGAAAAAACTGAATGAGGATGCTTTTGTTTCACCATTAAATGAATTAAATCTAATCTATCAAATTGAATCTCATAAATTCAAAGCTGATTTACTTGAACAAAAGAGTTTACCTGTAGAAGTATTTTTGTATTGTTTAGTCGATTTTTGGCAAGAAAACTTTATTCAATCTCCATCGCTCAGTATCGATAGTATAGTTACCAATCCTGGAAGTCCTGGGAGGCTATTTCGTTTGAATAATACAGCAGTTGATTATTTTTTGAATCAATGTGCATTAATCGATGAACGCTTTAAATGGACGGATACTTTAGGTATGAGAAGTCTGGCTTGTAGCACCATAGGCAAAGTAAATCTAGATGACTTATTAGCACATGTATATCGTGGAAAAATGAAAAATGACTAAAGTAGAAAATTTGAATCATTACTATCAAATTCATGTAAATCATCTTTTATCTACGAGATTGGATACAGATATTTCAAAAGAATTTTTTGATAAAATAGTGTTCCATGGAACAGCTTATAATTCATTACAGACAATTATCGATTCATTTGACAGTTCTGGACAGTCGACTTTTACCTTAACTGGGAGTTATGGGACAGGAAAATCAACTTTAGCAGCCATTTTGACAGGTTTATTAAACCAAGACGAGCTTATAAGAAATGCTGCTCGTGCGCTTATTAATGATAAAAAGCTTCTCAAGAAATTTGATAAGTCTTTCCCCTTTGAGAAAAATAAGCCATGGTTAATTATTAAGGCTGTGGGGGGAGTAGCATCGCCAAAAGAATTATTTTTTAAGTCAATTTTAAAAGCGTTAGAAGATGCTGACTTGCTAGGACTTTTTCAGAACGATTTATTTTTCTTACCTGAAGAAATTCAAAATGATAGTGAATTGATAGATTGGATTGATGAAGTATTCCGTGCGCTTGATGGAAAAATTTCAGGTAGTGTTTTTGTTTTAGATGAAATGGGTAAATTACTGGATCATATTGCTAGAAATAGTGGTGATTTACATCTTTTTCAGGAGTTGTCAGAAAAAATTAATAGGCTTTCAACTAAAGAAAGCCCATTTATATTTGTCGGAATTTTACATCAAGCTTTTTCTGACTATGCCAAAGGTTTAAGCCACCAAATTTCACTGGAGTGGGCTAAAATTCAAGGTCGTTACATTGATATAGCTTATCGTATTTCTTTAGATGAATCAGTTGCATTAATTTCAAAAACTATAAAGAGAACTAAGAATAAAATTCCTAACCCTGTAGTATGTTTGAATGAGCGATTGATAGAGGATGTAGTAAATTCAATTAGTTCGAGATTGACTGATAGCAGCCCTAAAATTAAACAATATTTTATAGGCGCCTTACCATTACACCCACTAACAACTATTCTTTTAGGGGCCGTAGCTAAGAGTAGTTTTAGTCAAAATGAACGAAGTATTTTTAGTTTTCTCTTATCTGTTGAGCCATTAAGCTTTAGGCGTTTTTTAGAAAGTGATGTTCAGGGCCACAAGACTTATACGATAGTTGATTTGTGGGATTATTTAAGTCATAACTTACAACATCAAATTTTAGGCTCTAAAGAAGGGCATGCTTGGAGTGTAGTTGAGGAAACTCTGACTTTATTAAGTAAGCAACTTAACAAGCTAGAATTAAATAAAAATATTCAACTTTATGACTTTTATTCCAATATTGTTAAATCAGTTGCAATGATGAATTTATTTGGAAAATCTTTAGGTGTTTATCCAACAAAATCATTAATCGCTAGTTCTTTATCTGCTTCTGTAGCGAACTTAGAATTTTTGGATGAGTGCTTAAGTAATTTAAAGGATTGGGGACTAATAGTTTATTGGAATAGAACTGATTCATACGAAGTGGTTGAAACATCAGAGTTGAATATTCAGGAGCTATTACAGGAAAAGTTACAAACATTAAGTAATCAACAGAATTACTTTGAGCATATTGATTACAAAGGAAATTCTATTTTAGCTAAAAGGCATTATCAACAAAAAGGAATAATGCGTTGGATGGATCAATACTTAGTTACTGATCTAGGAGAGTTAAAAAGATTGGCGCATGGCGGTGAATTGGAAAACACTAAAGCATTTGCCCATTTTATTTTAATCGCTGATCCGACTTTAAGTAGTAAAAGGCTTATTGAAATTTCTATTGAGTACACGGGATTGGTAATTGCTCAATTAAATAAATTAAATGAAATTTTGAGTTGGTCGAAAGAAATTTTTGCATTACAGGAAATTAGTAAAGATCAATCTAAATTAATGATAGATCCTGTGTCTAGAAAGGAATACGAACAACGTTTAAATTATGCATATCAGCAAATAGATTTATTATTTCAACAATCTTTTGAAAATGTTAACTGGCATTTTGCTGGTGAAAAGTTTTTATCTAAATCGTTATCAATGATTGCTTCAGAAATTGCTGATAGAATTTTTTTTGCTTGCCCAACTGTTTCGAATGAAATGGTTGTACGGCATGATGTTTCTGCCGCTGCTGCTGCTGGTCGAAGAAAGTTACTGGAAAAGATGCTCGAAAGTAATGAGTTTGAAAATTTGAACATAGAGAAATTTCCACCTGAAAAAGCAATTTATCTTTCTTGTTTAAAACAGCTAGGTTTACATCAGTATCAAGAAGATCAGCATAAATGGGCTTTTGTTATCCCTGAATTTGATATTGAGAATAACCATGAGCTTGGAGATAATTTAAAACTTGTTTCTGAAATGGCTGAAGTTGGATATGCCTTATTTAAATCGCATAAAGGATTAGTTAATTTATCTGATTTATACAATATTTGGTCCAAACCACCATTTGGTATTCCTCAAGGACTATTACCAATTTTTGGTTTAGCTTTATTATTAGCTAAAGAAAAAGCATTAGCATTTTACGATCAGGATATTACTCAAGAATTTCGCTTTATCAGCTCAATGGATGAAGAGTTTTTAAATAAATTGGTTAAGCGCCCTAACGAGGTTGCTGTTAAATTTGTTAAGGAGCCTGAAGAAAAGGATCGCTTTATCCAATTATTAGCTCAAAGTATAAGCTCAAATTTTTCAAAAGATATTGATGAGACACCGTTGTTAGTTGCACGCTTTATTGTTTCGTATGTTGTCAAACAATCAAATTGGGTCAAGTTTTCTAAAGATGTAGAGTTTTTTGAAGAGAAAGTACAACAACTTCGAGCTTTTATTGTGAAAGCTGATGATCCTTACAAACTCTTATTTGAAGATATGTATGATTTGTTAGCTGTGAATAAGCGAAATGATGCTCAAATTCTTTCTGATCTTTCAGATTTTTTCATTAGTATTCAGCATTCTAAGCTCAATTTATTCAAGAAGTTTGAACAAAACCTTTTTAAAGAGTTGGGTGAAATTACAATTGATATCCTTGAGCAAGCAAAATCTATAAGTACTTCTGCCGCAGATTGGAAAATGAAAAAATTTGCGGAACATTTATCGAATAGCTCAAATGACTCTTCGCAATGGATAAGTAATATGATTACATTACTTGGTCAGATTCCAGAGAGGGACTGGAGTGATGATAGTTTGAAAAAAGCTTTTGAAGCTCTACCAGGTTATGTGCAACGTTTTAAGCAGTTAAGTTTTTTTACTAAAAAAACTAAGATTGCTTCTGATGAAGATCATAAGTCTTTAGCTATTATCGTAAATACTATTAACGGCTTAGAAGAATACAATAGAAATGTGATTATTGAACCTGAACTTCAGAGGAAATTGAGTAGTGTCGAGATTGAGCTAAGTAAACAGGTTGAGGCAATTAAATTGAGTGATGATGCTAAAGCCATTGTTCTATATCAACTCTTAAAGAACTACTTGTATCCAATAGGTAAGGAGGGAAGGCATGAAGGTTGAGAAACCAATTAAGCATGTTTTGGGATTATCAGGTGGAAAAGATAGTGCCGCATTAGCTGTGTATATGCGAGATAATTACCCAGATTTAGAGATTGAATATTTTTTTACTGATACAGGTAAAGAACTTCCTGAAGTTATGGATTATTTAAATAAGTTAGAAGCTTATCTGGGTAAACCAATTTTGCGTTTAGGATCTGATAAAGACTTCGATTATTGGTTGAAAGAATACAATCATTTTTTACCATCAGGACACCAACGTTGGTGTACTGTTCAAATGAAATTAGTTCCATTTGAAAAATGGGTGAAACCATTCTTAGATGAAGGTTATGAAATCATAAGTTATGTTGGTATTCGTGCGGATGAGCCATGGCGTGAAGGTTATGTACCGACACAAAAGTTTTTAACGACAAAAATGCCGTTTGCTGAAGATGGTTTAGTTAAAGAAGATATTATAAATATTTTAGAAGGAACGGGTTTAGGGCTACCAAAGTATTATGAGTGGCGTTCTAGAAGTGGATGTACTTTTTGCTTTTATCAAAGAAAAATTGAATGGGTTCGTTTAAAAGAGCGTCATCCAGATAAATTTGAAGAAGCTAAGGCTTATGAAAAACAGCTATCTGATGAAAAGTCTACAAATGGTGAAACATACTATTGGATGGGAAAAAATACTCCTCTAAGCACCCTTGAAGATCCTGAACGTGTGGCTCAAATTAAAGCTGATCATGAGCAGAAATTAGTTAAGTTTAAAAAAAAGCGTCGTCGTAATGCTCTGCATGATGATCAACTAATTGAAATGATTGATCTAGATGCTGTTTATGATGATATGGAAGGTGGGGGGGCTTGTGTGACTTGTTATAAATAGGATTAAGGCTATGTTCTTGTATTTTAATCTCTTACTAGTATTATGGTATAAAACTTTATATTAATTAATTTAGTGAGAGAAAAATGCAACTGAGTGGTGCAATCTTAAGAAATTTTTGGGGTATTGGGGCTCCTGTTACACAAGAAAATATAACAGATTATTTTTCTCTAAAAGTACCTCATTATCAAAGGCCCTATAAATGGGGTTCTACTCAGATTGAGACTTTAATTAAAGATTGGAAAGAAAATTTTGTAGCTAGCAATGATGAAAATGATAAAAAGTATTTTGCTGGTTCTGTAGTTGCTGTAGCTGTGCCGGGAGAAACGTACCATTCCTTAATTGATGGTCAACAGCGAGTAACTACACTTTTTTTGACCAATTTTATTCATTTTGTATTATTACGAAAATTAATACTCTCAGAAGTTGAACGTAAAAGATGTGGAAAGTTGCAAAAATTAAATGAAAAGCTTAATAATGCTGCACAATTTCTATTTAAAGATGAAGATTTATTATTAGAAATTAAGCAGGGTATTATTGAGCTAAACCGAATTTCTGATGAAGATGAAATGGATGAACTTCATAAACAGGAAAATTTTTTAGAGACAATACAAGAAATTTTATGGATTCCAAAATTTGATACTGATGAAAATTATAAGTCTAAATTTAGAGAACTAATGGAATTAAAAATTAAGGCTGAGTCTTTAAATCTTCATTATGATCGATCATCATTTAATAAGAGTTTGAGCAAAGTTTTAACACAGTTTTATATGAATTTTGGTGAAACTCAAGAACTTACATATGAGAATCTTGAATATGACAATCTTACTGAAAATGAAAAAGTATATGCCGATGCTCTTCAAACGATTTTGAAAACTTTTTCAAATGAATTTGCTAATTCCGGAGCAGATATATATAAATATATATACTCTCTTCATGAGCAAATACATAATTTTTTAAATGAAGTTAACGTCTGTGTTATTCAGACAATGAATACTGATGATGCTTACACATTATTTGAAGTGATGAATGATCGAGCATTAGCACTTGATGATCTGGATTTAATAAAAAATCAATTTTTTAAAGTCTTTGTTAATAGTAATGAATCTATTGATAATGCTGAAGTAGATGAAATAATTCAAAAATTAGATGATCAATGGGGCGATAAGATTTTTAACCATAAAAGTATGAATCAAACTTATAAAAAATTAGTCACATACTTAGCAACTGTTTTTATTACTAATGCTGTTGAACTTAGAAATGAAAGTAGTGAAAAATATCGTTTAAATTTAGGTGAGTATCTTAAGACAAAACAAAATTATTCCAAAGAAGAAATACAGAGAGATTTTAATATTTTTGAAAGTTGTTTTCAAATATTAAGCCAAGTTAAACTTCCAGTGCAAAAAAAGGAAAGCCATTCTATAGTCACACAATATAAAAAAGAATCGGATTTTAAAAAAAGTTTGTTTTTCTTTAATGCTTTAAAGCAAGATGGTGTTATATCTGGACTAATTTGTTTTACATTGTCTACAATTGAGAAAATTGATAATAATTTTAATCCTGAAAAAGTTAATAAAATTGTAACTCTTCTTTTAGACACAGACCTAGATTTATCTAAAATCAGGACAGACCTTAGTGTCTCAGGAATTGAATCTGAAAGAATTTTAGGTTTATTAAATAAAATTCATGAACAAGCGAAGATCTTATGGAGATCTTCATTGATGGCAAACTCAGCTGATCTTCCTAGAGAGATTTCAAAGAGAATTATTGAAGATAACCATCTTTCATCGACAAGAGATCATAATTTAGTAATTAAGGATCTAAATTTAGCTCAGCATCAATCAGAGTTCGATAGCTGGTTAAATAACTGGCAATATAAATCTAACTCCTTATTTAAAGTCAAAACTTTATTTGCCTCTATTATTCATTATAGTATGAAAGATGATGGGGAGCTAATTATTAGACCAATTAATTTAACAGTAAATCCAGATATTAATGCAATTATGGAATTAGATCACATGGTACCTCAGAATTCTTCGGAACCAAGTGTTTTTAATTTTGAGCATTCTGAAAGAGAACTTTTTGTTAATGGTTTAGGTAACATGATGCCATTACCAAAACCTGATAACATTCAGAAATCTAACGTAGCTTTAGAAGCTGCTTTTCAATTTTATAAAGATGCTGGGTTAGGCGATCATTTCCTCATTAACGAAGCTAAACATTCTGTTATGCAGGTTCTTAAAAATGAGAAAAACCCTGATTTATTCTTTACAGAACGTAAATCTAAGCTTATAGGTTATTTTAAGCAGATTATTTAATTGTAAAAAATAATATTAATCCGAAGTCATTTAATAATATCCAATATGTTAGAATCATATCGATTTAACGAAACTCGAATAGAGGATTGCGCTTGTTCAAAGTTCAATCCTATTTCTTTAAGTACGTAAGAGATTTCAATATTCATTGATGAACATGCTGAGCCTTGAGAACATAAAAAATCTGAGTTAACTACAAAATGTGCAGCATCGAAGTTAGGAAGTCTTATATTTAAAATATGAGGAATATAGTTGATAACGGGGGAATTGATAGCTCCTCCAATCTCAACAATTTTAGTTCGTAGTAAGGAATTGAGATTATTTACTTCTGTATAAGTATTTTCAATTGTTTGATCCTCTATAGCAGCACCAAAACCTAAAATTAATGGAGTAGGAAGTGTACCACCTCTTAATCCATATTCTTGTCCAGCCCCATGAATCACTGGCTGAATTCTAGTTTCTCTTAAGTCTCTAATATATAGCGCTCCAATACCTTTAGGACCATAGATTTTATGGGCTGACATTGAAAGCAAGTCAATATTCAATTCATCTACATCAATAGCAATTTTTTTGTAAGATTGAGCTGCATCTACATGAAACTTAATATTTCTTTCGAAACATGCTTTACCAATTACTTCAATTGGTTGAATAGAACCGAGTTCATTATTGACATGCATAATACTAACAAGAACTGTGTCATCTCGCATGGCTTGAATGACATCCTGAGAATCAATGATTCCATTTTCCTGTGGGGAGATATAAGTAATTTCATAGCCATGTTCTTTCTCGAGAAAATGGCAAATTGCTAGAATACATTTATGCTCAATTGATGATGTGATGATGTGCTTACCTTTTTTTTGGTTTGCTAAAACATATCCTTTAATTGCTAGGTTGTTGGCTTCAGATGCACCACTCGTAAAAATAATTTCACTTTTATATGCTCCTATTGAATTAGCTATTATTTTTCTAACATTTTCGATCTTTTCTGCTGAAGTGCGTCCTAGTTTATGGGCAGAAGATGGATTCGAATATTCTTCCTCAAATGCTCTAAATAATTCTTTTTTAACAGATGATAGGAGGGGGGTTGATGCCGCAAAATCTAGATAAATCATATTTAGTGCATAAAAAAAAGAGATGCCATAAGCATCTCTTTTTTTTTACTTTTAATCAATCATTCTAGCCAATTAATCAACTCATCCCATGCTAGTTCATATAGTCGTTTAGAGCGAGTAATAATAAAGTCACTTGTCCAAGGCTTTGTCATACCTCCTAGTGCTATAAGGTTTGGCATATATTTTTGAGCTTGAAGTAACTCTTGTGTTAACCCAGCAAAGCGAATGTTATTCCGTTCAGCTGCTTCAAGAAGAATTTGATTGGCACTATTTTGGTCTTGAGCACCGACTACTTTGTAGAAGATCCTTTTTTCTGCCCAAACTCGATTACCTAAAGAGGAGTTTAGTTCATGAGAGACAAGTATTAGATTACCAAGTGTATCAATTAAATCCCCATGCTCATAAATTGCTTGTTCCCAAGAGCCGTTATTTGATTGCGGTGCAATATGTTCTAAAGATAGGTTTCTATCATCAATATATGATTCTAGATTTAAGCAAGGATTAGATAAATTTTTGCCCTTGATTAATAAACCTTCATATGCAGTATCCGCTACAGCATCATGATGTGCCGCAAGTAATATAAATTTAGCTAATTTAGAGCTTTTATAAATTGGTTGATAAGTTGCTAAATTAATAAAATTTTCTTTGTTTAGAACTTTTCCTTTGCGTTCGGTATCAAGTAATCTTGATTTTAGCTCTGCTTTGAAGAGATCAATATTTATAATTTTCTCTTGCATATAGAATTTTGCTAGACGTGGCAGCCCTGAAGGCATTTCTGATTTACTTAGTATTTCTCGGTATTCATTATCGATCCCTCCAGTTCCTCTTCTGGTTGCTCTCCAAAGAGTGCTGAAGGCAAGCATAGATTTTAAAGCCTCCTCAAAGTCTTTAAAACGTTGCTCTTTTTCATTTGAATCCTGAGCATCAACTACTTGGCTAAAAAATAAAGTTAAAATTGGAATGACTATAGTGTGATTGATATCTTTAAAAAACTTTAATCCAAGTTTTGATGTTGTAGATAATTGGTGGTGATTAAAAAATTTCTGTATTTCGGTATAACTGTCAGACTCCCAAAAGTATTTTCTGAAATTAGCACAATAACTAAGCATTTTAATAAAAGCTAATGGGTTGTGAGTTTCTTCAAATGAAACTTTTAGAGCGCTACGTTGTTCTGCTAAACGGCCAGAAATTTTTAAACCTGAATATGAACTAAAGAAGTGAATTAATAGTTCTTTAGTCGCTTTCTGTAATTCAGGACCTACTGAGAAAATACATAGATATTCAGAAACTTGATCTAATAAAGCTTTTTCAATTGAATCTTCATAATCAGCAAGGCCTACAGTATTTACTACTCTAGGCTTAAATGTTTCAAAGGCAGTTAAAGGTTCACCGGTCGTATTTAACGATTCAAAGATAGTAAACGCATAATCTTCGTTTTTACCTTTTACGACAGTTAAAACTACTCTATGCAGGACGTAACGAGCATAAAATACAAGAAGACTTAATTTGTCAAAAATTTCTTTTTCTGATTCTTGTAAATTGAGAATGTCTTGAACAGGTGCTACATGATTAAGTAAGCCTTCTTGGAAAGAATCAGAAGCATAAATATCTTCAATACTAGGCACTTCTTCCATTTCATCGGCTACATTGTTACGGTTATTTATAATACTTTTAAGAATCTTCATTAGTTGATTAAAACGGTCAACAAGAGCTTCTTCACCTTCTATGCTTGAATTTCTTTTGATAGGTTTGTATTCGACTACGTCATATTCCGCTTTATCAATTTCAGTGATGTAATTAAAAGTTAGATTCGCTATAGGAGAATCATATTTTTTATTCGCAGTGCTTTTAGACCATTGATCATCAATTGATCTAATCATTCTAGGGTAGAGAGGTGATTTTCCAAATGAATATTTTTCATAAAATGTATCAGCTAAAGCTGATAAAGCTTCTTTAGTCTGGCCATCAAGCCATTCTAAAGCTGTGATATGGCTTTCGAGTTGGGGAGAAACCTCTGCACTTTCATTTGTTAGTTTTTCATATTCATTAAATAAAGATTTTGTTTTTTTTGTGAATTGCTTGTGAGTTAGATTAAGGGTGTTATGCAAAGCAATACATACAAGTAATAAGGTGGTCATACGTTGTTGACCATCAATAACTGTTAGGACTTTGCTTGGTACGTCGGCTCGTACAATTGGTTGAACTGTAGAATTGTTTACATCATGAATAGTGATCACGGTTCCAAGAAAAGTAAAGCTATCGTCTGATTTGACTAAGGTTTTTATACCATGGCTAATGTCTTCAATTAGGCGACTTACTTTATCTTTATCCCAACTATAGGGGCGTTGATAGGAGGGAATATAAAGACCTAGACCCCGATCCGCTAGTAATTCCATAGGTGATTTAGAAATAGCTTCAAATATAGTTTTTGGATCTACAGCCATTAAATTCTCAATATATTTTAAGATTAATGGTTCAAATAATACTTTGAAAGATAAGAAAATCAAATTTAAATACTAAAGTTTCTCTCAAACCTAAATTAATCTCTGTAGCACTTCGTCTGAGAATCTAATATTTAAAAAATATTTCACTAGTTTGAGCTAGTGAAATAATCATCAAGTTTAGTGCTTGATTTGTAGTGTTTAAGCAAATGGCGTAAGAAGAATACGTGGGCTGAATTAATGAGCTTAGTAGACCTAATTTATTGCGTAATTTTCCAAAAGAATTATCTCAATCTATTGATAGAAATAGGTTCGATTGAGCGTACGATGCCTGATAAGCCAAGAAGCCTCAAGGAAAGACATAAAGTAAAATAGTTAAAATTTTCAAGCACGACATCCCTCCAATTTATGCTCTCTTATGCTTAAGAAAAGGTACCGTTTAGTCTCTCAACCCATCGATAAAATCCGACCATTCCTTCATCATCTTAACTCGATAATCTAAATGCTGCGCATGGTTATACGCCTGAGATATGGCATTAACTTTGCTCATGCAAGGTTATAGAAGCGAGTCCTCTGAATCTATGTCCATTCATTTTGCTGTTATAAACCATTGTTCGAATTACACAGAGTAAGGCGTTGCTACTCATGGGCTTAGCAGTGCTGTGACTATAAAAAACGTGATACTTATTGTCAGTGAGAGGTCATAATTTTTGTTTTAAATTGAGCTTAAACTATTCTGTTGTTTAAATAAAAGTTAGCAGTATCATTTGATTTATAGACTTGATGATATGATAGAGTCAGAAAAAAAAGCCTAAACTACGACAGTTTAGGCTTTTCAGCTTCCAATGGATGAGGTTGGAATAAATTTGGCGGTGAAAGAGGGATTCGAACCCTCGATACGCTATAAACGTATACACACTTTCCAGGCGTGCTCCTTCAGCCACTCGGACACTTCACCAAGGCGAGGGATGATAACCAAAAAAAAGAATTCTGCCAAGCAACAATTGAGTTAGAGCAAAAAAAAATTCACAGTGATATGATTGCGCAAAAATAGTGTCTAATTTTTGAAGACGAATCTATGCAAAGTACTGCAAAAAAAGCCGCGTTACCTGCGATCACACTCGCAGCATTAGGGGTGGTATTTGGAGACATCGGAACCAGTCCCTTGTATGCCCTACGCCAATGTTTTCTCACCGCACACATCGCCATCACTGAAGCAACAGTACTGGGTATCTTATCGCTGATCTTCTGGTGCATGATGCTCACCATCAGCTTTAAATACGTCACCGTCATCATGCGGGCAGACAACAATGGTGAAGGCGGGATCATGTCTTTGCTGGCGCTCAACTTGCGTTCCAACCGAATCCCAGATAACCGAAAAATCTTTCTGATTGCTTTAGGCTTTATCGGGGCATCGCTGTTTTTTGGCGACGGTATCATTACCCCAGCGATTTCAGTGCTTTCCGCGATTGAAGGGCTAAGTATTGCTACACCGATGTTTAACAAATGGTTAATGCCATTGGCGATTGGAATCCTTACCGCACTGTTCCTTGTGCAACGACATGGTACAGGGACCATGGGTAAATTCTTTGGTCCAATCACCCTGACGTGGTTTGCATCCATCGGTTTAATTGGTATTCACAGTATTAGCCAAACACCGTATGTACTCACCATGCTGAGTCCACATTGGGCTTTAAACTTTATTTTTCATCAGCCATTCGTTGCTTTCTTAACCATGGGAGCGGTGATTCTAACCGTAACAGGGGGTGAAGCACTCTATGCCGATATGGGACATTTTGGGCGACTGCCGATTCGTTTAGGTTGGTTTATTATCGTATTGCCGTGCCTCTTACTCAACTATGCAGGGCAAGGGGCGCTGTTGCTACGTGATCCAAGTGCGATCGAAAACCCATTCTACCTACTCGTGCCTGAGTGGGGTTTATATCCGATGATTGCCTTGGCAACAGCAGCGGCAGTGATTGCCTCGCAAGCGGTGATTACAGGCGTATTTTCCATGGCAAACCAAGCCATTCAACTGCGCTATTTACCACGCTTAACCGTACATCACACCTCTGATGTTGAGCAGGGACAAATTTACTTGCCGTTTATTAACTGGATTCTATTTGTTTCGATCCTATTGCTTATCGTGATTTTCCAAAACAGTGCCAACCTTGCCAATGCTTATGGTGTGGCGGTCACAATGACTATGCTGTGTGACACGATTTTAATCGCATTTTTAGCTTATGGTTTCTGGCGTTGGCCAAAGTGGAAAGTGGCATTATTTGCGGTGCCATTTTTAGTGATAGACAGTGTTTTTATTGGCTCAACCTCATTAAAAATCATCTCTGGGGGATGGGTGCCGATCCTAATCGGTGCAATCGTGTTTACCATTCTGATGACATGGAAAACTGGGCGGGAAATTGTCTTTAACCGTTTGGAAAAAGATGCCCTGCCATTGGACTTGTTTATAAAAAGCGTCAGCTTGAGTGATGAAACTCAGTTTGTACCCGGACAAGCAGTATTCTTAACAGGTAATCCAAATATTGTACCGCATGCGATGTTGCATAATATTAAACATAATAAAGTGCTACATGAACGCAATATCATGGTGACGGTGATTACCCGTGATGTGCCTTATGTACCTGAGCAAGAGCGGATTCGTGTTGAAGTCTTAGATGATCGCTTCCAACGTGTCTTTGTTTATTATGGTTTTAAAGATCAGCCGGATATTCCGAATGCACTTGAGTTGGCATATGAGCAACTTGAAGTTGAGTTCGATATGATGCATATCAGCTTCTTTATTTCACGTGATCGTTTGATTCATACTGTGGGTGAGGGTATGGCACCATGGCGTGAAAAACTGTTTATTTCAATGCAACGTAATACCAGCCCTGTGAGTGACTTCTATCAAATCCCACCGAACCGTGTAGTTGAAATGGGTAGTCAAATCGAGATTTAAAAAGTCTCACAATATGAAAAGCTAGAAATCATTCTGGCTTTTTTTATTTCAATCATTGGCTTGCGTTGATGTTGGTGCGGACGATGGACGTTGCGAGAGGTCTTGATGTTGAGGAGGTGGGGCAATATCGATAATTCGGCGTGGTTCAGTTGAGTTCGGATCTTTCGGGATGGTTTCCAATATGCGTGGAGCAGGTTTAATTGGGGGCACTGTGGTTTTTAAGTGCTGGTGGTGTTGGCTTTTATTCTGTAAATGAGGTTTTATTGTCAGTTTGGACTGATTTTCAATACTTTGCTTAGCGGTTGGTGAAGCAGCAAAAGCAGCGCAATTGAGCAAAGCACAGAGCAGTATCATTCCATATTTTGCTTGAAGTTTGAATCGTCGGAATATTTGCACTGTCTGTTATTCCATAAACATGATGGATGAATATAAACCCTGCGACAAATTGTGTCGTAAAGCTGTCGAAGATCTGACTTTAACATGCCATAATTTCGATGACAGCAGCAAGTCATACCATGGAAGTAATTTAATTTCTTAATTTTTTTGCAAGCAATCAATACTTGAGAAATTTAAAAAATTGTTTGAATAGGTAAAAATTGTAGAAGCTTTATTCAGTTGAATATTCACATAATATCTTTCGTTGCCTTAGCTTGTTAAGCTGTTTTATTGAATTCAAAACCAAGTATGGATTGGTTCTGAATATCTTGTCTGTTATGTGGCTTAGGATGATTTTTGTTGAAAAATTCAGTAGTTAAATTGGTGTTGGGTCTTGTGGCTACTGGAAGCTTTGCGATTGCATTTGGTCAAGAAAAAATTTTGCAGTTATTGCCTTTTACTCAAGGCAGTTCTCTTAATTCTGAATGCTTAAATCAGTTCTATCGAGATCAACCGCCGATCTTGATGAAAGACAGTTTAAAAAAGAACAGTTATCCTTTGTGTTTCAATAGCTTTAATGTGATGTATTCGGGCGTTTCCAAAACACCACTATGGACAGCGGAGTATTTATCACCACAACGGTTAAGCCAAAAGATTAAACGTGAAGACAGCTTCCATGAAGAGGAGCGAATCAGCAGTCAGCATCGAGCATTATTGTCTGATTATCGTGGTTCTGGTTATGACCGTGGACATATGTCGCCCAATGCCGATATGTCGACCAAAGCCTCTCAGTTTGATAGCTTTTCTTTGGCAAATATGGTGCCCCAAGCGCCAAAAAATAATCAGCAAGTCTGGCGAGAGTTAGAAGAAGCAACACGTGCGATTGTGACCAAACAAAAGAAAGATGTTTATGTGGTTACGGGACCATTATTTAGCGGCAAAAAACTTAAAACCATTGGTCGTGGTGTGATTGTTCCAACCGCTGTCTTTAAAGCGATCTATTTGCCTAAACATGGCATTATTGGTGCTTATTACGCACCTAATAATAATTCATTGCAGGTCAAAGTGGTCAGTGTGTGTTATTTGGAAGAACAGCTAGGGATAAACTTATTTCCACAGCTCACCGAGGAACAAAAGCGTAATACCTATAAATTGCCTTTAAATGCCAATCAAGTAAAAGCCAATAAGGAAATTGAATATTCTCATTGGGATGCAGAAAGTCAGTGTGCTGAAGCTGTGCCACAGGATCAGATTACCACGGTACAAAAACAATTCCAGCCTGCCAGTCGTTCTACATCGACCAGCAATATTGAGTTGCCTAAAGTAGATGAAGAAACCAAAGATGCTTTGGTAAAACAATTGGCTGAAGCTTTGTTGCATTATATTTTACAAATTTTGAAATAATTAAAGCCGTATTAGAGGAGAATCTATCTATACTAGAGTTGTTTAATCCAGCAAAAAATGATGATCAAAGCTAAATCATATGGATATTGAAAGTGGCTACTCGCTTTGCAAGAGGCTGGGTATGATGGTGCTTAAAAGAGTATATACAAGCAGGTTTTTTGTTTATAACGTTAAAAATAGAGAAAATTAAAATGTTTAAAGCTTTTGAAAATGATACGGAATCGCATGCAATTCATGATTTGACCTTAGAAAATCAACTGGATTGTATCAATGTCTATGGCAACTTGCAGATTACTAAGGATCAAGCAGGCTTAAAAGCTGCTAAAGTTTTACAAAGTTATTTGAATGACATTGTGGCAACTTTGGAGAAGCAAAGTGATCTGCCCGCGCAGATTGTTCGTCAAAATGAAGGTGAAATAGAAAATCCGTTTCTTTAAGCGCTATTGATTTAATTTCTATTTAAAGATTGAGATAAAAAACCTGCTTCAGCAGGTTTTTTAAAATTTAACAGACTGAATTAAAGATCAATGTGTGTGGTTTAAACCGCAGCATTTAATTGCGTGCTTCATTTCCAACGACTTTATAAATAATTGCACCAATTACAGCGCCCACGATCGGCGCAACCCAGAATAACCACAGTTGGCTCAATGCAGCGGTTTCTGCAAATAAAGCGACCGCGGTACTGCGTGCTGGATTGACGGAAGTGTTGGTTACAGGAATACTGATTAAATGGATTAGGGTTAGCGCCAAACCAATCGCAATCGGTGCAAAGCCTGCTGGTGCGTGTTTATCCGTTGCACCTAAAATTACGATTAAGAATACTGCGGTTAAAACAATTTCAATGATCAATGCTGAAACCAAAGAATATTTTCCAGGAGACAAATCTCCATAACCGTTGGTTGCAAAGCCACCTGTTCCAGCGAACCCAGCCTGTCCTTGAACAATTAAATATAAGATAAAAGCCGCGAGAATACCGCCGACGACTTGAGCAATGATATATGGAACGAGGTCTTTGGCATCAAAACGACCACCCACCCATAAACCAACACTGACTGCTGGATTGAAGTGTCCACCTGAAATATGACCGAGTGCATAAGCACCAGTAAGTACTGTAAGACCGAATGCCAGTGCTACACCAGCAAAACCTATGCCTAATTCTGGGAAAGCAGCAGCAAGTACCGCGCTACCACATCCTCCAAAGACCAGCCAAAAAGTTCCGATAAATTCTGCAAGATATTTATTCATATTGATTCCTATTTATTTTTTTGAACGGAATGGGTTATGTCGCTATTTTTTAAATAGTTGATAATCTTTCGATGAGGTACAACTTTATATTTTCAGCATCATTATCATAGTTTAAAAATATGAAAATTGAATCACAAATATAATTTATTGATAATACTATCACTTAATGTTCTGATTTAATTGTGGAAAAAACCGCAAAGATTTGCCAAAAATATGATCTAAATAAAGCATTAATAGAGGAAATTTAATAAATATTTATCATTTAAATCAGGCACGATGATGTTTAAGTATTTCGATTTTGAAGTCGCCATTGTTGCGGTGTGAGCCCAGTCCATTGTTTAAAAGCACGTTGAAAGGCACTTTGTTCGGAGTAGCTCAAAAGCAAAGCAATTTCATGTAGTCCTAAATAGCGATCCTGCAAATATTGAAAGGCGAGTAGTTGCCGAACATCTTGGACACGTTGTTGATAGGTGGTATTTTGACTTTGTAAATGACGTTGTAATTGGCGTGTAGACATATTGAGCTGCTTGGCAACTTCCTTAATTTGATAATTATTTTTTTGTAGCCCCAATAAAATACTTTGTTGTAAGCGCTCATCTAATTGGGTGGTATTCGGCAAGCTGTCCAGTAGAGCTTGTGCTTGTTGCATCAGCAACTTTTGTAAGGTTTGGTCACTTTGTTTAACCGGAATGGTTAAAGCAGAAATAGGGAAGATCATCTCAACTTTTGGTTGTTGGAACTTTACTGGACAATTGAAAAAGCTTTCATATGCCATGCTATTTTTGGGTACTTGGTGAATAAAATTGACTTGAGAAAGTTGAATATTGTCAGAAACAAATAAACGTAAAAATTGAATCATCACAGCAATCGCGATTTCATCCGTGATTTGAGTGGTGAAGTGAGCCGGTAGATTTGCCCAACCCACCGAAATATGTTGTTCATCATAATATTCGACTTTAAGTGGGCTACCATCATAAATTAAACGATGAAAATCATGATAGCGGCTGAGGGCTTCTCCTAAACTGTCACAGGACTGTGCAATATAGGCAATAATCCCTATATGCTTCGGTTGTACATAAGGTGCGATTTCTAGCCCTAAAGCAGGGCTTTGTACTTGTGACTGTATCTCATCCAAAATTTCACGCCAAACGGTATAGTCAAAGCGTTCAAGATTTTGAACCTGTTGTAACTTGGGTGAAATGTTTAAGCCTCTAGCTTCGCTAAAGGTATAGAGTAATTGCCCAAGCCCTCCATAAACGGAGCCTGCATAATCCTTTAATAGCATCATTGACACATCTTGTTGTTGTGCGATTTACATCATGTAAGATCAAACTTGGTGCTATTTTAAGCGAGTTTAAATCCAGCAAACAAGTCGCATTTTATGGGGTTGGTGATAGATTTTCTATAGTGTTCATGTCGTGATTTGTCAATGAAAATACTTTTCCATGTCAATATCTTTTTTCAGCACAGTTTTATATTAAAAAATAAGCAGAGGAGAAAAAACATGTTAAAAGGCTTTTTAGTTGGATTGGTCTTTGCGAACGGCTTTGAGTGGATTGCACATAATTATATTTTGCATGGTCAGCACCGTCCTGGAAAGCCACGTTTTAGCCCTGTTCCAAGAAGTATGAAATCGCATTGGGAACATCACCGCGAAGTCCGTAAGCAGGATTTTCATGATGATGGTTATGTGCAAGGTATATCGAATTGGCGCACCAAAAATGAAATTGTTTCATTGGCAGTGGTTGCAGGTGCTGCAAGTTTAATTTTTTATCCGATTTCAAAAGGCATGGTGGCTGCGTCTTTATATAGTGCATGTAATTATTATTATATTCACCGCCGTGCACATTTAGAGCCAACATGGGCGATGAAGAAAATTCCTTGGCACTATGACCATCATATGAATGCAAATCAAGATGCAAACTGGTGTGTGACCAAGCCGTGGTTTGACTATCTGATGGGAACGCGGGTGATCTCATCCGCAGATTTACAAGAGCAAAATCCGTTGGGAATCACGCTACCTCAGCCCATTGCACACTGGGTTTCAACAACCGTTGAAAAGTATTTTCCTGCAAAATGGGTTGAGAAAAAGCCACAAGTGATTGAAGAACATTCGGCGAACCGTGTAGATTCAGTCGCCTGATCTTGTGTTTTGTTAAAGTTTAGCTTTGACTCATCTGATTGGTTTGGAGCGCTATTCTTGTCTCCATTGATCTGAAAGCGCGAATTATCAGTTCGATTGTCGTGATTTGTCACAAAATATGTATGTTTGGTCAATGTATAACATGTTTTCATGATTATACTGGCTAGCATCAAGATATGTTTCAGAATGCAAATAGCTGTCGTTTCTGAAGTTTATAGGAGTCTCCAAGACTCCTTTTTTTATGTCTGCAAAAACAAAAATCGCACTTCTCACATGGCACGATCAGCGTAGGTAATGGGGTTTGATGAGTATCAAATCAGAGCTAAGCTAGAACAGCTTAATCTATGGCATCCATGCTGCAAAATGCGATAGCGATGCTGGTCAAATTGGTAGATGTTGGTCAAATTGCTATAGGGAAAAACAGAATCTTTCTACAACCTAAGCGCTATATAAAATATTTGAACGAATAGCGTTAAGTTGAACGTATATTAATTTAACCTTATTTCGAGAAATGCGATTAGATTCTGGCAATGTTTTAAGTGCTTTGTTCTTTTGAGCATCAATAGACTATAAAAAAATCCCCATCAGGGGATTTCTTTATGAAGCACAATACACAGTTTGCTTTCAAATGACCAATGTATAGATCTTTGAATACTACTCTGGTTTAAGCCCTTCAGCTTTTTCCAACGATTCATCATTATTGAAGAATTTTTCACGTTGTTCTTCTAAAAACTTCTTAGCATCCGCTTCAAATACATTTAAACGTTTTTCATTAATCAATGTGGTTTGATGCTTTAACCATTCTTGCCAAGCTTGTTTAGACACAGTATCAAATAATTCCTGTCCTTTGGCGCCTGGGAAAGGTGCAAAGTCTAAACCTTCTAACTCTTTTTGATATTTACGGCAAAATACTTGTCGAGTCATATCAAAACTCCTTATGCATAAAGTTTTTCTAAACGTGTATGAGCGCGTTCAATCGCCGCTGCCACTTGAGCAGGTGCAGTCCCACCAATATGGTTACGGGCATTCACTGAAGCTTCTAATGTCAATGCTTTTTCAAATACATCTGCCTGAATTAAATCAGAGAACTGCTGTAATTGTTCAAGCGTTAATTCGGAAAGGTCTTTAGATTCCTGAACACCCAATGCAACTGCCTTACCTACGATTTCATGGGCATCACGGAAAGCGACTCCATTTTTAACCAGATAATCTGCCAAATCTGTTGCGGTAGAGAAGCCACGAAGTGCTGCTTCACGCATTACATCAACATTCGGTACCAGTGCAGGAATCATGTCTGCGAAAGCCATCAATGAACCACGGATGGTATCAATCGCATCAAATAATGGTTCTTTGTCTTCTTGATTGTCTTTGTTATATGCCAAAGGTTGACCTTTCATCAAGGTTAACAGGCTCATAAGATCGCCATAGACACGACCAGTTTTACCACGAACCAATTCTGGAACATCTGGGTTTTTCTTCTGTGGCATGATCGAAGAACCAGTACAGAAACGGTCTGGAATATTCACAAATTTAAATTGTGCAGACGTCCAAAGAATCAATTCTTCTGACATACGTGATAAATGCATCATGATTAGTGAAGCAGCTGCGTTGAATTCAATGGCAAAGTCACGGTCTGATACCGCATCTAGCGAGTTTTCAGCAACTGCTTCAAAACCTAATAATTCCGCAGTGAACGCACGATCGATCGGATAGGTCGTACCCGCCAATGCCGCTGAACCCAAAGGCATACGGTTAACACGTTTACGACAGTCAATCAGACGCTCAGAGTCACGTACCAACATTTCAAACCAAGCCATTAAATGATGACCAAAAGTCACAGGCTGTGCAGTTTGTAAATGAGTAAACCCAGGCATGATGGTTTGGGTATTGTTGCTGGCTAAGCGAAGAATACCTTTTTGTAGTTTTTCCAGTAATTTTAAAACTGCGTCAATTTCATCGCGAACATAGAGACGAATATCTGTCGCAACTTGGTCATTACGGCTACGCCCGGTGTGTAGCTTTTTGCCTGTGATACCAATACGCTGAGTCAAGCGAGATTCGATATTCATATGCACATCTTCAAGATCGATGCGCCATTCGAATTGACCTGCTTCAATTTCAGTTTTAATTGTATTCAAACCATTGATAATGTCATCACGTTCTTGTTCTGTAAGCACCCCAACTTTTGCTAACATAGTTGCATGTGCAATAGAGCCAGCAATATCTTGTTTATAAAAGCGTTGGTCAAACTGGACAGAAGCAGTAAATTCAGCAACAAAGGCATCAGTAGCTTCAGAGAAACGACCGCCCCACATGCCTGAAGTTTGGGCTTGTGACGGATTAGAGGAATTAGAAGATGTGGTCATATCGGCTCAGTAGGAAAAAAAGCAGTAGAACTAAACGCAGTATAACAAATTCAGCCTCACTTGCCGAAGTAAAGCACAATCATTCATCAAGAAAATCTACTTCGCATTTTCAGCCTTCGTATTTTTTTAGCAAAATGGGGCATCGTCAGTATTTATTGGAATTATTTATTTCCAGTAATGTATTGGCTTTTTTATTGGCACTGGCAGAAGCACAGTCGTGGAGTAATTTAAATGTTTGGCATGTTTTAGAATATATTTTATATATTAACTGGATATTATTGGCATTTGCTGCCTTTCAAGATCTATTTGCCAAAAGGTTAGCGCAATATACTTATTTGTCGGTGATGATTTTCAGCTTTATACTTTTACAGGTCATCGTCATGTGCACAACTTTGGTGCTGAATATTGTGCATTATTGGGCTGTTCATTTTTCTTTACAAAATATTTCGACAAGCGATATCAGTCATAATCTTATTTTGCATTTAAGTTATGGGATATTACTCGGTGCATTTTGTTTGCGTTATATGTATATTCGTGAGCAAGCCGTTTTACAACAACACAGTGAATTAAATGCACGGGTTCAAGCCATGCAGGCGCGAATTCATCCTCATTTTCTATTTAATAGTTTAAACAGTGTGGTGAGTTTAATTGCAATTGATCCAGATAAAGCAGAACAAATGCTGATTGACTTGTCAAAATTGTTTAGAGCAAGCTTTCAAGAATTAAAATTGGTGACCTTAAAAGAAGAAATACAATTATCGAAACAATATATTGCCATTGAACAAATCCGTTTGGGCGAGCGTTTAAATGTCGAGTGGAATATTCCACAGCCAGGATTATTGGAATATGTGCAAATTCCATTATTAACCCTGCAACCCTTAATTGAAAACAGTATTTTTTATGGGGTCGAAAACCAAATGAAAGATGCCAAGATTGGGATACTGGTTGAAATATTGCAAAATCAAGTCAATATAGTCATTACCAACCCATTTTTACAAGATAGAATAAAAGTGAGACAAGGGCATGGAATTGCTTTAGAAAATGTAAAACAGCGTTTAAAAGCACATTTTGGCGATTCTGTTTATTTTCGGAATTATGCAGGGAATGGATTATTTACAATGGTCATTCAATATCAGTATAAAAATAGATGATTGGGACATGTATTAAAAATAAATAATGTAGGTATTTGGGTAAGGAGGAGCAATGGACATCCTGATTTGTGATGATGAACCGCTTGCAGTGGAACGCTTATCACGGTTGGTGTCGCAACTTGGGCATCAGGTTATTGCCACAGCACAACATGGAAAGCAAGCATTGGAGATGGTTCAACAGTTTGAGCCTGACGTCGTGTTGCTGGATATTCAGATGCCAGAAATGGATGGCTTAAGTTGTGCGCAACATTTGGCGCATTTTAACCCGATGCCTGCAATCGTATTTTGTACAGCGTTTGATGAGCACGCTTTACAGGCGATTCAATCTCAAGCAAAAGGATATTTGTTAAAGCCAATTGCCAAGGATGAATTGGAAACAGTTTTAGGGAATGTGACTAAACTGACGCAAGCTCAATTAACTCAGATAGAAAAAAAAGAACTCATGGAAGAAAAAGTGCAAAGGCAGCAAATTGCTGCAAAAACCTATCGAGGTTTGGAACTGATCCCTGTTGAAAATATTTATTATTTTTTAGCAGATCAAAAATATGTCACCGTTCGCCATAAAAATGGGAGCGTTTTGATTGATGAAACCTTAAAGGATTTGGAAACTGAATTTTCAGATCGTTTTATACGAATACACCGTAATGCACTCATTTCTTTGGATTATTTGGATGGTCTGGAAATGGTTGCTTCAGGACAGTATCAAGCGCGATGCCGTGAGCTTGAGGAGCGTCTGGCGGTGAGTCGTCGACATTTACCATTGCTTAGGGAACGCATGCAGAATTTATAGTTTTGTGTGAAAGATAAATCATTTTGATAATTTACTTGCATTTTTAAGATTGCAGGGTAAGTTTAGAGTGTTTAAAAGTTTGGCAAAACTGAAATGATGAAAACCTTGAAAATCGCAACTCGACAAAGCCCGCTTGCATTGTGGCAGGCAGAACATATTCGTGATCGTTTAGAACAATTGCATCCGCATATCAAAGTAGAGTTGGTGACTTTTGTCACTCAAGGTGACAAAATTTTAGACACGCCCTTGGCTAAGATTGGTGGAAAGGGTTTATTTGTCAAAGAACTTGAAGCAGCATTGATGGATGGACGTGCAGATTTAGCTGTACATTCTATGAAAGATGTCCCTATGCAATTGCCTGAAGGTTTAGAGCTGGCGGTGATCTGTGAGCGTGAAGATCCATTTGACGCCTTTGTTTCAAATCATTATGCAAAGTTTGAAGATTTACCTCAAGGTGCCAAACTTGGTACTTCCAGTCTACGCCGTAAATGTCAAATTCTGAAACAGCGTCCTGATTTGGATGTGATTGATTTACGAGGCAATGTGGGTACACGCTTGTCTAAGCTTGATGCAGGTCAGTATGATGCGATTATTCTCGCCAGTGCTGGGTTAAAGCGTTTAGGGCTTGCACAACGTATCCGTCATAGTCTCGCACCAGAACTCAGCTTGCCTGCTGTGGGACAAGGTGCATTAGGTTTAGAGTGTCGTTCTAATGACCCTGAAACTTTAAATCTGATTCTGCCTTTGATGCACAATGAAACCAATGCGTGTGTGCGTGCTGAACGCGCCTTCAATGCTTATCTTGAGGGTGGATGTCAGGTACCAATTGCAGGCTTTGCAACACTGGACAATCAAGTATTGTCTTTAGAAGGTCGTGTTGGAAGTACTGACGGTCAGACATTGCTGTGTAGCAAGGTCAGTGGTACTGCCGAACAAGCAGAGCAGTTGGGTGTAAAACTCGCACAAGATTTATTGCAACTTGGTGCTGGGGATTTACTTAAAGCACTGTATCAAACACAGTAATTGGATTGCGATGCTGTTTATCAATACACGTCCGATTGACCGAGCTGAGCCTTTAACAGCATGCTTGCGTCAATCAGGTTTTACTGTGGTTGATTTGCCTTTATTAGCGTTAAAGCCCCGTCCATATGACAGTACTTTAGCTACACTGTATTCAAAACTTTTAACAACACAGTGTATCGTCGTAGTCAGCCCGATGGCTGTGCAGATTGGGATGCAATATCTACAACAGTCAGGACTCTCACTTGCACAAATTCAACATATTCAATGGATTGCTGTTGGAAAAAAAACGGCTCAATGCTTGGCTGAGTTTGGGATAGCAAGTCATGTACCCGAAGTGGAAAGCTCCGAAGGTATGCTGAGTTTACCGATATTTAACAGCATAGAGAATATTCAGAAAATTGCATTTTGGCGCGGTAAAGGTGGTCGCCAATTTATGATGCAACAGTGCCAAGAACGTCATATTGATGTTTTAAACTTTGTTTTATACGAGCGTTTATGCCCACCAGAAACCCAAATACAGTTTTCTGCTTTGCTCAATCAAATAAATCAATTTGAGCCGCCTTACTGGACTTGTATCAGTAGTGAAGCAAGCTGGCGAAATTGGTTGGCGTTGACAGAAAAGCATCCTCATTTGGTTGATGCCTGTCATTATTTAGTTTTGGGTGAGCGTTTGTATCAATTATTAATGCATGATAAAAATACGACTCAAAAATGTTTTAATATCACTCAAATTTTAACGCTAGAACCAAAAGCAATTCTACATAGCATTGTGCAGTTGCAAAGGAAATTATGAAGAAGTTTATTTATATCTTATTGTTGATCGCTCTAGGATGGCTCATTAAGTTGAGTTATGACTTCTATCATGTTTCACAACAGTTGGATGAGATTCAACAAACACTTCATAAAAGTGAACAAAAAAATGCCAGTTTGAACGATCAATTGGTGGCAGTAAAAAGACAAGCGGATGAACCGAGTCAAGAAACAAGCAAGCAACCTCCTGTACTCAAAGAACCCAGTACGGGAATCAACCCAAGTGTGTTGATTAAACAGCAACTCGAGTTGGTTCAGTTTGCGATACAACAACAGCAATTTGTCTACGCGCTGGAGCATTTAACCCAAATTAACCAATCTTTAGATCAATACGCATTGGCAGAGGCAGTCAAGCAAAGTCTGCATCAAAGCATTGCTCAAGATATGCAGAATATCCAACAGTTTGTGATTGAAAGAAATGCACAGCAAGATCAGTTGGATAGCTTAATCAAACAAGTTGATCAAAGTTTGACTGCAGAACTGAAAAATAATCAACTCAAATTAAATACCAGTCAGAGTGCCCACTTTTGGGAGAAATGGTTCAAGGTCGATGTACTTAGTGCGGATACACCAGAATTGAGCAATCGCCGCTTTATTTTAAAAGAAACTCAATTGAGACTCTTGCTCGCTCAACAACTTCTAGTTAAAGGTCAAAATGTTGAATATAAAGCCATGCTGAATCAGGCGATTCAACAGCTTGAACTGTTGCCTGATGCTGCGAGTCAGAACATCAAACAACAATTATTAAAAATTAAACAGAGCTCACAATCTCCTGTTCCTAAGCTGAATAGCTTGGCAGTGTTGGGGTTGTGAGATGAAACATATTTTCTTGATCTATGCCTTTATTAGCCTGATTATTTTTGCGATTTTAAGTGTACTCAGTTATACCGCAGGGGCAGGTTATGTTTATGTGCTTTGGCATAATATTCAAATCCAGACGAACTTATGGGTGTTGTTATTTTTAGGCGTTATCATCAGCTTTCTTATGCATGTGATGTGGTATGCCTTAAACCGTTACTTACGCCGAGAAAAAAGAAAATTAGAACAGGTTTTAAACTTTAGTGATTTGCATCCCTTTGAGCAATTGGGCGTGTTATGGTTATTAGATGGTGAAGATGAGCAAGAACAGGTTATTCAAAATATTTTTGATCAATCGGGTTTATTAAAAGCGATTATTCAATCCCGAATATTGTTCAAGCAAGGTGATTATGCAGCAGCTTTGCAAGCTTTGGAAAATAGCCCACCCTCAGCATTTGAATTGGCCGAAATTCTCCGTATCGAAATTTATTTAGCGCAGCATGACAGTCAGCAAGCTTTAACTCATTTAGAGTTTTTAAATGGTCATGAGTTGTCGCCATGGCTCAGTCAACTTTCAGAAAGTTATAAATTATCAGTACAAAAATTATGGGGACAGTTTGCAATCCAGTCACCTTGGCACTATTTACATTCAAGCCAATTTGGACAGTTGGAAGTCGCGACCAAACAACAATGGTTGATTCAGCTTTTAGGTTGCTATGATCAAGCGCAATTTGAGGACTTGGAGTTATTACAGCACAAGTTTTTTGAAATCGCACCTTTACTTGATCAAATGCCCTATGACACCAAAGTATTATGGTTGAAGTTAATTACTCGTCTACCTGAGCTGGCACAGCAACAGCAACAACTTGCCATTCAATTGCTGGATGAGAAATTCGATCAGGATGTTTTCTACTTATGGTTTCAACAACAGTTGCTTCGGCAAAATCCAGATTATGAATATCTGGAACAACAGATTATTCATCTGGAAAGTAAGTATATAAATATTCCTGTATTTAGTTTTGCAAAGTGGCATATATATACGGCGACACAACGTGAAACAGAAGCGGATCAGCTCTTAGCATTATATCCAAATGATATTTTGATGAATTATTTACGGATTAAAGCCACTCTAAATGGCAATGATGAATTAATTCAGCAATTGAATTCAATTTTTGAAAAAGACAGCAACTACATTCAGTTTAAAATTTGAGAATACATTATGAATCTATTGGCACAATTCCCTATCGTTTATGAACAAAAGGTCGCTTGGGGAGATATGGATGCTTTTGGTCATGTGAATAATGTGCAGTATTATCGTTATATAGAAAGTGCGCGTATTGCATATTTTGATCGTTTAAATGTATTTGAACAAGATGTTTTAACTGTGGTTGCTTCAAGTCAATGTAAATATTTAAAACCAGTATTTTATCCAGATGTGCTACATATTGGTGCAGGTATAGCGGAAATGCGCAATAGTGCAATACGCATGCATTATGTATTATTCAGTGAACAGCAACAGGAGATTGTTGCCGATGGTGAAGCGGTCATCGTATTTGTAGATAAAGATTCTATGAAAAAAGCATTAATACCTGAAAATTTAAGAAAAGTTATAATTGATCTCGAAGCAACAGTTCAAAACAATTTGCTGAATTTATAAAAACGCTACAGTTATCATCATTATATTTAAAACGTGTATCAAAAATTACTTTTTGTTGTATGTTTATTTTGACTGGGATAAATAAACATTTTTGGCGTGTTATAATCATTTTTTGTTGTTTTATGTATTTATTGGGGAATATATGTATTGCCAATTGGTATAAATAAAAATACTATTGCTGTGAATTTATTTTAAATATATTTGCGAAGTTTAATGTGGAGTGTTAATGATGCCTGATATTAGTAATTTATCTGTTGAAGAGTTAAGAAAGTTAACAGCTGAAGCTGAAGCTTTAATTGAAAGTAAAAAAGATCAAGCGATCGAAGATGCTTATAATAAGATTGTTGAAATTGCAGAATCTGCGGGTTTAAGCCTAGAGCAGTTTATTGAGTATGGTGCTCAAAAACGTAAAAAGACAACACGTAAAGCTGTTGAGCCACGCTACCGCAATAAGAAAAACACGGCTGAAACTTGGACGGGTCGTGGTAAGCAACCTCGCTGGTTGGTTGCTGAAATTGAAAAAGGCGCTAAATTAGAAGATTTCTTGATCTAATCTTCATCTAAGTGTCATTCAATGACGATAAAATAAAAGAACCAAGCAAAACTGCTTGGTTTTTTTATACGAGTGAATTGGCGATATGAAAAAATTATGCATAATGTATAAACAAGAGGGCATCATCTTGCATGGAAGAATAAATCAATGATGGTAAAGCTGGATGAATAAAAAATCAAAACAGATGACCTGGTGGATTACTGGAGTTGTCGCTTTTTTAATTTTTGTACTTTTACAAGTTCCTGCAACATGGTTAATTGCTAAATTTTATAAAAATAATCAAACCTTACACAATATCAGTGGCAATATTTGGCAAGGGCAAGCGGATTGGCATAAAGGTAATTTACGTGGGTCAGTTTCATGGCGTACGCGTCCTTGGGATTTAATCTTATTGCGTGTTGGGGCAAATGTTGAAGTTCATAGTGGACAAACGCAACTTAATGGGGTTGTGGGCTATGGCTTGGGTAAAAAAATTATTGTTAATCAAATGCAAGGTCAGATTGCTCCTGAAACATTGAAAAATATCGCCAACTGGCAATGGCCTGCAAATGCCATACAGATTTCGGACATGAGCCTTCGTTTTAAAAAAGATGCTGGATTTAGTGATGTTGATGGTCAGCTGCATTGGGCTGGTGGTGAACTTCGCTATACTTTTGGTCAACGGCAAGATCAAATGAATATCCCTTCTTTAAATGCACAGCTAAAAGATGAAGCGGGTAAACTGATTTTTGATATTCAAGATCAACGCAGTCAAAAAATGGCGAATATTAGTTTAGATCCAAGTATGATGTTGGATGTACAATTGACCCAAAGAATGTTACTCAATGTTCCATCTTATGATGGAAAAGCTGGACTGGATACATTTGTGATCAGTTCAAGACAACCACTGATTCAAGGTGGTTTCTAATGAATATAAAAGAACAGTTTGAAAACATTTCTTGGAAAAAAGCAGAACATCTCGCACCTGTTGCCTTATTTATATTGATTTTGGCATTGTGTTGGAAATTAGCCTCTATTTTTTGGTGGGTGGTCGCACCACCTCAAGTGATGCAACCTGAACAAGTGAGTCTAGGCTCGCAACAAGCACAAGTTCCTAATATTTCAAGTTTTTCCTTGTTTAATGAAGTGGGTTCAAGCGCAACAGCAGATGACAGCATTCCAATGGTATTGCAGGGTGTTGTGGTGAGTTATCCTGCACGCTTTTCATCGGCTGTGATTAAAGTAAAGGAAACGGCAGATCGTTATGTGGTTGGTGAAACCATAGAAGGCACCAGTTATCAGTTGTCAGAAGTATATTGGGATCATATCGTTTTAAGCCAAGGTGGCAATAATAGTAAAGAGTTACGTTTTACCGGTTTGGATAATTTATATCAGCCGTTACCTGGGCAGCCTGCAGATTCGAATATGGCAACACCAACCAGTAATCCAGATCAAGCTGTACCGCCACCACAAAATACCAGTCAGAATGCGTTGGGGCAGGCAATTGATCGAATGAATGAAAATCGAGAACAATATCTAAAGAACATGGGGGTGAACACCAATAGCGGACAAGGCTATGAGGTGACAGAACAAACCCCCGCAGCACTTCGAAATAAATTAGGACTTCGGTCTGGGGATCGCATTCTTTCACTCAATGGGCAGTCAGTCGGTCAAGGACAGAGTGATGTTCAACTGCTAGAACAAGCAAAGCGTGAAGGAAAAGTAAAAATTGAAATTAAGCGTGGTGATCAGGTGATGACCATTCAGCAAAGTTTGTAAGTGGCTAGGACTACAAATAAAATTAGGATAGATAATAAGTTATGGCTTTTTTGACTCACAATCGACCACTCTGGGCTATCGTTGCAGCAGCACCCATGATGGTTGCAGTTAGTACAGCAACATATGCTCAGACGTGGAAGATTAACTTACGCGATGCTGATCTCACGGCTTTTATCAATGAAGTTGCAGATATTACGGGTAAAAACTTTGCTGTTGATCCGCGCGTACGTGGCAATGTAACTGTTATTTCAAACAAACCCCTCAATAAAAACGAAGTTTATGACCTATTTTTAGGTGTGCTCAATGTCAATGGTGTAGTGGCGATTCCATCAGGCAATACCATACGTTTAGTGCCTGACAGTAATGTTAAAAACTCTGGTGTTCCTTATGATCCACGCAACAATGCACGCGGTGATCAGGTGGTCACACGGGTAATTTGGTTAGAAAATACTAATCCAAATGATTTAATTCCTGCACTTAGACCGTTAATGCCTCAATTTGCTCATTTGGCAGCCATACAAGGCACCAATGCGTTAATTGTTTCAGATCGAGCGGCAAATATTTATCAACTTGAAACCATCATTCGTAATTTGGATGGTACAGGACAAAATGATATTGAAGCTGTACCTTTGCAGCAAAGTCAGGCTGAAGAAATCATTAAACAATTGGATGCAATGAGTGCGACTGGCGCATCAAAAGATTTCGCAGGGGCACGGGTACGTATTATTGCAGATGTACGTACCAACCGTATTTTAATTAAAGGCGATACAGGTACACGCAAACGTATTCGTAATATGATTGAAATGCTTGATGTGCCATCAGCAGATCGTTTAGGTGGACTAAAAGTATTTAAACTCAAATACGCCAGTGCAAAAAATCTCTCTGAAATTTTACAAGGCTTAGTCACTGGGCAAGCAGTCAATTCAAATTCAAATAATTCTTCGACCAATAATAATTCTAGTAATAGCAGTAATTTAAACAATAACAGTAATAACTCTTCTTCAAATTCCAGTTCAGGCAGTAGCAGTATTTCAACGCCGGGGATTAATTTAAATAGCAATTCCAATAACAATAATCAAAACAATGTCACCAGCTTTAATGCCAATGGTGTCAGTATCATTGCAGATGGGGCGCAAAATGCCTTAGTGGTCAAAGCCGAACCACAATTGATGCGAGAAATAGAAGCCGCCATCCAGCAATTGGATGTACGCCGTCAACAAGTGTTGATTGAAGCAACCATTATAGAAATTCAGGGCAATGATGCAGATCAATTGGGTGTGCAATGGGCAATGGGTGATATCAGCAGTGGTGTGGGGCTGATTAATTTTGATAATATCGGCAGTAGTTTGGCGGCACTAGCTGCGGGTTATTTATCTGGTGGTGCAGCAGGTTTGGGTAATGCAGTTAAACCCGGAACTTCACTTATTTTAGGCGATTATAAAGAAGGTGCTGATGGTTCTCGTAAGCTCTATGGTGCAGTGATTCAGGCTTTAAAAGAGCGAACGAAATCAAATCTGCTCTCTACACCGTCTATTCTGACCATGGACAATGAAGAAGCCTATATCGTTGTGGGTGAAAATGTACCTTTTGTAACAGGGTCTGTATCTACAGGTACCGGCGGAACAGTAAATCCCTATACTTCGATCGAACGTAAAGATGTTGGGGTGACTTTAAAAGTTGTTCCGCATATTGGGGAAGGGGGGACAATTCGTTTGGAGGTAGAGCAAGAGGTTTCAGGTGTTAAATCTAGTAAAGGACAAGCTCAGGACTTAGTCACCAGTAAACGCTCTATCAAAACAACAGTAACAGCTGATCATGGACAAACAGTCGTATTGGGTGGGCTGATTTCTGATGATACGGTTCTTGGTCGTCAATCTGTGCCATTCTTAGGAGATATTCCTGGTTTGGGACGTTTATTTAGATCAGATGCAAAGTCAAATGTTAAACGTAATCTTTTAGTGTTTATTCATCCAACAATTGTGGGTGGCGATACAGAAATACGTCGTTTATCCCAACAGCGTTATGACCAGCTATACAGCTTGCAATTGGCGATGGATAAAGATGGGAATTTTGCCAAACTGCCTGCCAATGTTGATGATGTATTCCAACAGCGTTTGCCTATTACCTCGTCACCAAATACTCAGCCTAAACTGATTCAACCACAGCCGACGGCACAGCCATCCAGTCAATATCAGAAAGTACCCGCAGGTGGTGTAGCAACAAATCCAAACAAAAGCAATGCGGTTACAACCCCTGTAGCAGAGGAACCAAATGATATCCGTAAGCAGTAGCGGATATTTTGAGTGTTAAAATTAAATCAGCTGTTTGATTGAATGTTTAAGATTTACAGTTAATTTGTTGCAATGGCTTGTTTGATTCATGAGCTAAAGTATGGTTTTAAGTTGATTTAGAACTCTAGATATGTCGTGTTAAGATAAATGTAAATTGGAATGAGAGAATGACGATGACTTGGAAATTACAAGCAATTTCGGGTGAGCTAGAAGGGCAGGAAGTGACGATTGATCGTGACATGTTGGTGGGTCGCCATCAAGATGCGGATCTTTTATTGCAGTCTGCGGAAATCTCACGTCGCCATGCCGCATTTTTATTGAAAGACGATGCATTATGGGTAAAGGACTTAAAGTCATCAAACGGAACTTTTGTGAACGATATACGCATCGATCAAGATAAAATGTTGATGGATGGCGATATTGTTCAATTTGCCAGCATTAAATTCAATGTACTTGCACCTGTAAAAGCAGTTGAAGTGGCTGATCAATCGATCGTAGAGCCTACCTCTATCATTGCAGATGCTGAACCAGAGATTGCACAAGTTGAGCCATCAGTTTCACAACCTGCTGAGGCTATTGCAACCGCAGAACTTGATACAGCTGTATCAGTTGAACCGAGTGCGGCAGAAAAAATGAGTGAACAGGGCATGCCAGAGCTTTCGGCACGAGATAGCAATGTACAAATCACTCGTGAAGGAATGCCATCAGGCGTAGCTGTACCTAAGCCAGCTCCAATTCCTGATGGTGTTGACATTCATACGCCAATAAAACCTGACATTGAACAAGTTAAAGCGCCAGAAGCACGCGTTGAAAAAGAGATAGAAACTCAGAAAAATGCCAAAGTTGGCTTGATGACGGTGGTTGTCTTAATCATTTTGGCAATTATTGCATGGCTGTTGTTTAAATAATCTGTGAATGCGATACACTCAAGGCATGCAATCGCATGCCTTTGTTTTATGTAAAGTCTATACAAAGACTAAAGTTGGATTTTATTTTTAGTGCGATAAGTTTTAAAAAATTATTTTAGGTGTACAGCATGAATGTGGCAAAGCTAGACCAACGTGAACTTATTTTATTTGATTTGGATGGAACATTGGTTGATTCAGCATTTGATTTATATCGTGCTATGAATCTGAGTTTGGCACGTTTAAATCTTCCTTTAGTCACTGAGCAACAAGTCCGCGTTTGGATTGGCAAAGGCACATCATTATTTTGTGAAAGTACTTTAAAATATTTAAAAGGCGAGGTTGATCCCGTATTGCATCAGCAGTTGCTTGATACATTTTTGGAAATTTACAATGCCGAACCATGTGTAGATACTCAGCCATTCTCTGGGATTTTAGCGTTTTTAGATTGGGGAATGCAAAATAACAAGAAGCTGATTTGTGTGACCAATAAACCTGAACAGCCTGCCAGAAAAATTTTAGAAGAATTAAAAATGGATCACTATTTTATTGATGTGATTGGTGGAGATCGTTTTGAAGTACGAAAACCACACCCAAAACCATTGTTGTATTGTGTGGAAACATACCAATCTTCAGTCGATAAAACATTGATGATTGGTGACTCAAGTAATGATGTAGAAGCTGCACGCCGTGCAGAGGTTGATTGTATTGTGGTCAGCTATGGCTATAATCACGGTGAAGATATTCATCTTTGTCAACCGCAACAGGTGGTCGACAATTTAACAGAGCTTTTGGCTTAACCCCTATATTTGAAATTGTTGTGAGAAAAGGAAAGAGGAATGAATGGAAAAGGTACTTTTCGATGGCGTCACTAAGTGAGCTGTATGCAAACCAATACTTAGTAATATCGAAAATAGAGAGAATTCCTCATGACAACTTTAGCGCAATTTGAACAATTAAAATCGGCGGGATATAACCTGATTCCTGTTTATCGCCAACGTTTAGCAGATACGGATACGCCATTGTCAGTATTTGCACGGTTACAACAGCACCAACAGGCATATTTATTTGAATCTGTCGAGGGGGGCGAAAACTGGGCACGTTACTCGATTATTGGTCTGGGTGAGTCAACTGTATTTTCCTGCAATGCTGGACAACTTACAGTTAAATTTCCAGATGGGCGAGTTGAGACACAGACATGTACTGATCCATTTCAATATATTCGTGACTTTCAGGCACAGTTTAAAGTGCCTACGCAACAAGATTTACCTGCGTTGCCAAATTTTACAGGCGGCTTGGTTGGGTATTTTGGTTATGATGCAGTACGTTATATTGAACCACGCTTAAGCAATGTGCCTGAAGCTGACCCTGTTGGGTTACCTGATTTATGGATGATGCTGTCAAAGACAGTGGTGGTGTTTGATAACTTAAAAGACACTTTGTTTTTGATCGTACATGCAGATGTTAATGATCTACAAGCTTATAACAAGGCACAACAACAACTCGATGCTTTGGAAGCCATATTGGCAACGCCGATCAGTTTGGTTGCAAAAAAACATACAGCACCACATTTTGAATCTTTAACTGGGCATGACCGTTTTCTAGAGTCGATTGAAAAAGTCAAAGCGTATATTCGTGCTGGAGATGTGATGCAGGTTGTACCTGGGCATCGAATGGTCTCGGATTTCGATGGTGATCCATTACAGGTTTATCGTGCCTTACGTCATTTGAATCCTTCTCCTTATTTATTCCTAGTACAAGGACAGACCATTGCTGACCAAAAACCATTTCATATTGTAGGTTCGTCACCAGAGATTCTTTCCCGCCTTGAAAATGGTATTGCGACTGTACGACCACTTGCGGGAACACGCCCTCGTGGAAAAACCAAAGAAGAAGATTTGGCACTGGAAAAAGATTTGCTTTCTGATGAAAAAGAAATTGCAGAACATCTAATGCTGATTGATTTGGGGCGTAACGATATTGGACGTGTTTCAAAAATCGGTAAAGTGCAAGTGACTGATCAAATGGTGATCGAGCGTTACTCACATGTCATGCATATTGTTTCCAATGTGCAGGGTGAAGTGTTGGATGATGTTGACGCTTTGGATGTTTTTAAAGCAACTTTCCCAGCCGGGACACTTTCTGGTGCGCCAAAAATTCGCGCGATGGAAATTATTGACGAAGTTGAACCAGTAAAGCGTGGTATTTTTGGTGGCGCTGTTGGTTATTTAGGCTGGCATGGTGAAATGGACATGTCGATTGCGATTAGAACCTGTGTAATTCGTGAAAATAAAGTCTATGTACAGGCTGGAGCGGGGCTTGTTGTGGACTCAAATCCTGAATCAGAGTGGAATGAAACCCAAATAAAAGCTCGCGCAGTGATCAAAGCGGTTGAATTATCATCAAACGGATTGATTTTATGAGTTTTTGAGGTTTTTTTTAAAAAAAACACTTGCAAGGATTCTGAGTTTTGCTAAACTGCACACCGTTCCGATACGAAACGTACGAAACACTAAGAAACGCCGGCATAGCTCAGTTGGTAGAGCAACTGACTTGTAATCAGTAGGTCCACAGTTCGAATCCGTGTGCCGGCACCATCTTAAAGTTTTGTGTTATAATGTAGAGGAACGGCACTGAAAGTAAGTGTAAATGGTGAGATTCCCGAGCGGTCAAAGGGAGCAGACTGTAACTCTGCCACGAAAGTTTCGAAGGTTCGAATCCTTCTCTCACCACCATTAACTTCGATAAGTGGTTAATTACCAACATTAAGCGGGAGTAGCTCAGTTGGTAGAGCGGTAGCCTTCCAAGCTACATGTCGCGAGTTCGACCCTCGTCTCCCGCTCCATCGAAGATGATTGCTCTTATAGCTCAGTGGTAGAGCACTCCCTTGGTAAGGGAGAGGTCTCGAGTTCAAATCTCGATAAGAGCTCCAGATACAATTTAGTAGATTATTCTACACCAGTTTTTAAAAAGCAGGCTTATTAGTCTGCTTTTCAAGTATTAGGTGTCTAGTTTTTTAGACGATTGTCGATGCTGAGTTGTTTAACTCGTGTTCGACATAAACGAGGAAGAGCAA